>NZ_CP006568.1:3600000-3904380 GCF_000517405.1 Candidatus Sodalis pierantonius str. SOPE | reverse complement strand
CTACCGGCGATACCGATGATATAGGGTATCCGCTGGCCGTCGGTACCGAGAAACTGCTCCAGCACCGCCTGGCGACGCAGATTGGAACTAATATAAAAGTTGAGCAGACGAGACAGCGGCAGGTAAATCTCCACCACTTCATCAAGGGAGAGATCTTCATTAATCCCCTTCAGCTTGACGATTTCCGCCTCGGTGAGCGTCAGCGGCACGGAATTACGCAACGCGGCCCACTGTTTGCGGCTGAATTGCAGATATGGCGTGGGGGGATATTGCACAGCTTTAATCATAACGTGAGCCAGCCCGTTGCACAGTCTATTCAGGACGCAGGACGCTAACCCGGAAAGAAAACAAGCTGCATAGTATAGACAGCTTCGCCCCTATCGTAGAGTGTTTTTTCTGCCGCTGGGGAGGAATTGTGAACCTGACGGGGGATCCTCGACCGGTGCCGCCACCTTCCCATCGCCGATGTGCGGTCAGGGAGGGATAAACGGGGCTATGCCGGGGCTGTACCCGTTACGCCGACAGTGCTACTATGCCGGCCAAAGCGTGATATTTCACTGCTTCGAGCATGAATAATAACCAATTTTGCGCGCCGTGTTGTGAAATTGGGTAATTTCTGAGCGAAAGTGCGATTTACGCGATTTTTTTGTTGCATAGGTCGTCCGCTCTACCTAGAATGCGCAGCACTTGATGCCGGCATAGCTCAGTTGGTAGAGCAACTGACTTGTAATCAGTAGGTCGAGGGTTCGACTCCTTCTGCCGGCACCAAAAAAATCTGGTGGGGTTCCCGAGCGGCCAAAGGGAGCAGACTGTAAATCTGCCGTCACAGACTTCGAAGGTTCGAATCCTTCCCCCACCACCAAATTCGTATCGAGCACGATACACACCCGGCTGCGGAGCAACATGGCGCAGTAGGGGGAAGGTGAGAACCTTCGACCAAGGTTCGGGCCGAGCACAGCGAGACAACGATGCGCAGCATCGGTCCTGAACCCATGCATCATACTATAATCTACAGAAATATCAGGTAGCCGAGTTCCAAGATGCGGGCATCGTATAATGGCTATTACCTCAGCCTTCCAAGCTGATGATGTGGGTTCGATTCCCACTGCCCGCTCCAATGTGCTGATATAGCTCAGTTGGTAGAGCGCACCCTTGGTAAGGGTGAGGTCGGCAGTTCGAATCTGCCTATCAGCACCACGTCTAGTCTCCCTCCTGATTCACTTTCTGTAAGAAAAAATTCAGCAGGCATTTCGCCTGGTTGATGTGGTGATACCACCGATATATTCGTGTCTTAGAGGGACAATCGATGTCTAAAGAAAAGTTTCAACGCACAAAACCACACGTTAACGTCGGTACTATCGGCCACGTTGACCATGGTAAAACGACCCTGACCGCCGCCATCACCACCGTTCTGGCCAAGGCCTACGGCGGCAGCGCGCGCGCGTTCGATCAGATCGACAACGCGCCAGAAGAAAAGGCTCGTGGTATCACCATCAACACTTCGCACGTTGAATACGATACCCCGACCCGCCACTACGCGCACGTAGACTGCCCGGGGCACGCCGACTATGTGAAAAACATGATCACCGGCGCGGCCCAGATGGACGGCGCGATCCTGGTTGTTGCCGCTATCGACGGTCCGATGCCGCAGACCCGCGAGCACATCTTGCTGGGTCGCCAGGTTGGCGTACCTTACATCATCGTGTTCATGAACAAATGCGACATGGTTGATGACGAAGAGCTGCTGGAACTGGTGGAAATGGAAGTGCGTGAACTGCTGTCGCAGTACGACTTCCCGGGCGATGACACGCCGGTTATCCGCGGTTCCGCGCTGAAAGCGCTGGAAGGCGACGAAGCCTGGACGCAGAAAATCATTGAACTGGCGGAAGCGCTGGACAGCTACATTCCGGAACCGGAACGCGCCATCGACAAGCCGTTCCTGCTGCCGATCGAAGACGTATTCTCCATCTCCGGCCGCGGCACCGTGGTAACCGGTCGTGTAGAGCGCGGCATCGTCAAAGTGGGTGAAGAAGTGGAAATCGTCGGCATCAAAGACACCACCAAAACCATCTGCACCGGCGTTGAAATGTTCCGTAAACTGCTGGACGAAGGCCGTGCCGGTGAGAACGTTGGCGTGCTGCTGCGCGGCACCAAGCGTGACGACGTCGAGCGTGGTCAGGTTCTGGCCAAACCGGGCTCGATCAAGCCGCACACCCAGTTTGAATCGGAAGTGTATATTCTGAGCAAAGACGAAGGCGGCCGCCACACGCCGTTCTTCAAAGGCTACCGTCCGCAGTTCTATTTCCGTACCACTGACGTGACCGGTACTATCGAACTGCCGGAAGGCGTTGAAATGGTGATGCCTGGCGACAACATCAAGATGGTTGTTAACCTGATTGCCCCGATCGCCATGGACGACGGTCTGCGTTTCGCTATTCGCGAAGGCGGCCGTACCGTTGGCGCCGGCGTTGTTGCCAAAGTTATCGCTTAAGTCGGCAAATGCCGACATTTGTCGAATAACCATTTGACGCGACATGCGGTTAAAGGGCATCATTTGACGCCCTTTTTCTACGCTGGGACAGAGAACCTATCTCATCAGCGATTTTAAGTCATAATCATTGGTGAGATGGGCTCTTGTTCTGCGGCGTAAAACGTCGAGGTTTTGTTGCTAATTCAGAGCATGCTTCGGTTGGTAGCCTCAATCTTTACGGGGCTGATAAGTTGTTTGTCTGAATCCTATGTGACAGGTTTTTTATGAGTGCGAATACCGAAGCTCAAGGAAGCGGGCGCGGCCTGGAAGTGGTTAAGTGGTTAGTCGTCGCGATTCTGTTGGTTGTGGCTATCGTCGGTAACTATTTTTACCGCGATTACAACTTACCCCTGCGAGCGCTGGCTGTCGTGCTTATTATCGCTATCGCAGGCGGTGTGGCCATGATGACTGCCAAAGGCAAGTCCACGGTTGCGTTTGCGCGTGAAGCGCGTACCGAAGTACGTAAAGTGATTTGGCCGACCCGCCAGGAAACGTTACATACCACGTTGATCGTCGCCGCGGTGACCGCCGTGATGTCACTGATTCTGTGGGGACTGGATGGCATTCTGGTCCGTGTGGTATCGTTTATTACTGGCCTGAGGTTCTAAGATGTCCGAAGCTCCAAAAAAACGCTGGTACGTCGTTCAGGCGTTTTCCGGTTTTGAGGGACGCGTAGCGCAGTCCCTCCGCGAACATATCAAACTTCATGATATGGAAGAGCTGTTTGGCGAAGTGATGGTGCCAACGGAAGAGGTGGTTGAAATTCGCGGCGGCCAGCGTCGCAAAAGCGAACGTAAATTCTTCCCGGGCTACGTCCTGGTGCAGATGGTGATGAACGACGCCAGCTGGCATCTGGTGCGCAGCGTACCGCGCGTCATGGGCTTCATCGGCGGCACCTCGGATCGTCCTGCGCCTATCAGCGACAAAGAAGTCGATGCCATCATGAACCGCCTGCAGCAGGTCGGCGACAAGCCGCGGCCGAAAACTCTTTTCGAGCCGGGCGAGCTGGTTCGCGTCAACGATGGTCCCTTCGCCGACTTCAACGGCGTGGTGGAAGAGGTGGACTACGAGAAAAGCCGCCTGAAGGTGTCGGTGTCGATCTTTGGTCGCGCCACGCCGGTGGAGCTGGACTTCGGTCAGGTCGAGAAAGGCTGAGTCGCCTAACACATTTTTGCTTGCTCGGGGCGCGAAATTAATCTAAGATTTCGCGCCTTTCTTTTTTATGTTTATGCGTCATTGAACGCGTAAACGCTTATTCACGGGGAGCCTTAATCGGCGCTATCACCCATTAGAGGAAATCAACATGGCCAAGAAAGTACAAGCCTATGTCAAACTGCAGGTTGCTGCAGGCATGGCAAACCCGAGTCCGCCGGTAGGTCCGGCCCTGGGTCAGCAGGGCGTTAACATCATGGAATTCTGCAAAGCCTTCAATGCCAAAACCGAAAGCATTGAAAAAGGGTTGCCGATTCCGGTTGTTATTACCGTGTATTCCGACCGTTCTTTCACTTTCGTTACCAAGACGCCGCCGGCCGCCGTGCTGCTGAAAAAAGCCGCGGGCATCAAATCCGGTTCCGGTAAGCCGAATAAAGAAAAAGTCGGTAAAGTGACCAGCGCTCAGGTCCGTGAAATCGCGGAAACCAAAGCGGCTGATATGACCGGTGCCGATGTGGAAGCGATGTCCCGCTCCATTGCGGGTACCGCGTGTTCCATGGGCCTGGTAGTGGAGGATTAAGAAATGGCTAAACTGACCAAGCGCATGCGCGTCATCCGCGACAAAATTGATTCCACCAAACAGTACGACATCAGCGAAGCCGTAGCGCTGCTGAAAGAGCTGGCCACTGCCAAGTTCGTTGAAAGCATCGACGTTGCCGTTAATCTGGGCATTGATGCACGTAAATCCGATCAGAACGTCCGCGGCGCCACCGTGCTGCCGCACGGCACCGGCCGCAGCGTTCGCGTTGCCGTGTTCACCCAGGGTGCCAACGCCGAAGCGGCAAAAGCCGCCGGCGCGGATCTGGTGGGCATGGACGATCTGGCTGACCAGATCAAAAAAGGCGAGTTCAACTTCGACGTGGTTATCGCTTCTCCGGACGCGATGCGCGTTGTCGGCCAGCTGGGCCAGATCCTCGGTCCGCGCGGCCTGATGCCGAACCCGAAAGTCGGCACCGTTACCCCGAACGTCGCTGAAGCGGTTAAAAACGCCAAAGCCGGTCAGGTGCGCTATCGCAACGACAAAAACGGCATCATCCACACCACCATCGGTAAAGTGGACTTTGAGTCTGACAAATTGAAAGAAAACCTGGAAGCTTTGCTGGTTGCGCTGAAAAAAGCCAAACCGACGCAGGCCAAGGGCGTTTATATCAAGAAAGTCAGCCTGTCTACCACCATGGGCGCAGGTGTAGCAATCGATCAAAGCGGCCTGTCCACGGCGACCGCTTAATTATTGCTTTACGCGGGCGTTGGATTTGTCTAGAATCCAACGCCCGAAGTTTCGCCGGAGTGGTTTCCTTTTGACCGCGGGCGCAACGCCAAGATTTTTTCGGTTGGAGCTTGGCCTATCCAAGCCTCCGTCCAAGACCGCAGGTGTGTGTCACAGCACTTAATTTTCCTGCGTAGACGGTGACAGAGCCTGAATAATATATTCGTTTGCTGGATTCTGCTCACCGTATGTCGACGCTTACCGTCACTGTGACGGTATGTGAAGTGAGTTCCGGGGATTTTCCCCGGCTAAATCCAGGAGCACAAGCTAATGGCATTAAATCTTCAAGACAAACAAGCGATTGTTGCTGAAGTCAGCGAAGTAGCCAAAGGCGCGCTGTCTGCCGTTGTCGCGGATTCTCGCGGCGTGACGGTAGATAAAATGACTGAACTGCGTAAAGCAGGTCGTGAAGCCGGTGTTTACATGCGCGTTGTTCGCAACACGCTGATGCGCCGCGTCGTTGAAGGCACTCCTTTTGAGTGCCTGAAAGACACGTTTGTCGGTCCGACCCTGATTGCATTTTCTAACGAACACCCGGGCGCAGCCGCTCGTTTGTTCAAGGCTTTTGCCAAAGACAATGCCAATTTTGAAGTCAAAGCCGCAGCCTTTGAAGGCGAAGTTATCCCGGCGTCGCAGATCGACCGCCTGGCAACTCTGCCTACTTACGAAGAAGCAATCGCCCGCCTGATGTCGGCCATGAAAGAAGCCTCTGCAGGCAAATTGGTTCGCACGCTGGCGGCCGCACTGCGCGATCAGAAAGAAGCGGCATAATCGCCGGCTCTATTCTGAAGCAATTGCAAACGTATACACACTTTCTGAATTTTAGGAACACTTGTTATGTCTATCACTAAAGAACAAATTCTGGACGTGGTTGCCGAAATGTCCGTAATGGACGTGGTTGAACTGATCTCCATGATGGAAGAAAAATTCGGCGTTTCCGCCGCTGCCGCCGTTGCCGTTGCTGCGGGTGGCCCGGCTGAAGCCGTTGAAGAAAAAACCGAGTTTGACGTTGTGCTGAGCGCAATCGGCGCGAACAAAGTTGCCGTCATCAAAGCTGTGCGTGGCGCTACCGGTCTGGGCCTGAAAGAAGCCAAAGACCTGGTTGAATCCGCACCTGCCACCTTGAAAGAAGGCGTAAGCAAAGATGACGCTGACGCACTGAAGAAAGCCCTGGAAGAAGCGGGTGCTTCTGTTGAGGTTAAATAAATTAGCCTTCCAGGTTGCAGCCTGATTTAGGCTGATGGCTGGTGGCTTTTGGGTCACCAGCCTTTTTGCGCTGTAGGGGATCAGTAGCGTTTCACATCATTTATCTGCTGATTAACCACAATATTTTTTTCTATCGACGACTTAATATACTGCATCGCCTGCCGAGCCTCCCTGGTTTAGCAAAGTGCAGCGAAATGATTTAAGAGTGATAGAAACGGTATTGCGGAGAGGATAGCAAATCTCCGAACACGAAAATGGTGTTGCATGTACTGTCCTAGTAGGGCGGACAGGGTGGGTCGACTTGTCAGCGAGCTGAGGAACCCTATGGTTTACTCCTATACCGAAAAAAAACGCATTCGTAAGGACTTCGGAAAACGTCCGCAGGTTTTGGACGTTCCCTATCTCCTATCCATCCAGCTTGACTCGTTTCAGAAGTTCATCGAGCGAGATCCGGAAGGTCAGTACGGTCTGGAAGCGGCTTTCCGTTCCGTATTCCCCATACAAAGCTACAGCGGCAACTCTGAACTGCAATATGTCAGTTACCGTCTGGGTGAACCTGTTTTTGATGTCAAAGAGTGCCAGATCCGTGGGGTGACGTTTTCCGCACCGCTGCGCGTGAAGCTGCGCCTTATCATTTATGAGCGTGAAGCGCCGGAAGGCACGGTAAAAGACATCAAGGAGCAGGAAGTCTACATGGGCGAAATCCCGCTCATGACCGACAACGGTACCTTTGTCATCAACGGCACCGAACGTGTTATCGTTTCCCAGCTGCACCGCAGTCCCGGCGTATTTTTCGACAGTGACAAGGGTAAGACGCACTCCTCCGGTAAGGTGCTGTATAATGCACGCATTATTCCTTACCGCGGCTCCTGGTTGGATTTCGAGTTCGACCCGAAAGACAATTTGTTCGTCCGTATCGACCGCCGCCGCAAATTGCCGGCGAGCATCATTCTGCGCGCGCTGAACTACAGCACCGGCCAGATCCTGGATACGTTCTTCGACAAAGTGGTTTACGAAATTCACGACAAAAAGCTGCAGATGGAACTTATTCCTGAGCGCTTGCGTGGTGAAACCGCCTCGTTTGATATCGAGGCCAACGGCACCGTTTATGTCGAAAAAGGCCGCCGCATCACCGCGCGCCATATTCGTCAGTTGGAAAAAGACGGCGTCGCGCAGATCGAAATCCCTGTCGAATACATTATCGGCAAGGTGGTGGTAAAAGATTACATCGATGAAAACACCGGTGAAATCATTGTTCCCGCCAACATGGAACTGACGCTGGACCTGCTGGCCAAGCTGAGCCAGGCGGGGCACAAGCGTATTGAGACGCTGTTCACCAACGACTTGGACCACGGCGCCTATATTTCTGAGACGCTGCGCGTCGATCCGACCAGCGATCGCCTGAGCGCGCTGGTGGAAATCTACCGCATGATGCGCCCCGGCGAGCCGCCGACCCGCGAAGCCGCCGAGAACCTGTTTGAAAATCTGTTCTTCTCGGAAGATCGTTACGATCTGTCCGCGGTAGGCCGGATGAAGTTCAACCGTTCGCTGCTGCGGGAAGAGATTGAAGGTTCCGGTATCCTGAGCAAAGACGACATCATTGACGTGATGAAGAAGCTCATCGATATCCGTAACGGTAAGGGCGAAGTCGACGATATCGACCACTTGGGCAACCGCCGCATCCGTTCGGTGGGCGAAATGGCGGAAAATCAGTTCCGCGTTGGCCTGGTGCGCGTGGAACGCGCGGTGAAAGAGCGTCTGTCTTTGGGCGATTTGGATACCCTGATGCCGCAGGACATGATCAACGCCAAACCGATTTCGGCGGCGGTGAAAGAGTTCTTCGGCTCCAGCCAGCTGTCGCAGTTCATGGATCAGAACAACCCGCTGTCGGAGATTACCCATAAGCGCCGTATCTCCGCGCTGGGCCCGGGCGGTCTGACCCGCGAGCGCGCGGGCTTTGAAGTGCGCGACGTGCATCCGACCCATTACGGGCGCGTGTGCCCCATTGAAACCCCGGAAGGGCCGAACATCGGTCTTATCAACTCGCTGTCCGTGTATGCGCAGACCAACGAGTATGGTTTCCTGGAAACGCCGTATCGCCGCGTGCAGGACGGGGTGGTTACCGACGAGATCCATTATCTGTCGGCGATTGAGGAAGGCAACTTCGTTATCGCGCAGGTCAACACCAACCTCGGCGAAGACGGTCGTTTCGTTGATGATCTGGTAACCTGCCGCAGCAAGGGCGAATCGAGCCTGTTCAGCCGCGATCAGGTTGACTATATGGACGTTTCCACCCAGCAGGTGGTCTCGGTCGGCGCCTCACTGATTCCGTTCCTGGAGCACGACGACGCCAACCGCGCCTTGATGGGTGCGAACATGCAGCGTCAGGCGGTGCCCACATTGCGTACCGATAAGCCGCTGGTCGGCACCGGTATGGAGCGTGCGGTTGCCGTTGACTCGGGCGTAACCGCCGTGGCGAAACGCGGCGGAACGGTGCAGTACGTGGACGCCTCCCGTATCGTGATTAACGTTAATCCGGATGAAATGTATCCGGGCGAAGCGGGCATTGATATCTACAACCTGACCAAATACATCCGTTCCAACCAGAACACCTGTATCAGCCAGACGCCTTGCGTTTCGCTGGGTGAGCCGGTTGAGCGCGGCGACGTGCTGGCCGATGGTCCGTCCACCGATCTGGGTGAGCTGGCGCTGGGTCAGAATATGCGTATCGCGTTCATGCCGTGGAACGGCTACAACTTTGAAGACTCCATGTTGATCTCCGAACGCGTGGTGCAGGAAGATCGTTTCACCACTATCCATATCCAGGAACTGGCGTGCGTGTCCCGCGACACCAAGCTGGGGCCTGAGGAAATTACCGCCGACATCCCGAACGTGGGTGAAGCCGCGCTCTCCAAACTGGATGAGTCCGGCATCGTCTATATCGGCGCGGAAGTGACCGGCGGCGATATTCTGGTAGGCAAGGTGACGCCGAAAGGCGAAACCCAGCTGACGCCGGAAGAGAAACTGCTGCGCGCCATCTTCGGTGAAAAAGCCTCCGACGTGAAAGACTCGTCGCTGCGCGTGCCGAACGGCGTTTCCGGTACCATTATCGATGTTCAGGTATTTACCCGCGACGGCGTGGAGAAAGACAAGCGCGCGCTGGAAATCGAGGAAATGCAGCTTAAGCAGGCCAAAAAGGACCTGACCGAAGAATTGCAGATCTTTGAAGCCGGTCTGTTTGCCCGTATTCGCGACGTGCTCATCTCTGGCGGCATCGAGGCGGAGAAGCTGGATAAGCTGACCCGCGAGCGCTGGCTGGAACTGGGCCTGGCCGACGAAGAGAAGCAGAATCAGCTTGAGCAGCTGGCCGAGCAGTACGACGAGCTTAAGCACGAGTTCGAGAAGAAGCTGGAAGCCAAGCGCCGTAAAATTACCCAGGGCGATGACCTGGCGCCGGGCGTGCTGAAAATCGTCAAGGTCTATCTGGCGGTGAAACGTCAGATTCAGCCGGGCGACAAGATGGCGGGCCGTCACGGTAATAAGGGCGTTATCTCCAAGATCAACCCGATCGAAGATATGCCTTACGATGAAAACGGCGTGCCGGTGGATATCGTTCTGAACCCGCTGGGCGTACCGTCGCGTATGAACATCGGCCAGATTCTGGAAACCCATCTGGGTATGGCGGCAAAAGGCATCGGCGACAAGATCAACGCCATGCTCAAGCAGCACGAAGAAGTGGCCAAACTGCGCGAGTTCATCCAGAAAGCCTACAATTTGGGTGATGATGTGCGCCAGAGGGTGGATCTCAACACCTTCTCGGATGAGGAAGTGCTGCGTCTGGCGGAGAATCTGAAGAAAGGAATGCCGATCGCCACGCCGGTATTCGACGGCGCCAAAGAGAAAGAGATCAAGGAGCTGCTGCAGCTCGGCGGCCTGCCGACCTCCGGTCAGATTACCTTGTTCGATGGCCGTACCGGCGAGCAGTTCGAGCGCCAGGTTACCGTGGGTTATATGTACATGATGAAACTCAACCATTTGGTTGATGACAAGATGCATGCGCGTTCCACCGGCTCGTACAGCCTGGTTACCCAGCAGCCGCTGGGGGGCAAGGCGCAGTTCGGCGGCCAGCGCTTCGGGGAGATGGAAGTGTGGGCGCTGGAAGCTTACGGCGCGGCGTACACCCTGCAGGAAATGCTTACCGTCAAGTCGGACGATGTTAACGGTCGCACCAAGATGTACAAAAACATCGTGGATGGCAATCACATGATGGAACCCGGTATGCCGGAATCCTTCAACGTTCTGTTGAAAGAAATCTGCTCGCTGGGCATCAATATCGAGCTGGAAGAAGACTGATTTTTCCGCCCGGGTGCGATTCGCACTGGTAATAAGGGCGCCTGAGCGTTTCAGGCGCCTAACAGATCCAACTCCGACAGGAGCCAATCCGTGAAAGATTTACTTAAGTTTCTGAAAGCGCAAACTAAGACCGAAGAGTTTGATGCGATCAAAATTGCGCTGGCCTCGCCAGACATGATCCGTTCCTGGTCTTTCGGTGAAGTGAAGAAGCCGGAAACCATTAACTACCGTACCTTCAAACCGGAGCGCGACGGTTTGTTCTGCGCGCGTATTTTCGGGCCGGTAAAAGACTATGAATGCCTGTGCGGTAAGTACAAGCGTTTGAAACACCGCGGCGTCATCTGTGAGAAGTGTGGCGTTGAAGTGACCCAGACCAAGGTGCGTCGTGAGCGCATGGGCCATATTGAGCTGGCTTCGCCTACTGCCCACATCTGGTTTTTGAAATCGCTGCCGTCCCGTATCGGCCTGCTGCTGGACATGCCGCTGCGCGATATCGAGCGCGTGCTGTATTTTGAATCCTATGTCGTGGTTGAAGGTGGCATGACCAACCTTGAGCGCCGTCAGATCCTGACCGAAGAGCAGTATCTGGACGCGCTGGAAGAGTTCGGTGACGAATTTGACGCCAAAATGGGCGCCGAAGCGATCCAGGCCCTGCTGAAAAATATGGATCTGGAGCAGGAATGCGAGCAGCTGCGCGAAGAGCTGGAAGAAACCAACTCTGAAACCAAGCGCAAAAAGCTGACCAAGCGCATCAAGCTGCTGGAAGCCTTCGTGCAGTCCGGCAACAAACCGGAATGGATGATCCTGATCGTGCTGCCGGTGCTGCCGCCGGATCTGCGTCCGCTGGTTCCGCTGGACGGCGGCCGCTTTGCAACGTCGGATCTGAACGATCTGTATCGCCGGGTGATCAACCGTAATAACCGCTTGAAGCGCCTGCTGGATCTGGCTGCACCGGATATCATCGTGCGCAACGAAAAGCGTATGCTGCAAGAAGCGGTCGATGCGCTGCTGGATAACGGCCGTCGCGGCCGCGCCATTACCGGCTCCAACAAGCGTCCGCTGAAATCGCTGGCCGACATGATCAAAGGCAAGCAAGGTCGCTTCCGCCAGAACCTGCTGGGTAAACGCGTCGACTACTCCGGCCGTTCGGTTATTACCGTCGGCCCGTACCTGCGTCTGCATCAGTGCGGTCTGCCGAAAAAAATGGCGCTGGAGCTGTTTAAGCCGTTCATTTACGGCAAGCTGGAACTGCGCGGCCTCGCCACGACGATCAAAGCCGCCAAGAAAATGGTGGAGCGCGAAGAAGCCGTGGTCTGGGATATCCTGGACGAGGTTATCCGCGAACACCCGGTCATGCTGAACCGTGCGCCGACGCTGCACCGTCTGGGCATCCAGGCGTTTGAGCCGGTACTGATTGAAGGTAAAGCCATTCAGCTGCACCCGCTGGTGTGTGCGGCGTACAACGCCGACTTCGACGGCGACCAGATGGCGGTACACGTGCCGCTGACGCTGGAAGCCCAGTTGGAAGCGCGCGCGCTGATGATGTCTACCAACAACATCCTGTCGCCCGCTAACGGCGAGCCGATTATCGTACCGTCGCAGGACGTGGTGCTGGGTCTGTACTACATGACCCGCGATCGCGTCAACGGCAAAGGCGAAGGCATGGTGCTGACCGGGCCGAAAGAAGCGGAACGCATCTACCGCGCCGGCGTGGCCGAGCTGCATGCGCGCGTTAAAGTGCGTATCACCGAGCATGAGAAACGCGACAACGGCGAGTGGGTGGAGAACACCCGTCTGGTGGACACCACCGTCGGCCGCGCTATCCTGTGGATGATCGTGCCGAAAGGGCTGCCGTTCTCGCTGGTGAACCAGGTGCTGGGTAAAAAAGCCATCTCCAAGATGCTTAATACCTGCTATCGCGTGCTGGGTCTGAAGCCGACCGTCATTTTTGCCGACCAGATCATGTACACCGGTTTCGCCTACGCTGCCCGTTCCGGCTCGTCGGTCGGTATCGACGACATGGTGATCCCGGCGAAGAAAGCCGAAATCATCGATGAAGCCGAAGCCGAAGTCGCCGAGATCCAAGAGCAGTTCCAGTCGGGTCTGGTGACCGCCGGCGAACGCTATAACAAGGTTATCGATATCTGGGCCGCGGCCAACGAGCGTGTCGCCAAGGCGATGATGGACAATCTGTCCACCGAAGCGGTGATTAACCGCGACGGCGAGGAAGAACGTCAGGTGTCGTTTAACAGCATCTTTATGATGGCCGACTCCGGCGCCCGTGGTTCGGCGGCGCAGATTCGTCAGCTGGCCGGTATGCGTGGTCTGATGGCCAAGCCCGACGGCTCGATCATCGAGACGCCGATTACCGCGAACTTCCGTGAAGGTTTGAACGTACTCCAGTACTTCATCTCCACCCACGGTGCGCGTAAAGGTTTGGCGGATACCGCACTGAAAACCGCGAACTCCGGTTACCTGACTCGTCGCTTGGTCGACGTGGCGCAGGATCTGGTGGTGACCGAGGACGACTGCGACACCTTCGCCGGTATCGTGATGACGCCGGTAATCGAAGGCGGCGACGTGAAAGAGCCCCTGCGCGAGCGCGTACTGGGCCGCGTCACGGCGGAAGATGTCCTGAAGCCGGGCACCACGGATATTCTGGTTGAGCGTCATACCCTGTTGAACGAGCAGTGGTGTGACGTGCTGGAAGAAAACTCCGTGGACAGCGTCAAGGTGCGTTCGGTCGTGACCTGCGACACCGATTTCGGCGTGTGCGCCAACTGCTACGGCCGCGATTTGGCGCGTGGGCATCTGGTGAACAAGGGCGAAGCCATCGGCGTTATCGCCGCACAGTCCATCGGCGAACCCGGTACCCAGCTGACCATGCGTACGTTCCATATCGGCGGGGCCGCGTCCCGTGCCGCTGCGGAATCCAGCATTCAGGTGAAAAACAAAGGGACCATCCGTCTCAGCAACGCCAAGTTCGTGGTTAACGGCAGCGGCAAGCTGGTAATTACTTCGCGTAATACCGAGCTGAAGCTGATTGACGAATTCGGCCGTACCAAAGAAAGCTACAAAGTGCCTTATGGCGCCGTGATGGCCAAAGGCGACGGCGCGGAAATCATGGGCGGCGAAACCGTTGCCAACTGGGATCCGCATACCATGCCGGTTATCACCGAAGTCGACGGTTTCGTCCGCTTCACCGATATGATCGACGGCCAGACCATTACCCGCCAGACCGACGAACTGACCGGTTTGTCCTCTATCGTGGTATTGGATACCGCCGAGCGTACCGGCGGCGGTAAAGATCTGCGTCCGGCGCTGAGCATTGTGGGTGCCAACGGTAATGATGTACTGCTGCCGGGTACCGACATGCCGGCGCAGTACTTCCTGCCGGGCAAAACGATCGTGCAGTTGGAAGACGGCGCCAAAATCACCGGCGGTGATACGCTGGCGCGTCTGCCGCAGGAAACCAGCGGGACCAAGGATATTACCGGTGGTCTGCCGCGCGTTGCCGATCTGTTTGAAGCCCGTCGTCCGAAAGAACCGGCGATCCTGGCCGAGATCAGCGGTATCGTTTCCTTCGGTAAAGAAACCAAAGGCAAACGCCGCCTGGTTATCTCGCCGGTGGACGGCAGCGACGTTTACGAAGAGATGATCCCGAAATGGCGTCAGCTCAACGTCTTTGAAGGTGAACGCGTGGAGCGCGGCGATGTGATTTCCGACGGTCCGGAATCGCCGCACGACATTCTGCGTCTGCGTGGCGTGCATGCGGTGACCCGCTATATCGTCAACGAAGTCCAGGACGTCTACCGTCTGCAGGGCGTGAAGATCAACGATAAACACATCGAAGTTATCGTTCGTCAGATGTTGCGTAAAGCGACGATCGCCAGCAGCGGCAGCTCTGAGTTCCTGGAAGGGGAGCAGGCGGAATACTCGCGCATCAAGATCGCCAACCGTCAGTTGGAAAACGACGGCAAGGTGGAAATGACCTACATGCGCGATCTGCTGGGTATCACCAAAGCCTCGCTGGCCACGGAGTCGTTTATCTCCGCGGCGTCGTTCCAGGAAACCACGCGCGTGCTGACCGAAGCCGCCGTTGCCGGGAAACGCGATGAACTGCGCGGCCTGAAGGAAAACGTCATCGTCGGACGGTTAATCCCGGCCGGTACCGGTTATGCTTATCATCAGGAACGCGCCCGCCATCGTCAGCAGGGTGAAGCGCCTGCCGCACCGCAGATTACCGCCGATGAAGCTTCTGCCAATCTGGCTGAGCTGCTGAACGCGGGTCTGGGCGGCAACGACGACTGATTGTCGGCATTGTCCCTCGCCTCTGGCGAAACCAAAACCGCTCTTTCCGGTGCGTTAAATTAACGGGCAATACATTGAAAATAAAAGGATTTAATTTCGCAGTGTCCAGATAACGTCCATCTTTGACCAAAAGATCCCGGTTTCCGGGGCTTTTTTTTGAAAATGTCGCAGACGCTTATGATTTTTAGGGTGGGCTACCCAAACTGTAGCATTCCCTGGCCGTTCTGGCCTGGGTGTGGTGGCGCGGGTTCTATCTGCCGGGGAACATAGATGGAGCGGGTAAAGGTTTCATGCGTGATGAAGGTGTGACTACAATTAATGTTGGTACATTGATTGTAGCGCTCTTTAGTGGTGGTCGTAATGTAATGGTTGGTACGGGTATGGGCGGCCTGGCCGCAAAGGGGGCAATGCATCATGGCGTGAGTGCTCTCCAACACGCACCCGACTAAGGTCGGTGGTAGCGGTCAGTATAACATTTCCGTTTTTCTCATTCCATTTCAAGCGCATCGATTTTCACCTCCAGCTCCAGGGCTGTGGTAAATCCACTGTTATTCAGCGTATGAGTCACGGTAACCAGCGTCCAGGCGGTCTGGTCAATTTCGCGTTTAAAGCCGCTGACCTTGACCGGCATTTCGGGAGAGAGTTCCGCGCGGCCGCGTGCCAGAGTGATGGAGAAGGTGGCGACGCCGCGTTGCAAGCGTTCCCAGTTCGCTCTGGCCGCCCGTTCGGCATTGTGCTTTGAGGCGTAGGTGTGGCGCAGAACCAGTACGTTCTCCTCGCTACCTATCAGATAATCGCCCTGCTTTTCTGTGTTGGCGGACGCCTTTTTCCGCTTGTGTCTGACTCTGATCGTCTCGGGTTTGGCCTGGCGGGTATTGAGCCAGTGCGCCACCACGCCGGTATAGGCGTCACGGTCGGTGAGTGTAAACTGATGACTGTCGCCCTGCTGGCGGGTGAGGGTCAGTGCCGGAAGGGGTTTACCGCTCAGGGTCTGGTTCTGCCCCTGTTTAAAAAACAGCATTTTCCCTTG
Source organism: Candidatus Sodalis pierantonius str. SOPE (assembly GCF_000517405.1). Taxonomy (NCBI): domain Bacteria; kingdom Pseudomonadati; phylum Pseudomonadota; class Gammaproteobacteria; order Enterobacterales; family Bruguierivoracaceae; genus Sodalis; species Candidatus Sodalis pierantonii. The sequence goes on along the minus strand of NZ_CP006568.1, from coordinate 3,888,471 downwards.
CTTGACCGCCATCACCGCGCCATGCTCCCTTGCCAGTCGCGTTAAGAAGCTGCCGTCTGATTCTTGGCTCTGGTCGCTGTGGGCCAGTTTGGTGTGTGCCATCGCCTGACTCATCACCGGCGTCAGCTTATGCCGGGCGGCTAGCGTTTTCACCACATCGCCGAGGGTGGTGTTATGGTAGGATGCTTCGCGCTGGACGTTGAGCGAGGCGCGAAAATCAGCGCTGCGGGCGCGTATCGTCAGCCGGTCGGGGATACCGCTGTGCTCGATTTCATCGACGGTAAAGGAGCCTTTATTTATCAGCCCGGTTTCCTTCCAGCCGAGAGACAGGGCAACGTTAGCCCCCCCCCGGCGAGGCAGGAGCAGACGGCGGTCGCTGTCATCCAGTTCAATATCCAGCTGGTCCGCCTCAAAGCCCCGGTTATCCGTCAGGGTTAATGACATCAGGCGGTGTACTATGTTGCCGGTGATATCGATGCCGTCGACGCTCAGCCGCCAGTCCGGGGTATGGCCGCCGGTGGTGCTATCAAGCAAGGCCGACAGGCTCATGATAGCAGCCCGTCCAAGGTGTCGGAAAGTGTGCCACTCAGGTCGTTAAGCTGCTGCGACAGGTCACCGAACATCTCTTTGAGGTTTTCATCGGTGCGCTTGAGCGTCAGGGTAAATTCTATGCGCCGCGCGGCGCCGTCGGAGAAAAACACGCTTTTGGTGCGGCTCAGGCTTTCAATCACAAACATCCCATGGATAGCCCAGTTACCTGCAATCAGCGACCAGGCTTTACCGGTTTCCGCCATTTTTTGTAGCGCCATTAACGAGATGCGCCCGCCGGTGATTTCCGGCAACAGCACGCCGCTCAGGGTGACGGTTTCTTCATCCGGGCCGAGGAACTGGCTTTGCGGGCGGCGGCCTATCCGGCTGTTGGACGGGTGACGCCAGGCCATCTGGTGCTGAAATTCCTGATAGGGCACGGTGTGCAGCATAAAAGCGAACATGCCTAATGCCATCATCATCGTTGTTTACTTGCGGTCTTCAAAACGGCTGTGGGCGCGGGCGCGTGCCTGGCGCTCGCGGGCCACCTTCCGCGCGATATCCTGCGGGCTATGGTGCGGCTGCGCCACAATCTGAATGGGCGCCTCAAGGCTGATATGGGTCATGCCGCCGGCAGGGGCCGCCGTACCCTGCTGGGCGCGATAATGGCTGGCCGGGAGGCTGTAGGGATGCAGCGGCGCCTGAGCAAGGGCGGACGACATGCCACCCATCATCAGAGCGGCGGCGGCCAGGCTGACGGTAGCGCGGCGACTGGTGACATTGACCGGGCCACTGATAATTTCCGTGCCGACTTCGCCCACCAGACCAAAGTGTCCTGCCGGGATGCGCCCACCCCTGTCATGCTCGCCGACGTAGTTTGCCAGCGGATGCAGCGCGGCAGTCGCCTGCACGGCGGTGTTGTCCTTCATCCAGTCCGGCAGGTAGTCGGTGAGCGAGGTCAGTTTACTTTTCAGCGCCTGCCATTTTTCATTGATGCCGTCCATCAGGCTATCGATGATACGAGTACCAAAATCCTTAAACCGTCCGGGCAGCGCTTGTAGATAATCCTGGATAGCCTGCCATTTTTCCCGCGTCGTCTGGCTGACGGACTCCCATAGCGCCTTGAATTTGGGCCCCAGAGTATCCCAGTTTTGCCATATCAGCACTGCCGCGCCGGTGATGACGCCAATTATCGCCAGGATCGGGTTGGCGAACATCAGGTGCCCCAGCCAGACAATGGCAGTGCCAATATGCCGGAGAGCACCCATCAGAAGCACACGTCCCGCCGTGGCAGTACGCCGTATCGCCTTGGACAGCAGAGAAAAGGCACCACTGCCCTTGATGCCCAGCAGGCCAAAGCCATAACGCAGCAGGGCGACAGGCCACAGTAGTGAGGCCAGTGCCAGGGTTAATGCGCCGCCGGCGGTCAGCAGCAGGCCAAAGCCGGCAGCGGTCACGGTGAGTATCTTCGCCGCCTGTTGATGTCGGGCAAAAAGACCCTGTACACGATTCTGTGTAAATGCCTTTTCTCAGAAGTGACCGTCCAGGCGGTCACCGAACTCGATAATAAAGTGGCTCATTGCCATGCGCCAGTCCCTCAAAGGCATTGTCCATTTCTGTGAGGCCGCCTGTATCGCCAGCCACACCACCTTTTTCACTGCGTCGTCGGTCGGGAACATCTTGCGCTTTTTGATGGCATGCCGGATCACGCTGTTTAACGACTCGATGGCGTTGGTCGTGTAGATCACCTTGCGGATGTCCGTTGGGTAGGCAAAGAACGTGGCCAGATTGGCCCAGTTTGCCTGCCAGCTTCGACTTATTTGCGGGTAGCGGATGTCCCAGGCACTGGAGAACGCTTCCAGCGCCTGCAAGCCGGCTTCTTCCGTAGGGGCCTGATAGATAGCTTTCAGGTCGCGGGTGACGGCCTTGTAGTCCTTCCAGAAGACGAACCGCAGGCTGTTGCGCACCATATGCACGATACACAGCTGGAGCCGCGCCTCCGAATACACCGCGTTAATAGCGTAAGGGAAACCTTTCAGCCCGTCTACGCAGGCAATAAGGATATCGTTCAGGCCGCGGTTTTTCAGCTCTGTCAGCACGTTCAGCCAGAACTTTGCGCCTTCATTTTCGGCCAGCCACATACCTAGCAACTCTTTCTGGCCTTCGATGTTGATGCCCAGCGCCAGGAACACAGATTTGTTGATGATGCGGTTGTCCTGCCGGACTTTTAGAACGATACAATCAAGATAAACAATGGGATAGATTGCATCCAGAGGCCGGTTTTGCCATTTGACAACCTGCTCCATGACCGCATCGGTGACCTTTGAGACCAGCGCCGGCGAGACATCGGCGTCATACAGCTCTTTGAACGCGGCGGCGATCTCGCGTGTGGTCATCCCTTTGGCGTACAACGATAAAATCTGGTTATCCATCCCGGTAATCCGGGTCTGGTTCTTCTTCACCAGTTGCGGTTCAAAGGAACCGTCACGATCGCGCGGAGTACGCCGCGCCAGCGGGCCATCGCCAGTGGTAACGGTTTTTGTGGAATAGCCGTTGCGGGCGTTGGTCCCCGGTTTAGGCTGATTTTTATCGTAGCCGAGGTGATGGGTCATTTCGGCATTGAGAGCTGCTTCGACGCTGATTTTTTTCAGCAGCCGATCGAAGTGACTGAGATCTTCAGGGGTTTTGAGATTTTTGGCCAGTTCGTTAGCCAGAGCCTGCAACTGTTTTTCGTCCATAAATTAACCTGTTTTTGATGTTGGATTGAACATATCAAAATTAGGCAAATACACAAATTTCTAAACAGGCTCCGCGCCGGCTCAGGTGTGCGCTTGGTGAGCAGGCATGCCGGCAGCAATATAGCGTGCGTTACTGGTGCTGGTTCCGGTCACATCCGATCACTGATTCCGATTTCACCCGATCACTAATTCTGATTTCATCCGATCACTGATTCCGGTCGCCCGATCAGAGATTCCGATTCTGTCCGATCGCTCATCTTCTGTTCCGCCATACTCTGGAGACTTTTAGCTTCCGGGGGCATGGCATGGCACGTAAAAAGAAGAAAGCGAGAACGGAAATGTGCATCTATATTAATGTCTTACGTATGAAATTCGAGCAGCGTCGCTCGAATCGCACTATCGCAGCAGCGCTCGGCATAGGCTGTACTACCGTGCACGATATCCTCGGCCGATTCACGGTAGCTAACCTGGTCTGGCCATTGCCGGCGGAACTGTCCCCCGTCGACCTCGACCGCCTGCTCTATCCCGGCAAATCCGGAAAAGTTATCAATACCTTACCCAGCTGGCTTGATATCGATACCGAGTTAAGCCGCAAGGGCATGACCAAGCAGCTGCTCTGGATGGAATATCAGTCCGCCGTGGGCGGTGATGCCCTCGGTTACTCACAGTTTTGTGCACTGTTCCGTGACTGGAAAAAGAAGCAGCGGCGTTCCATGCGCATGGAGCACAAGGCTGGCGAAAAGCTCTTCATCGACTTCTGTGGCCCCACCGTACCTATCGTCAACCCTGCGACCGGTAGCGTACGCCAGGTCGCTATCTTCGTCGCTGCCATGGGCGTGTCAGGCTATGCGTATATCGAAGCCTGCGAAGGCCAGGACATGGCATCGTGGCTCAACGCCAATAGCCGCAGCCTGCACTTCATGGGTGGGGTTCCGGAGCTGATGATACCTGATAATCTGCGCAGCGCTGTCAGCACCCCTGACCGCTATGAGCCGGTCATAAACCAGAGCTACCAGGCGCTGGCAAATCACTATGAGACAGTGGTGCTACCGGCGCGCCCGAGAAAACCGAAAGACAAGGCGAAGGCAGAATCAACTGTGCAGCTGGTAGAACGCTGGGTTTTGGCCCGGTTGCGTAAACGTAGGTTCTACTCGCTGGCCGAACTCAACCAGGTGATACGAGAACTCAATCATGAGTTGAATCTGCGCCCGATGCGTCATTACGGCGGACAAAGTCGCCTTGAACGCTTCGAGCAGCTGGACAAACCGGCTCTTGGGCCTCTACCGCCCACACAATGGGAATACAGTGAGTATCTCGTTGCCCGAGTGGGACCTGATTACCACATAGACTACGGCAAAAACTGGTACTCGGTGCCGCATCCGCTGGTTGGCGAGCGCGTTGACGTCATCGTCACCCAACGGCTGGTGCAAATCCACCATAAGGGCGTCTGCGTGGCTACGCACCCTCGCAGCAATAACGCCTATAGGCACACGACTCAGGCGGCGCACATGCCGGCTAACCATAAGGGGCAGAGTCAGTGGACGCCGGAAAGGCTGTGCAGTTGGGCGCTGTCGGTGGGTGTGTGCACACTGAAAGTGGTCGAGTCCATCCAAAAGAGCAAAGCCCATCCGGAGCAGGCTTACCGCTCCGTGCTGGGGCTACTCAATCTGCAACGGCGCTATGAGACGACGCGACTGGAGAAGGCCTGCGCGCTGGCGTTGGAGAAAGGGTGCATTAACCGCTCTTTCATAGCCAACGTATTGAAACACGGTCGTGAAAGTGAGGTCACCCAGGACGGAGCCGGCGTATCAATGCTGGTTCACGAAAACCTCCGAGGTCCGGACAGTTATCATTAAGGAGAATAAATATGGATACACTGTTAATGGCTCTGCGAGAGCTGAAGTTGTCGGCAATGGTCCAGGCGTTGGAGACGCAACGCGAACTCCCGGGGAGTTATGGGGAGCTGGGGTTCGAGGAGCGGTTGTCGCTGATGGTAGAAGCGGAAAATTTGCATAGAAAAAACAACCACATATGCCGTCTGCGACGGCAATCGCAAATGCGCTTGCAGGCAAAACCGGAAGATATCCGTTATATCCCTAGCCGAGGAGTGACACCGGAACAGATGCGAGATCTGCTAGGGGGACAATATCTGAAATATCAGAAAAGCATACTCATCACGGGGCCGACAGGTACGGGCAAAATCTGGCTCAGTTGTGCGCTTGGTGAGCAGGCATGCCGGCAGCAATATAGCGTGCGTTACTGGCGAGTGGGTCGGTTGCTGGCCCATCTTCACCAGTGTCAGGTAGACAGGACCTATCTAAAACAGCTTAAGCAGTTAGAAAAAATAGAGTTACTGATCTTGGACGACGTGGGCCTAGAATCAATAAGTCCGATGCAGGCAACGATGCTGTTGGAGGTGATGGAAGATCGCTACGACAAAAGCAGCAGCATCCTGATCAGTCAACTGCCGGTGAAAAAATGGTATGGACTGATAGAAAACCCCACGACAGCTGACGCGTTACTCGATCGGTTAGTACACCCCAGCTATAGACTGGAACTTAAAGGCGAATCACTACGCAAAGAGCAAGGAGTAGCCAACACAGGAAAAATAGACTAAACCCGAGTCAGAAGATGAGCGAACACGTGATCGAATATCACTGGAATGGGTGATCGGAAAATATCGGAATAACTGATCGGATGTCGCCGGAACAGCTGATCGGATACGTCGGAATCTGCACACGGCACCTGGGATTCAATGCGGGCCAGAGAATACTGGAGAAAACGAGCCTGTTTAGAAATTTGTGTATTTGCCTGATTTTGATATGTTCAATCCAACATCAAAAACAGGTTAATTTATGGACGAAAAACAGTTGCAGGCTCTGGCTAACGAACTGGCCAAAAATCTCAAAATCCCTGAAGATCTCAGTCACTTCGATCGGCTGCTGAAAAAAATCAGCGTCGAAGCAGCTCTCAATGCCGAAATGACCCATCACCTCGGCTACGATAAAAATCAGCCTAAACCGGGGACCAACGCCCGCAACGGCTATTCCACAAAAACCGTTACCACTGGCGATGGCCCGCTGGCGCTGCGTACTCCGCGCGATCGTGACGGTTCCTTTGAACCGCAACTGGTGAAGAAGAACCAGACCCGGATTACCGGGATGGATAACCAGATTTTATCGTTGTACGCCAAAGGGATGACCACCCGCGAGATCGCCGCCGTGTTCAAAGAGCTGTATGACGCCGATGTTTCGCCGGCGCTGGTCTCAAAGGTCACCGATGCGGTCATGGAGCAGGTTGTCGAATGGCAAAACCGGCCTCTGGATGCAGTCTATCCCATTGTTTATCTTGATTGTATCGTTCTAAAAGTCCGGCAGGACAGCCGCATCATCAACAAATCTGTGTTCCTGGCGCTGGGCATCAACATCGAAGGCCAGAAAGAGTTGCTAGGTATGTGGCTGGCCGAAAATGAAGGCGCAAAGTTCTGGCTGAACGTGCTGACAGAGCTGAAAAACCGCGGCCTGAACGATATCCTTATCGCCTGCGTAGACGGGCTGAAAGGTTTCCCTGACGCTATTAACGCGGTGTATCCGGAGGCGCGGCTCCAGCTGTGTATCGTGCATATGGTGCGCAACAGCCTGCAGTTCGTCTCCTGGAAGGACTACAAGGCCGTCACCCACGACCTGAAAGCTATCTATCAGGCCCCTACGGAAGAAGCCGGCTTGCAGGCGCTGGAAGCGTTCTCCAGTGCCTGGGACATCCGCTACCCGCAAATAAGTCGAAGCTGGCAGGCAAACTGGGCCAATCTGGCCACGTTCTTTGCCTACCCAACGGACATCCGCAAGGTGATCTACACGACCAACGCCATCGAGTCGTTAAACAGCGTGATCCGGCATGCCATCAAAAAGCGCAAGGTGTTCCCGACCGACGACGCAGTGAAAAAGGTGGTGTGGCTGGCGATACAGGCGGCCTCACAGAAATGGACAATGCCTTTGAGGGACAGGCGCATGGCAATGAGCCGCTTTATTATCGAGTTCGGTGACCGCCTGGACGGTCACTTCTGAGAAAAGGCATTTACACAGAATCGTGTACAGGGTCGAGAAACGTCTTCCTGAGATGGATCTCTCTGTACTGGCTGATGTTCTAACGCTTGTCTATAGCACTACAAGCCATCATTACCTGGAAAAATACGATCTGAAGGGGTAAGTAGCTCTTTTGTGTGATGCGCTTTATAGCTCATCGCTGCTCCTTTTTTGTGGGTGAGCATCATGCCCGTGTTCCGCCCAGAACATGGCGGGCATGATGAGAGTACCACAGAACCATGCGCCGGGCATGGTTAAAACCTGGCACCAATTAACCAATGAGGCAAAGAATTATGATACTACAAGATTTATGGTGGATGGATTATTTAGTACCGGGACTCCTGCTACTTATTGCGCTCTCGCTCTATGCGGTCATTATCGATATCAGGGAAAGCAGGCAGCGCAAAGATGACCAGATACGCGCCAAAGCACGCCGGAAACATGCGCAAGGCATTTCAAAAAAAGTTTATCGGGGATAAAAAGGAGTCTGTCATGAATCATTTTTGTGCCGACTATATGAATGAAGCATTACGACATTATTATGCTGACTGCGCGAATAAACCGGAAAAGAGGCCGGTCTATTTTCGTGTTCTGGCGCATGAGATACGTGAACTTCATCAGCTCGCCTTTTTCATCGGGGATAGGAGAAGTGTAGAGGCATTAAAGCCCGCACTCAAATCCCTGACATTAGGCAATGTCCCCAAGCCGATATTGCCGAAGGAGGTACAGCGTCATGTTATGCCGTCCTGCTCAGGCGGCTGTTAAAAATACCTGTCACCATCAAGGATTTTTATTATGAATACCGACGATCTGACCCATATTCTCTATCATGTATTGCCCGCCATGCAAAACGGTTTTTCTATTCGGGTGCAGGGTAATTACGCCTATTTTTATGTTGACCCACAAAAGCCTTACGCACAGGAATTTATTGCCGGAATAGAAAAGGATTTGAAGCGGCGCATAAAGTGGTTAATGGATAATCACACTGATGGCTTAGTGCCACAGTAATTTATTACCCGCCATTAAAGTGAAATAAAAACGGCGCATGACGCCAGGGCTTCGTACGGCTTGAATAAAGGAGAACTTACCATGACTGAAATACCCCATTCCCATCAGGGCGGCGCGCCAACTCGCATTCGCCTGACACCCGGTTTAACCGACCCTGATTTCATGACCATTGGTCTGGCGGCCAGAAAAAGCGAACGCGGACACCTGCTTGGCATGCTCGGTGCCTTTCTGGAATCGCAACGCGCTAGCGCTGTACCCGCAAACAAAATACTGGGCGCGCTGAATGACTGGATAGCGCTGTGTTTGTCAACGCTTGATATGACCAAGGAGTCACCATGATGAATCATCTCATGATAGATATTGAAACCCTCGGCGTTCGCGCCAGTGCGCCACTGGCAGCGATAGGTGCCGTCTTTTTTGAGCCCTCTACCGGCCAGCTGGGCAAAGCGTTTTATGCCCGCGTTGACCCGCGCAGTGATGAGGCTGCTGGCGCCCGTGCGGAAGTCGATACGGCGTTGTGGTGGTTACGTCAGGACACGGAAGCGCGCGCCGAACTGATTATTGAACCGCGCTCTTCTGCGCGAGATGCACTGAATGCGTTTCTGAATTACATCAACGCCAGCCAGATACCCGCTGGCCGCAAGCACCTGAATATCTGGTGTAAGGGCGGCAATTTTGACGTGGGGATTTTGGACGCTGCCTTTGAGCGCCATGGCCTGCCCATTCCCTGGCATTACTGGCGTGTGCGGGATATGCGCACCCTGCAATGTCTGGCGCAGGCAACCGGCTATTGCTCGCCCGCGCGCCAGATCCTGAAGCATCACACCGGCGAGGATGCCTACTATCAGGCGCAGGTGGTGGCGGAAATTTGGCAGCGTCATTCCGACGCTTTTATCGAACATTGCTGAGGACACGCAGATGAAACCTATCCTGAAATGGGCGGGCGGCAAGTCTCGCCTGATGCCCCGCTTGCGCCCCTTCCTGCCGGCGGCTGAATACCTGGTTGAACTGTTTGTTGGCGGCGCGTCAGTTTTTCTCAATACCGACTACAGCCGCTATGTGTTAGCCGATATCAACCCTGATCTCATTAATTTTTACCAGGCAGTGGTCAATGCGCCAGACAGCGTGATCCGGGCGGCACTACCTTTGTTCAGCCACGGCAGCAGCCAATGTGACTATAACCGGCACCGTGCCGATTTTAATCACCGGCATACGTCCGCTTGTATTGAACGAGCCGCACTTTTTCTTTACCTGAATCGCCATGGCTACAACGGCCTGTGCCGCTACAATCTGCGTGGCGGGCTCAATGTACCCTATGGCCGTTACAAAAAGCCCTATTTCCCTGCCGCAGAAATCCGCCTGTTCGCCGAAAAGGTCCGCGATACTCATACCCGATTTGTCTGCCTGCCCTTTGAGGAAACACTGGCGTTTCATGTAGATGAACACTGCGCAGTTTATGTCGATCCGCCTTATTTCGACTGCTTCACGGGGTATTACATCGCGCCGTTTCAGGACGAAGAACATCAGGCGTTGGCCTATGCCCTGACGGAGACCCACCTGCGCTGGGACGTCCCTGTCGTGCTCTCGGGCAGCAATACCCCCAAGACCCATGCCGCCTATCGGGGTTTTACGTTTCACTATACTCATGCCCGTTACAGCATTGCCGCCAGGGGGGCCAGCCGGGGTAAGGCCGGGGAAGTGATTGCCACGCTACCCGTGCGGCAGTCTCATCCGTTGGCCTCCAAACCCCATGCCTTCGTTGCGGCTGAGGGGCTGGAGGTTGCCTGATATGCCGCAGTCCAGCGTCGTCTACCCCTGGAACAACAAGCCCTTGCTGTCGATTGAGCGGGGTATTCCGACCCATGATGAAATGCGCCTTGCCGAACTTCGCCTCAAGGACACTCTCCAGGCGAAAAAACAGGTTGACGACCAACTGGAAACGGTCAGTTCAAGTATTTACTGGCGCTTTGACCAGCGCGAAAAGCAAAAGGGCTTTGACAGCGCCCTCCGCTGGTTGACCGAGTCCGTGGTTAAGGTGATGTTGCCGCGCATTGCGCGTGTGAACGCCGGCTACCGCCTGGATGAGATAGCCGACGACGATTTCCGGGCGCTGTTTGGCGACCGTGCAACACAATCCCCCCAACATAATGGCGTGGTGGCCTTTTTGCGCCTGCGCACCCAGCGTCAGCGCCTGCCCGACCTGGACAGTCAGGCGCTCAAGTCCCTGGCGAACGCCGCTGCCCATGCTGCCGCCACGGAAGTGGCCCGCCTGGACCCAGGCGCAGGGCGATAAAAGCGAATGGCGCATCGTCTATGACCACTATAAACACCTGGCCCGGATCACCCGCCTGCTGGGCCTACAGCCGCCGCTCTGGAGCAAGCTGGAAAAATGTTTTGTTCCCTTTGATGCCCAACCGGCCATCAGGCGTATGTGTGACGCGAGATGGCGGCTGAACAGCCTGCGCCGTACCGCCAACCGCTGGCGTGAACATCTGGCTATCGCCATGGGGTTATGTGCATAAGCACGCCTCCCCGAACGTCAGCGCCAGCGCCTTGCGTGACTGGCGCGAGCAACGCCGCCGCACCCGTGATTTTCTGAAAAGTATGGAGCTGGAAGACGAAGAGGGTAACCGCGTCAGTCTGATTGAGCGCTATGACGCCAGCCAGGCCAATCCCGCCATCCGACGGACTGAACTGATGGTGCGTATAAGGGGTTATGAAGATATCGCCAATGAACAGGGCTACATTGGCGAATTTGTAACTATTACCGCGCCCTCGGCCATCACGCCACGCTGGAAAACGGACGCGTTAACCGTAAATGGAACGGGGCCAGCCCGGCAGACACCCAGCGCTATCTCAATGACGTCTGGGCCTGCGCCCGCGCCAAATGCCATCGCCAGAAGCTGCGCTTTTTCGGTATGCGTGTTGCCGAGCCGCATCATGACGGCACGCCGCACACCCATTTACTGATATTTGCCCGCCCGTAAGACATGCCCCGCATCCTGGAAATCCTGCGCGACTATGCCATGGCGGCAGACTGTGAGGAATTACGCAGCGTCGTCGCGGCAAGCGCCCGGTTTGACGCCAAAGCCATTGACCCGGAAAAAGGCAGCGCCACCGGGTACGTTGCCAAATACATCTCAAAAAACATCGACGGCTACGCCCTGGACGGTGAAACCGACGACGAAAGCGGCAGACCGTTAAAGGAAAGCGCGCAGCGCGCCACCGCCTGGGCTTCACGCTGGGGCGTTCGTCAGTTTCAGTTTATTGGCTGCATTCCCGTCACCGTCTGGCGGGAGCTGCGCCGCCTGAATGACAGCGAAGCCGCGCACGGCCTGAGCGTGGAATTTGCCGCCTGCCACGATGCGGCCAATGCCCCCGGCTGGGCCGGGTATGTCAATGCCCAGGGCGGGCCACTGTTCAAGCGTGATGATCTGGCGGTGCGCAACTGGTACCAACCGGCCGAAGTACTCAATCAGTACGGCGAGGAAATGCTCAGTATTCGCGGCCTGTTCGATACGGTCGTTGGCGGGGACTCGCCGTTCCTGACCCTGTTGAAGCAGTGGAAGATTGTGCCGAAGCTGGCCGTTGACGTGAGCAACGCGGACGCGTTGCCTAGGAGTTCTGTCACTAACTGTACGGGGGATCCGGGACCGCCAACCCCAGATTGGCGCACAACACCGCCATTACCGCCCCCTGAGGCAACCTTAAATACCCGAATTGAGAAAATTTATCGCTATGCAGCAGAAAAAGGCCTGGTTCTGAGTCCTGCGGACGCCAGGTCGTTGGCTGAAGGCAAAGTGATGAAAATTGACGGCCAGCACTATTGCGCCCTGGCGACCGGCGTATTGCTTGCCCGTGCGCCCAGCACAGCAGAAAAAGCAGACGTATTGATGCAGCGCGTTGGGCGGCTATGCAAGCGAAAGGTGACCTCGGTTTTACATGACCCCATCGGCCAGCATGACCACCGCGCAACATAAGGGGAAGGTGTGACCTGATGAAAATATATGCAAATAAAACAGATGGATAAGTGATGACAATTCAAAGTACCGATATGCAAGCAAAGGTGATCTACATCGCCGGCCCCATGACCGGGAAACCCGATTTCAGCCGGACAACCTTTTCCCTGGCCGCTGTCCGGCTATCCGCTCAGGGCGCGATCCCACTCAATCCCGCCATGCTGCCGGGTGGCCTTTCCGAGGCCGACTACATGCGTATCGGCCTGGCCATGTTGCAATGCGCTGAAGGGATTTACTTGCTGGACGGCTGGCAGGACAGCGTGGGCGCCTGTGCTGAAGTGGCATTGGCTAAAAAGCTGGGGCTGGCCTTCCGCTTTGAGACAGCTCAGACAGCAGCCGTGGATGGGCGGCCAGATGCCTGATATTATCGACATTACCAGCGAACGCGAGGAACTGTTCCGCGAACGTGCTATCGCTGAAGCAAGACGGCGTTATCGCCCGATGGCCATCACTGGTCACTGTTACAATTGTGAAGAGGAAACCCTCGGCAATTTTTGCTGCCCGGAATGCCGGGAAGATTGGGAAAAACACCAGTATGCCAGGCGTCAGCGGCCCGTGAGGTAATAAAAATGATGATGACCAGGCATCCGGTCTCATTTTTGTTTAAATTTTTTCGCTAAACTTTACCCTATGCCAAAGACACCATCACATCACGATGCGCTATTCAAAAAATTCCTCGGCGATATTGAAGTTGCCCGGGATTTTCTTGATATCCACCTGCCACCCTCTATCAGAACATGTTGCGATTTAAACACGCTGGCGATGGAGTCCGGCTCTTTCGTCGAAGACGACCTGCGCAGCCGGCTCTCTGATATGCTGTATTCGGTACAGACGACAGCCGGCGCAAGTTACATCTACGGTCTTATCGAGCACCAGAGCCGACCAGAAAAACTGATGCCCCTGCGCCTGCATCGCTACAGCCTGGCAGCCATGCAGCGGCATATTGACCAGGGGCATGAAAAGCTTCCCGTGGTGATCCCGCTGCTTTTCTACCATGGACACACTTCTCCCTATCCGTATAGCACACGCTGGCTGGATTGCTTTGCCGATCCTGAGCTGGCAGAATCAGTCTATATGCAAGCTTTCCGTTGGTTGATATCACCGCGATGCCGGATGATGAGATATTGACTCACCGGCGCGTTGCCTTGCTGGAGCTGGGTCAGAAGCATATCCGTACCCGTGATATGCTGGAGTTAGCCAGCGATATTGCCCGGCTACTGCTCAAGTGGCCTGTGCCACTTGAGCAGTTTCAGGGATTGATGTATTATATTGTTGAGCGAGGAAACACGTCGGATGCAGAGCAGTTTCTGCATGATATTGCCGCGCAGATAGCGGATTATCGGGAGGATGTTATGACTATTGCAGAGCAGCTAAGACTGAAAGGCCGACAGGAAACCCGCATTCAGATCGCCCGCCAGCTTCTGGCTAATGGTGTTGACAGAGAAGTCGTTAAGCTTTCCACTGGGCTAAACGATGCGAAACTCGACAACTTGTAACTTTATTTTTATTAAAATAGTAAGGATTAAAAATGACTGCACTTTCTATTTCTCGCTCACCTGCATTAAATGCGCATTCCGTTCATGCAAAAGAAAATAGCAAAATGGAATATGGATATAACTTTTCTTCACTTGAAACTTTAAAAAGCGCTGCTCGGAATAATGATGATTTTAGTATTGACGCTTTATTTACATTAGCGTGTGAGAACAGCCCTGTTGGATTAGAGGCCGAATCTTTTCTTTTTGATTTGTATACAGGAAAGGAGGCAGGGCATCCTGACCTAAAGGAACAACTAGGAAAAGACAGTTTAAAGTTATGCGAGATCGTGCAAGGAAGAAATAAAAACAAAACACCAGAAGAGGCATGGTCTATACCTGATAAAGTTTTAATCATGGCGGGTTTTGAAACTCAAGAAAGATCACAACAGAGAGAAGAAATTTTAGAAGAAATAAATAAAAATAGTAAGCTTTTGTGCCTGTGTTGATGATGGGGAGCCAGTCAGCTCATCATTTTTCCACACAAACCGATTAATCACATCAGCGGAGTTGGACTCCGTTTCTAAATCACTAAATAGTAAAGAAGGTGGTTTAAAATTCCATGATGCGGTAGAAATACCCGCTACTGCTATTGATAATGAACATATACCACAAAAATTATTGTCTACATTGCTAAACATTGACAATAAGGGAAAACAAATACCTTCATTAGGAGATTTTATCCCCTTACTGTTTCGAGGTCATTGGGTTTTGTTTGGGTTGTCTACGACCAACTCGGGAGATAAATCAGCAATATTGTTTGATAGTACAAATTATCTAAATAACAAAGAAATGAATTTCATACAAAGATTTTCCGAATTTCTTGGAGCCAATGAAGTTTCAGTAGTACAAGAATCGTTCCAAGAAAATGCACCTAATGCCTGTGGTTTGTTTGTTTCTAACACTATGAAATATATAGAAAGAAACCCAAACAAAACACCATATGAATCTTTGACTAAATTTGTGAAATCGTTTTCAGAACTAAATAGTACCGAACAAATGTTGTTTAATCAAAGGGGCCGAGCTGAGTTATATGGTTCGTTATTGGATAATGTATCCTCCCGGATCTAGCTGTAACAATTACGGGTATATCAACAATCCGTCAAAATCCCCTGACCTTCATCGGTCAGGGCGTGGAGTTTTTCGCATCCCGCGCAGACCTTGCCGGTGTTTTTCACCACCCGGATCGCCCGATCATCCCATAGCTGTAACATCTCGCTGTCTTTCATATTCGTGACGGTTAACGCCGGCAGCCCCTGTGTACGCAGCTAGCTTTGCACCGCGCGGACACCGTCCGCTGTCGCCGCCCGTGCGGTAAAATCCTGACCTCGCGTCCTTCACTCAGCCAGCGCCTGATGCGTTGCATCATCGGCCCCACCGGCTTGCCGATGCGCGCGCCCTGGCCTGTGCGTGACTCGGCCAGCGTGCCGTCCAGGTCTACGCCTATCCATCCCATATGCTGGTTTTCCTAAAACCCCTGCATCACGCCTTACCCTGACCGCCGCCAGCGTAAGCGAAATGCCTGTTTATTCATAAAAATAAATAACATACCTGCTATTCACTGTCATCTCAACACGCCCGGAATCCTCTCAGAGCGCCTGTATGGGCCATAGCGAGGCGTCGTGCTGAGAAAGCGGCTTTTTTTTCTCGTCCTGAAAACGCGCGCTTCACAGAATGGCTCTCCTGCGCCAAAGCGCAGGGTTGGTTTTGCCTTCCAGACCCCTTTTGCGCGCGGTCCCCCCGCCTGCGCGCTGTTCACTTAATTATTCACTTTTTATGCACCCATTCATACCCCATAAACCCTTGTCCGACGCGGCTTTCAGGTCGATTTTTTCTCAAAAAAAGTGTTGCGTTTTGTTGCGCCCCTGTGTTGCACTCTTCGGTGTTGTCGTGAGCGCCGTTTTGGTGGTTTATCCGGCCTCATTATCCAGCAGCTCATAGGGCTTAAATCGCACCACCTCTTCGCCCACCCAATCGTTAATTTCGCTCAGACGTTGCTGAAGAGGGGCAAGCTCATTAATGGCAAACACCCGCGCCGCTTTTTCCACATCACCAAAGCCGCCGGTATTGTTGGGTAAAATCCCCATCATCTGGGGCGGGATGCGCTGCGCGGCCAGCTGATCATCCCGGCTGGTGTTTTTGATGTACATAAACTCATCCTTTGCCGCCACCTCGGCCAGTGGGATAAGCTGCAGCCCGTCTTTTTTGCCGTTCGGCGCATACATAAACAGGTTGCGGAAGTTTCCTGGCCCTTTCGAGCTCTTCAGCGCCTTACGAAGGTCGTCGATATCGTCCTGACTATGCGCAGCATCGTTCATGTACAGGATAAAGCCGGCGTGGCTGTCGTTGAGGTAGTATTTGCGGCGAAACAGTGTCGCCGCTTCATTTAGCCACACTGAATTCAGGGCGGAAAGGTACTCCGGCACGCCGTAAATCTCCTGGTTAATATCCGGATCCAGCAGATGAAATACCGCGCCTGGCGCAAACGGGTGGGGTGTCTGAGGCTGGGCGACATACCAATAGGCGCCTGGCTCAACCCCCACGCGGGTATACTTGGCCGGGCTGGGGGTGAGAGTCATCACCTCACCCAGCCGGTTCACGCGGCTTTCAAGAAAGGCGTTGCCAAACACCATAAAATCGAGCGTAAAGCGGCTAAAATTCTGCTTGGACAGCAGACTGTGGGGCTGAAACAGGCTCACCAACACATTGCGTTTCATATAGATAGGTGAGCTGTGATGCACCGTTGCGCGGAAGGTCTTTGCCAGTCCGTTAAAGGACACCGGCGGCGCATACCAGCGATCGACGATGGCACACTTCAGATAATCGAGCATTTCACGCCGATCCATCATGGGGAGCGGATCATCAAAGGTAAACACCTCGGCACGTGGCGCGCCCGTGCGCGGTTGTGGGCCTGTTTTTGGCCCCTTGCGGGATTTACGCATCTTAAAATATCTCCATAAAGCCAGCGTTGGTGCCGGTTGTCCCTTCGAGGGGTTCATTTAACAAGGCATGCATCACCGCCCAAGCGACGTCACCGTGGTTGACGCCTTCGGTGCGGCTGGTGACATAGGTGGCCCGCCGCCCGGAGGTGGTCAACTGCCGACGGATAGCCATAAACGCCTTGGCGATATCCAGGCAGCCGGCATCAAACTCCAGGCGGCCGGCGCGGATGACATCCTTAGCTTTCAGCACCAGATCGGTTTTCATTTCCAGGCTGTAGTTGATGGTGTTGACGGCGGGAAAAAACTGGAGAACCAGCTGGGATACCGCACGGCCCAGGCCGGTGTTGTCAATGCCGATATAGGTCACGTTGTAGCGCTCGGTCAGCCCCTTGATGTTGGCGGCCTGGGCGGTAAAATCCATGCCCTTCCACTGATGGCGCTCCAGTACCCGAAACGGGCCGCCCGGTACGCGTGGGGGCATTACCACCGCACAGCCGGCGCTGTCGCCGTGCTCGGAGCTGGCCGGATCGTAGCCTATCCAGACTTCGCGATCGGCGGCCGGCCGCCGGGCAAAGGGTTTCACATCCGTCCAGCGTACCCAGCTGTCCACCATGCAGCGCTCCATTTCCGCCAGGGAGAAGGTGGTGGTAGCATCATCAATAAAGTGGCACAGATAGAGGTTGGCAAAATCCTCATCGCTGTTTTCGGCACGCAGATCATCGATAGTCAGCAGGTTGCAGCCCCCGTGTACCGCGTTCTCTACGGTGACAATCTGCCGAAACTGTTTATCCTCACACAGCACGCCACCGGCCAGTCGCTGATGGCTGACATCGATGTCTTTCTGTCGGGCGGCCGTTTTCCCCTTGTTAAACAGCGTGCCGTTCCAGAAGGCATAGGCTTCATGGGTCACACTCGACGGGGTAGAAAAATAGGTTAACCGGTAGCGATTTTGCGAGGCCATGCCGGACGCCACCTTACGCAGCTTGCGAAAGCCGGGGATCCAGAAATATTCGTCCAGATAGAGGTTACCGGAACGCCCCTGGGCGGTATTGGCATTGGTGCCCAAAAAGTGCAGCTCGGCACCGTTGGGCAGGATAATCACCTCGCCTTTCAGCGCGACGTCCACTTCCTGGGCAAACGCCACAATATAGTTCTTGAATTGGTGCGCCTGCGCTTTGGACGCCGAGACAAACATCTAGTTGCGCCCGGTATCCAGTGCGTCAATCAGCGCTTCGCGGGCAAAATAGAACGTCGCCCCTATCTGGCCGATTTCAGCAGATTACGGATGCGGAATGCCGTAGACAGACCCGCCTGATACCAGGTACGTTGGTAATCGTAAAGCGAGTCCAGAAAAAGCGCCTTTAGCTGCGTATGCTGCTCAGGGGTGAGCGCATTGCGCAGCGGTTTTTTGCGCGGGCCGCGGTTGCGATTTTCCACGTTAGGATTGAGATCGGCTTCATTGCCGCCGGCGTTATATTTGCCAATCCGTGCATGACGCTCGGCCTGCCGGGCCAGCAGGTCGATTTCCTTGAAATCTCGCCCCGCTTTATCCAGCTTCATGATGAGCTGGTTATACCGTGTGGCGGTGATCGCCTGCATTTGCTCAAGCGGGGTGTAGTCGTCCCATTTATCGCACAATTTCCAGCTTCGCACCGTCGCGGGATTTTCCCCCACCCGTTCAGCAATGCTGGCCATCTTCATTCCCTGCCAGTAGAGGTGCATCGCCTGATGGCGGGGATCTTGCTCACTGTGGCTGATATCGTCTGTCATAGTCTGTCCAGAATTGGAATTACCTGACTGCAAGGCTATCTTGCCTGGCCGGGCAACACGCCCGTCGCCCCCTGTATCCACCACCACACAAGACCGGCACATTGTTCCTGTGCGCGCGCCACGCCAACTTGGGGAAAATACCCGGCCGCGAATGGCCCACCTTATCGAGATCCTTGGGACGTCATCCATGAAATCATAGTTTTTCCGCGTCGCTGTTGAAGGGGCGACCAGCGACGGACGCACCATTGAGCGCCAGCATATTCAGGAAATGACGGACGCGTTCGATCCGGCTTTCCGACCGACACGTGCCAATCTGGAGCATGTCACCAATCTGTTCCCCGACAGCCTGTTTAAATCGCAAGGGGATGTGCTGGCCCTTAAAGCCGAGGACATTGCCTACGGGCCGCTCAAGGGCAAGCTGGCGCTGCTGGCCCAGATTGACGCCATCGACGACCTGGTGGTGCTGAATAAACGCCGGCAAAAGATTTACACTAGTATTGAGAACTACAAAAAATTTGCTGACACCGGCAAGGCTTACCTGACCGGCATCGCCTTTACCGATAATCCGGCTTCGCTCGGCAGTGAAATAATGATGTTCAGTGCGCAACATCTGGCGGACAGAGGCCTCTTCTTCGGCGCCTGCGAGGAAACCTGCCTGGCCTTTGGGGTGCCGGAGGCTGACAAGCCGGGCCTGTTTAGCCACATCGCCACCCTGTTTGGCAAAAAGCAGTCTTCTGATGATCAGCGCTTCGATGACGTGCATCAGGCCGTGACATTGGTGGCGAAGCATCAGCAGGGACTGGACGCGCGGCTGGGTGAATTCTCGGCGCTACCGGAGGCCATGGCGGCACTGTAAGCCCGTCAGGGTGCGACAGAAACCGCGCTGGACGCCTTAACCGCCCGTCTTGGCAACACTGACCGCTCCCCAACGCGGCGCGAACCGGCCACCGGCGGCAATGGTGTGGCCTTAACCGACTGCTGACAGATGACAGGAAAACCCGAATGAATCCGAATACCCGCAGCCAATACAAGGCATTTTTACAGCAGGTCGCGCACCTGAATCATCTTGACGCCGAGGATGTGGTCACCCGTTTTACCGTTGACCAGTCAGTCAGTCAGATGCTGGAGTCCAAAATCCAGGACAGCAGTGATTTCCTGAAAAAAATTAATATCGTGTCGGTCGATGAGCAGAGCGGCCAGAAGATTGGCCTGGGGGTCGATCGCCCGATTGCCAGCACCACTGACACCGATACCAAAGAGCGTGAACCCCTCGACCCCAGCAGCCTGGATGAGGTGGGCTATGTCTGCACCCAGACCAACTTTGATACCGCACTGAAATACGCCAAGCTGGATGCATGGGCCAAGTTCCCGGATTTCCAGACCCGTATCCGCAACCAGATTGTGAAACGCCAGGCACTGGACCGCATCATGATCGGCTGGAACGGCACCTCGCGTGCCAAAACCTCAAACTTCCAGGTCAATAAACTGCTGCAGGACGTGAATATTGGCTTTCTGGAAAAAATTCGCAAAGGTGCTGCGACCTAGGTGATGAATAAAATTGTTTCCTCCTCCGGTAGCGTGGTGTCCGAGAAAATCCGCGTCGGTGTCAAAGGGGATTACAAAAACCTGGATGCGCTGGTAATGAACGCCACGGACGAGCATATCGCGCCCTGGTTCCAGGACGATACCGAACTGGTCGCGATTTGCGGTCGCTCGCTGCTGGCGGATAAATACTTCCCGCTGGTTAACCAGGTGCAGCCCAACAGTGAAATGCTGGCAGCGGATCTGATTATCAGCCAGAAACGCCTGGGCGGCCTGCAGGCGATACGGGTACCGTTCTTCCCCGATAACACCATTTTGATCACCCGCCTGGATAACCTGTCCATTCTACTGGCAGGACGGCACCCGTCGCCGCCACCTGATGGATAACCCGAAGCGGGATCGCATCGAAAACTTTGAGTCCGTCAACGAGGCGTATGTGGTCGAGGATTATCAGTGCACTGCGCTGATTGAAAATATCCAGATCCTCGAGCCGGAAGCCGCGCCGGCCAAAAAGCCAGGGGAATAAGGGCTGATGAGTAATCCTGCCCGTTATCACCGCGCCTTTGTGGCCGCCCAGTTGGCGGCCTCACAGGATGAAAGCGCGCAAATGAGCCATCTGGGCCATTACGAGCTGCTGCTGTTCAAGCTGAAGCAGGATTTGGACTGGCTGCATCACGTCGAATCCCGCCGCCGCAAGGCGCAGCTCAAGCGCGAGATGTTGCCCATCTATCAGCCGTGGGTCGCCGGCGTGCTGGCAAGCGGCACCGGGGCGCAGAACGCTGTACTGATGCGGATACTGGTCTGGCTGCTGGACGTGGGCGACATCACCGCGGCATTAGATATCGGCGACTATGCCCTGTACACGATTCTGTGTAAATGCCTTTTCTCAGAAGTGACCGTCCAGGCGGTCACCGAACTCGATAATAAAGCGGCTCATTGCCATGCGCCAGTCCCTCAAAGGCATTGTCCATTTCTGTGAGGCCGCCTGTATCGCCAGCCACACCACCTTTTTCACTGCGTCGTCGGTCGGGAACACCTTGCGCTTTTTGATGGTATGCCGGATCACGCTGTTTAACGACTCGATGGCGTTGGTCGTGTAGATCACCTTGCGGATGTCCGTTGGGTAGGCAAAGAACGTGGCCAGATTGGCCCAGTTTGCCTGCCAGCTTCGACTTATTTGCGGGTAGCGGATGTCCCAGGCACTGGAGAACGCTTCCAGCGCCTGCAAGCCGGCTTCTTCCGTAGGGGCCTGATAAATAGCTTTCAGGTCGCGGGTGACGGCCTTGTAGTCCTTCCAGGAGACGAACCGCAGGCTGTTGCGCACCATATGCACGATACACAGCTGGAGCCGCGCCTCCGGATACACCGCGTTAATAGCGTCAGGGAAACCTTTCAGCTCGTCTGCGTAGGCGATAAGGATATCGTTCAGGCCGCGGTTTTTCAGCTC
Source organism: Candidatus Sodalis pierantonius str. SOPE (assembly GCF_000517405.1). Classification (NCBI taxonomy): domain Bacteria; kingdom Pseudomonadati; phylum Pseudomonadota; class Gammaproteobacteria; order Enterobacterales; family Bruguierivoracaceae; genus Sodalis; species Candidatus Sodalis pierantonii. Next base: position 3,866,863 of record NZ_CP006568.1, on the reverse strand, counting down.
TGTCAGCACGTTCAGCCAGAACTTTGCGCCTTCATTTTCGGCCAGCCACATACCTAGCAACTCTTTCTGGCCTTCGATGTTGATGCCCAGCGCCAGGAACACAGATTTGTTGATGATGCGGCTGTCCTGCCGGACTTTTAGAACGATACAGTCAAGATAAACAATGGGATAGACTGCATACAGAGGCCGGTTTTGCCATTCGACAACCTGCTCCATGACCGCATCGGTAACCTTTGAGACCAGCGCCGGCGAGACATCGGCGTCATACAGCTCTTTGAACGAGGCGGCGATCTCGCGGGTGGTCATCCCTTTGGCGTACAACGATAAAATCTGGTTATCCATCCCGGTAATCCGGGTCTGGTTCTTCTTCACCAGTTGCGGTTCAAAGGAACCGTCACGATCGCGCGGAGTACGCAGCGCCAGCGGGCCATCGCCAGTGGTAACGGTTTTTGTGGAATAGCCGTTGCGGGCGTTGGTCCCCGGTTTAGGCTGATTTTTATCGTAGCCGAGGTGATGGGTCATTTCGGCATTGAGAGCTGCTTCGACGCTGATTTTTTTCAGCAGCCGATCGAAGTGACTGAGATCTTCAGGGGTTTTGAGATTTTGGCCAGTTCGTTAGCCAGAGCCTGCAACTGTTTTTCGTCCATAAATTAACCTGTTTTTGATGTTGAATTGAACATATCAAAATCAGGCAAATACACAAATTTCTAAACAGGCTCGTTAGATTCGGTGCAATATCTTTATTGACAAACGACATTGCGCCGATGGTCACATTGTCACCAATTTTAATATTTCCTATAATGCAGCTATTTGCTCCAATAAATACGTTATCGCCAATAATAATTTTTCCATCATTGGTCATATCATTTTGGTGTTTTGCACCAATTGTGGTATTTTGGAGTATGGTGAAATTTTTACCGATGATGCAATCGGCTCGAATGACCACACCTGTAAAGTGTCCAATTTTCAATCCTGGGCCAATAGTGGCTTCCAGAGCGATGTCTGTGGCGTATTTTCGATTTAAATTTCGGTGTATTTTACGTGTTAATTTATTGATGAGGTAATTTTTACGACAAGACGCCAATTGGCACACCCTGAGCCAAAAATAAAATCTTCTTTACAGGGCATTTAATAGCACGGCGTAGCAGTTTCAGCCATGAAAATTTTTTGCCAGACATAAGTACTTCAGCATTAAAGCATTCTTCAATATGTTTGTTATTCGTTTTTTCTCTACATGAAAACATTGTGGGTGTATTTATATTTTTACAAAGACGCCGCCTATTTAACGACTGTTACACGTTCGTTTCAAATTGCTACGGGCGATCGATACAGTGACATCGATCGTTAAAAACGATCGTTTAATGCGGCTATATGCATAATCTTCAATGCAGAAGGCGACGCATATCAGTGCCAATTTGTCAGTGTCAATTGAAATCTGCACCATCCTACCAAAGTAAAACCAACCGACCTACTTCTGTTTGATGTGGCCTATGCCGCAGACGAGAGAGGCGCGAAAAGCACTTAAAATTCCCTCAGGAGCTTCAACGCGCCGATACGTGAGGGCAAAGCGAACTTTCACTGTCATTCCGGCTTTGTTGAATAAATCGAACTTTTAGGTGACTGGCGGCTCTGATCACTACATTCGTTTCAACATCAGGTCCCCATGGCAAAGCAAAAGTTTAAAATCACCAACTGGCCCGCATATAACAATGCGCTCAGGCAGCGGGGGGACCTGACAGTATGGCTTGATGAGTCAGCCATTGCTGCATGGACTGAGAGTACACCACCTGAACATCGTGGCCGGCCGCTTCACTACACCGATATGGCCATTACCACGGTTCTGATGATAAAGCGCGTGTTTAACCTTTCGCTCCGGGCGTTACAGGGTTTCGTTGACTCGATTTTTAAACTGATGGGGCTGTCGCTGCGCTGCCCAGATTACTCTCTGGTCAGCCGGCGAGCAAAAACCGTCGACATCAGCATAAAAACGCCAACCCGCGGCGAAATCTCACACCTGGTCATCGATGGCACCGGCCTGAAAATCTTCGGCGAAGGCGAATGGAAAGTCAGGCAGCATGGGGCTGAGAGGCGCAGAGTATGGCGCAAGCTTCATCTGGCAGTAGATAGCGCGACACATGAAATTATCTGTGCCGATTTATCGCTAAGCGGCGCTTTGTTGAATAAATCCGAAATTTGTGACGACTTCCTTCCTATCAGGGCGATTGTTACATGATGCGGACGCTGTTTGGCATTCCTAACAGTGTGATCCGGTTAAGTGCTTTAACCATTGCCATTGCCTCACCTACCTGCGCGTCATAGTCATGCAGACTCAGATGACCACCCAGAAGTGTTTTAAACCGGAACATGGCCGTTTCAGCCAGTGAACGCCGGTGATAACCTACTTTCTTTTTCCAGGTATCGTTATTGCCGCTCAGATGCTGATTTGCCACCGCATGGTTACGCTCATGGTATCGAGCTGGCCAATATTGCGCACCACTTCGCGGTGGGATAAGCGGCTTTATGTTTTTCCTCAGCAGAGCATCATGACAGTAACGCGTATCGTAAGCACTGTCAGCCGACGCTTCCCTGATTTTCCGGTGGGTTTGGTTAATCAGCCCGGGCAGCGCCTGCGCATCTGTCGTACCGCTTAGCGATAAATCGGCACAGATAATTTCATGTGTCACGCTATCTACTGCCAGATGAAGCTTGCGCCATACTCTGCGCCTCTCAGCCCTATGCTGCCTGACTTTCCATTCGCCTTCGCCGAAGACTTTCAGGCCGGTGCCATCGATGACCAGGTGTGAGATTTCGCCGCGGGTTGGCGTTTTTATGCTGATGTCGACGGTTTTTGCTCGCCGGCTGACCAGAGAGTAATCTGGGCAGCGCAGCGATAGCCCCATCAGTTTAAAAATCGAGTCAACGAAACCCTGTAACGCCCGGAGCGAAAGGTTAAACACGCGCTTTATCATCAGAACCGTGGTAATGGCCATATCGGTGTAGTGAAGCGGCCGGCCACGATGTTCAGGTGGTGTACTCTCAGTCCATGCAGCAATGGCTGACTCATCAAGCCATACTGTCAGGTCCCCCCGCTGCCTGAGCGCATTGTTATATGCGGGCCAGTTGGTAATTTTAAACTTTTGCTTTGCCATGGGGACCTGATGTTGAAACGAATGTAGTGATCATAGCCGCCAGTCACCTAAAAGTTCGATTTATTCAACAAAGCCGCTAAGCGGTACGACAGATGCGCAGGCGCTGCCCGGGCTGATTAACCAAACCCACCGGAAAATCAGGGAAGCGTCGGCTGACAGTGCTTACGATACGCGTTACTGTCATGATGCTCTGCTGAGGAAAAAAATAAAGCCGCTTATCCCACCGCGAAGTGGTGCGCAATATTGGCCAGCTCGATACCATGAGCGTAACCATGCGGTGGCAAATCAGCATCTGAGCGGCAATAACGATACCTGGAAAAAGAAAGTAGGTTATCACCGGCGTTCACTGGCTGAAACGGCCATGTTCCGGTTTAAAATACTTCTGGGTGGTCATCTGAGTCTGCATGACTATGACGCGCAGGTAGGTGAGGCTATGGCAATGGTCAAAGCGCTTAACCGGATCACGTTGTTAGGAATGCCAAACAGCGTCCGCATCATGTAACAATCGCCCTGATAGGGAGGAAGTCGTCACAAATTTCGGATTTATTCAACAAAGCGTGTCATTCCCGTAAACCGCGACAGGTGTCCAGCTGAGCCGCCTTTTGGCATAGCAGAGAGGCTAAATATGCATGTGCTGACCAGCATCTGTTGTCTTGAGTTTTCATTGTCTCCTATGGGCATTTTTCTTGAGATTTTTCCGCAGGAGGTGGTAGCGCTTAAATTGGCACAGTGGGTCAGTTTTGGAGTAGCAGTGACACAGAAAAATGAATAGCGATATTTATACTCTACGGCTCTGTTTGTATCTGCATATTTCTGCATGAGTGATAATTATTTTGACGATCAATAACCAATAATTGATCGGTAAAACTTATATTTATATGTAGGAACTATATTGATGAATACACCAATCATACCATGGGTGGGAGGAAAGCGGAGGCTGGCTAAACATATTTTACCGTGCTTTCCTGCGCACAAATTCTACGTTGAACCATTCTGTGGAGGAGCTGCGCTGTTTTTCAGCAAGGATCCATCCACAGTCGAAGTGTTGAACGATATCAACGGGGATTTGATAAACCTCTATCGGGTAGTCAAGTACCATTTGGAGGAATTCGTCCACCAGTTCAAGTGGGCCTTGAGCAGCAGGCAGCTGTTTGATTGGCTGAAAGAAATACCTCCGCAAACGCTGACCGATATACAGCGTGCCGCCCGCTTTTACTGTCTTCAGCAGCTCACATTTGGTGGCAAAGTGAGCGGGCAGAACTTTGGTACTTCGGCTGTGCGATCACAGTCATTGAACCTCTTAAGAATCGAAGAACAGCTATCACAGGCTCACCTGCGTTTATCCCATGCAACCATAGAGCATCTTGGGTGGCAGGCTTGTATTGAAAAATATGATAGGCCACACTCATTGTTCTATCTTGATCCACCTTACTGGAAGACTCAAGGCTATGGCGCAGCGTTTGGTCTGGAGCAATACAGCATCATTGATAGCCTTGCTCATTCAATAGCAGGAAGAATGGTGATTTCAGTTAATGATATCCCAGAAATGAGGCTCATCTTCAAAAACCTTCATATCGACGTTGTTGACCTAAAATACTCATTAGGCAAGAACCGTCATAGTAAACGCGAGTTGGTCATTCGTAATTTCGCCTGATTTCCTGTTTGCAAACAATTCTGGACTGTCCAAAATAGCTATTTTTTAGGGGTTATGGGAGTCCAGAATTGTTTGCAAATTAGTCCAGAATTGATTGCATCGCTACATATAAAGCAGGTGTTGTGCCACCATATAGCAGTCGGCGCACCAGTTATCGGAAAGGCCGATAAGCGTGCCGAGGCCGATCTTGTCGATCCCGGCCCGGGCCAGGCGATCCAGCGTTTCGAGCCGCCAGACAAAATCCTGCTTCTGCCCGCGCAAATGATGGCGCCGATAGGTGGGCGGGTGATAGGTTTCTTGATATACCAGCACGCCGTCCAAGCCCAGCCCTTTCAGCTCGGCATACTCCACCTGGGATAGCGGCTGCACTTCCATCATCAGCGAACTGAACGCCTGGCGCGGCATTCGCTCAGGATCTCCCGTTCATCCAGCGTCTTGCGGCGGATGCGGTTGCTCATGGAGAAGCCGCAATAAGTACAGTCATTGGCGCAAAGATTAGACAAATAGAGCGGAAGGTAGAAATTGATGGTGTTGCCAAAGCGCCGGCGGGTCAACCGCTGCGCCCGCTGGGCCAACGGCTCGAGATACGCCAGCGCCGCCGGCGACAGCAGCGCCATCATCTCCTCCGGTCCGGGATTGTCCGCCGCCAGCGCGCGCTCGACATCGGCGGCCGTCTGGCTGTGGATCCGCATGCCGACGTCGTCCCACTGGAGCTGTTGCCAGTGCTGCGTGAAGGTGGTCATGATTGCGCCTCCGCGGTCGGTGTTAAGAAGCCGGTTAACGAGCTGGTGGCGCTGGCCTGACGACGGCGCGGCGCCAGACCCGCCTGGCGGGCGAGTTCGCCGGCCTCCAGGGCGACCCGGAAAGCGCGGGCCATGGCGACGGGATCTTGCGCCACGGCGATAGCGGTGTTCACCAACACCGCATCCGCGCCCATTTCCAGCGCTTCCAACGCCTGACTGGGGACGCCGATACCCGCATCGACGACGACCGGCACCTGCGCCTGGTCGATGATAATGCGCAGGAAATCACGCGTTTGCAGCCCTTGATTAGAGCCGATAGGCGCACCGGATCGGCGCCGCAATAGGGCAATACTACAAACCCCTCTTTGACCAGTTGCTCCGCCGCTTTTAACGTTTCTATCGGATCGGGCAGCAGATATTGCATGTCCGGATGGATCTCGAGTTTGATCCAATGGGTGCCTAACGCCTCGCGCGCCAGACGGGCGGCGAACAGCGCCTCATCGGCGGTTTTGGCGCCGGACGTGTTGGGCAGCAGCCGGACGCCGGCCTACCGTAATGCCGGCAGCAGCGCGTCGTCGCCGTCGCCGCGTAAGTCTACCCGACGCATCGCCAGAGTAACTAGTTCGCTGCCGGAGGCGAGGATGGCGTCCAGCATCAGCTGCGCCGAGGCGAATTTGCCGGTACCGGTGAATAACCGTGACCGGAATGGGGTATCTGCAAGGGTAAGCATGGGTCAGCCTCCGGCGATTGCCTGGAATAAGAGAATATCGTCACCGTCCTGCACCCGGTATTGTGTGCATTGGCGGCGCGGGATGATGGTTTTATTCACGGCCAGAGCGATGCCCGGCCCCGGGTGGTGATGCTCCGTGAGTAAGGCATCCAGCGTCACCGGTTGCGTCAGCGTCAGCGGGCGGTCATTGAGCGTGATTTTCATCAAAGGGTTCTCCGTGCGGTTCCCGCGGTCGGCGCAAGGCGCGCTAACGCGGCGGCGCAAACGGGGCAGTGGGGATCGCGGTTCAGGCGCAGGGTGCGCCATTGCAGGGTTTTGCCGTCGAACAGCCGCAATTGACCGGGGCTATCGCCGTGGATGCCGCAAAGAAGCTTAATTGCCTCTAGCGCCTGCAGCGTTCCCATCATGCCGTCCACCGGACCCAGCACGCCGGCGGTGCGGCAGTTGCGCTGTACCCCCTCTTTCTCGGGAAACAGGCAGGCATAGCAGCCTTCACGCCACGGCGCGCGCAACCTGCTCGTCAAGCCAGTCGCCCGCCAGCCGTCTTGTAAGGGGCAGGTAGCGACCGCCAGGATTGAGCGCCGTCAGTTCGCGCTGCGCCAGTTCCGCTTTCGACCGGCCGAGATCGGCGGTGCGATAGAGGATTTGCCGCTGTAAATTGGTGATGTGCAGCGCATCGTCATCCGCCAGCAGCAGCGTGCCGACACCGGCCGCCGCCAAATACAGCGCGGCCGGCGAACCCAGTCCGCCCAGCCCCGCCAGCAGCACCGTTGCCGCCTGTAGCCGTTGCTGGCCCTCTACGCCGATATCTTGCAACAACAGCTGGCGGCTGTAGCGCAAAAAAGCCTGATCGTCTAACGCCTCTGACGAACGGCCGCTCTTAGCCTCGGGCAAGCGATCGGCGTCGGCCGTGGTGCGTCGTGGTTCATTGATCATGGTGACGCTCCCATGCCGCTATTATCGACTGTAAGGCGGAGGTTGCCTGGCGCCAATCCGGCGCGCGGGTGATGGCGCTGACCACCGCGACGCTGCCCACGCCGCACGCCAATACCGCCTCCACCTGTTCACGACCGATTCCCCCAATGGCCACGGTGGGGATAGGCGGCAGCTCGGCGACCAGGCGTCGCAGCGTCTCCAGCCCTTGAGGGCGGGACGGCATCACTTTCGTGGCGGTGGGAAAGATGTGACCAAGGGCGATATAGGAGGGCTGCCAGGCCAGCGCACGCGCCAGCTCCGTTTCGTCGTGGGTGGAAAGGCCCAGCCGCAGGCCGGCGGCGCGTAGGGCGTCGGCGTCGGCGCTAACCATATCCTCTTGGCCCAGATGCACACCGTAGGCGCCATATTGGATAGCCAGCCGCCAGTAATCGTTGATGAACACCCGGGCGTCATAACGGCGACCCAGCAGGACCGCCGCTTCGATATCCGCCGCCACCTGCGTTTCGCTGCGGTCTTTGATGCGCAATTGTACCGTGGTCACGCCGGCATCCAGCATGCGCACCAGCCAGGCCAGCGAATCCACTACCGGATAGAGGCCGAGACGATGCGGTACCGGCGCAAAGGGCGCTTTAGTCTTCATCGCTCACCTCGCTATCGGCAGACGGCAGATAGATATCGCCGCCGGGTTCGCGAAACGCCGAAGCCATGCCGGCCATCCCTGCCGCTTTGGCCAGCGCCGCTTGAGCGTCCGCGAAGTCGCGCACCTCGCGGGATATTTTCATCGAACAGAATTTCGGGCCGCACATGGAGCAGAAATGTGCCACTTTACCCGACGCCTGCGGCAGCGTTTCGTCGTGATAGGCGCGGGCGATGTCGGGATCCAGCGCCAGGTTGAACTGGTCTTTCCAGCGAAACTCGAAACGCGCTTTCGACATCGCGTTATCGCGGATTTGCGCGCCGGGGTGCCCTTTGGCGAGATCGGCGGCGTGGGCGGCGATTTTATAGGTAATCAAACCCTGTTTGACGTCTTCTTTATTGGGTAGCCCAAGATGCTCTTTCGGCGTGACGTAGCAGAGTATCGCGCAACCGTACCAGCCGATAAGCGCGGCGCCGATACCGGATGTGATATGGTCGTAGCCGGGCGCGATATCGGTGGTGAGCGGCCCCAAGGTATAGAAAGGCGCTTCATGACAATGCGTCAGCTGTTCGGTCATATTGCGCCGGATCATCTGCATCGGCACATGTCCCGGCCCTTCGATCATGACCTGCACATCGTATTCCCACGCGATGTTGGTCAGCTCGCCCAGCGTATAAAGCTCGGCGAACTGCGCCTCATCGTTGGCGTCTTGGATCGACCCCGGACGTAGCCCGTCGCCCAGCGACAACGCCACGTCATAGGCGGCGCAAATTTGGCATATTTCGCGGAAATGCGCATAGAGAAAATTTTCCTGATGGTGCGACAGATACCATTTGGCCATGATGGAGCCGCAGCGCGAGACGATGCCGGTCAGACGTCGCGCGGGCATCGGCACGTAGCACAGCAGCACGCCCGCGTGCAGGGTGAAATAATCTACGCCCTGTTCCGCTTGCTCCAGCAGCGTATCGCGGAAGATAGCCCAAGTGAGGTTTTCCGCCATGCCGTGGACTTTCTCCAGCGCTTGATACAGCGGGACGGTGCCGATAGGCACCGGGCTATTGCGCAAAATCCATTCACGGGTTTCATGAATATAGCGACCGGTGGAGAGATCCATCACCGTATCCGCGCCCCAGCGGGTGGCCCACACCAGCTTTTCCACCTCTTCCTCAATTGAGGAGGTGACCGCCGAGTTGCCGATGTTGGCGTTGACCTTGACCAAAAAGTGGCGGCTGATGATCATCGGCTCCGCTTCGGGGTGATTGATGTTGGCGGGAATGATGGCGCGGCCGGCGGCCACCTCATGGCGCACGAACTCCGGGCTGATATTTTCCGGCAGCGCCGCGCCGAATGCCTGCCCGGGGTGCTGCTGACGCAGGGTACCGCCGCGGATGCGTTCCCGACCCATATTTTCCCGCAGCGCGATAAACTCCATTTCCGGCGTAATGATGCCGGCGCGAGCGTAGTGCATTTGGGTAACGCAGCGGCCTGTTAGGGCGCGCCGCGGCGTGGGCGGTGCGGCGAAGCGCAAGTGGGCCAGCCCGGCGCGAACGTCAATGGGCACCGTCGGATCGCCATAGGGACCGGCGGTATCGTAGACCGGCACCGGCTCGTTATCCTCATACTGCGCCTCAGCGCCGTGGCCGCCGATGAGGGTGGGGCTGAGCTGGATTTCGCGCATCGGCACGCGAACTGACGGGTGCTGTCCTTGCAAATAGATGCGGCGGGAGCGGGGGAAATCGGTGCCGGTGAGGGTATCAATAAACGCCTGCGCCTGCGCGCGGCTGGTGCGGCGTGAAACGGGAGGAGCAGATGATGACATAGCAAGTTCCTTAATAAGATTACCGGGAGTTGCTTGTCAGGAGCGTTGCGGGAAGTAATGAATGGCGCCGCGGCCGTGATGAGGGGCAATGACGCCAGACAGAATGAATTACTCTTGTTCCCTTCGCAGGTTTTAACTTGATCAGGTTCCGCGGATCCCGAATGAACGATCTCAGCCCGGCGTAACATACGCGCTGGGCACTCCGACAAGATGATGGTCCGCCAGGCGGACCGTTACAGGCTACATTTTCTTGGCACTAAATGGCAACGTCGGCGCTGACCGTTACCTGGGTGATTCAGGCCGGGCGGGCAATATCGGCGCTATTGGCGGCAGGGAGGGCCGATGCGGCCTGCACACTGTACTCCAGCGCCTGCTGAATCAGTTTATCCTCAAGGATGAAACGGTTCGCCAACGCTTCACCCACGCCAGACAACGCTTCCTGGAACGCCAGACAACGCTTCCTGGAACGCCAGATAGTTGTCGTGGTCGATAGCGCTTTCAAGGTGACTGTCGTAAAGCGCCATGATCTGCTGCGTGTTTTCTTGTAGAGCGCTGTAAATCAGCGCGGACGTCGTTTCCCCTTCCGGCACGATACGATCGTAAACGTGGAAATGACCGGCGGAGAGATAATCCACCAACTGATGGCAAAAGGCGTCCAGCGCTTCTTCGTCCAGGGGAGTATGCTTTTCTTTGTTGGGCTTTAGGCCGATCAAATGGTAGTACGCCACCAAAAGTCCCTTGCGGGCCTGTAACCACTGATCAATAAATTCATTATTGCCAGCAACGCATTTCGCCAGATTTTCCAACTGGTTTAGCATGATTGACTCCGTAGTGATAAAAATAACGCTGCGTGACGGATAAATAAAAGCGAGTAAAACGTTAAGGTTTTCTAGCTTGCCAGTGAATAAGAGGTAATGCAACTAAAATGGAACACGAACTTAGTGGGTATGAACGGGGCTGGTGGATGGTCAGCCAGGAGGCCAAACTCTGGCTGCCGCAGGGGGAACTGCCTTTCGGCAGCTCGGCGGATGCGGGACTGACCGGCATGCTGGCGCTGCCCATCAGCGAATGGGCGGGGGATCCGGTCTGGCTGGTGCGCCAAACAATGCCGCGGGACATGGGATCGGGGCGGCAAATGCTTGATGCCGAGCCGGGCCTGTTCCAACTGGCCGAGCGGGGCGTGCAGCTTGCGGAGTTCTACCGTTCGCATCGTCATTGCGGTTATTGCGGCCACCGGATGCGCTTGAGTAAAACGGAATGGGCCTGCCTGTGCGACCATTGCCACGAACGTTATTACCCGCAAATCGCCCCTTGCATTATCGTGGCCATCCGCCGCGATGACCAGATTTTGCTGGCGCGCCACCGCCGCCATCGCGGAGACATCTATACCGTGCTGGCCGGCTTTGTTGAAGTGGGCGAAACGCTGGAGCAATGCGTCGCGCGTGAAGTGATGGAGGAAACGCAGGTGCAGGTGAAAAATGTGCGTTACGTGACCTCCCAGCCCTGGCCGTTTCCCCATTCGCTGATGATGGCGTTTATGGCCGATTATGACCGGGGCGACATCCAGCATGATCCGAGCGAGCTTCTCGACGCCGGCTGGTATCGTTACGACGCGCTACCGCCGCCGCCGCCCGGGACCGTGGCGCGCCGGTTGATCGAAGATACCGTTGCCCTTTGTCGCACGCATCGGTAAAACTCGGTGCCCATGCTACAATTCACCCATAACAGCAAGGATACCCGAATGAGTGAATTGAAAAACGACTGCTATTTGCGCGCCCTGCTGCGCCAGCCGGTCGACGTAACGCCGGTCTGGATGATGCGCCAGGCCGGCCGTTATTTGCCGGAATACAAAGTCACGCGCGCCGAGGCTGGCGATTTCATGTCGCTGTGCCGCAATGCCGATCTGGCCTGTGAGGTGACGCTGCAACCGCTGCGCCGCTACCCGCTGGACGCCGCCATTCTGTTTTCCGATATTCTCACCGTCCCGGACGCCATGGGACTGGGCCTGTGGTTTGAACAGGACGAAGGGCCGCGCTTTACGCGTCCCATACAAAGCCGACGCGACGTGGAACACCTGCCGATCCCCGATCCCGAGCAGGAGCTTGGCTATGTGATGAACGCGGTGCGCGCCATTCGCGGGCGTCTGGAGGGGGCGGTACCGTTAATCGGTTTCTCGGGCAGTCCCTGGACGCTGGCCACCTATATGGTGGAAGGCGGCAGCTCCAAGGCCTTCACCAAAATCAAACAGATGCTGTACGCCGAGCCGGAAACGCTACATTTGCTGCTGGATAAACTGGCGGACAGCGTGGTGTTGTATCTGAACGGCCAAATCCGCGCGGGCGCCCAGGCGGTCATGCTGTTCGACACCTGGGGCGGCGCGCTGACCGGCGCGGGATTATCGCGAATTTTCCCTGCACTATATGCACAAAATCGTTGACGGCCTCCAGGGTGAACATGAGGGCCGCCGGATGCCGGTAACGCTATTTACCAAGGGCGGCGGCCAATGGCTGGAAGCGATGGCCGCCACCGGTTGCGATGCGCTCGGCCTTGACTGGAGCACCGATATTGCGGACGCTCGCCGCCGGGTTGGCGACAAGGTGGCATTGCAGGGGAATATGGACCCGTCGGTGCTCTACGGCTCGCCGGCGCGAATCGAGCGCGAAGTGGCCGCTATACTGGAGGGTTTCGGCCCAGGCGAGGGGCATATCTTCAATCTTGGGCATGGCATTCATCAGGATGTGCCGCCGGCGCACGCGGGCCATTTCGTTGAGGCGGTACACCGGCTGTCGCAGCCTTATCACCGTTAGGACATAGACGTATGGATATCGCAGCGCTGCGCGCCGAACAGATAGCCACGGCGGGAAAAATTATACGCCACGACGATTTCGCCTTTACCCAGCCTGCGCTTATCGCCGGCGCCGATGTCGGCTTTGAGCAAGGGGGCGAGGTCACGCGCGCCGCCATTGCCCTGCTGCGCTTTCCGTCGCTGAAGCTCTTGGAATATCAGGTGGCGCGTGTCGCCACGACAATGCCCTATATTCCCGGCTTTTTGTCGTTTCGCGAATATCCGGCGCTGCTGGCGGCATGGGACAAGCTTGGCCGCCGTCCCGATTTGTTGCTGGTGGACGGCCATGGCATTTCGCATCCGCGGCGTTTGGGCGTAGCGAGCCATTTCGGCCTGTTGGTGGATATCCCGATCATCGGCGTGGCCAAGCGACGCTTATGCGGTCAATTCGCGCCGCTGGCGGAAGAACAGGGGGCGCTGGCGCCGCTGATGGACAAAGGCGAGCAACTGGCCTGGGTGTGGCGCAGCAAACCGCGCTGCAATCCGCTGTTTATTTCCACCGGCCATCGGGTGGGGCTGAAGTCGGCCCTGCATTGGGTGCAACTTTGCATGCGCGGCTACCGCTTGCCGGAGCCGACGCGCTGGGCGGATGCGGTGGCATCGAACCGCACGACTTTTCAGCGCTGGCAGCAGGGGCGGGATGAAGCGGACTTTTTCCCGCCGCAATAGAGTCTGGCGCGAATTTCAGGTAAATTGCGCGCAAGATAAAGAGTAATGGGACACCCAATGTTACGTAATCCGATACATTTGCGCCTGGAAAAGCTGGAAAGCTGGCAACATATCACGTTTATGGCTTCCCTCTGTGAGCGCATGTATCCTACCTATCAGCTGTTTTGTCTACAAACCGCCTTTGGCGACGCGGCGATTTTTCGGCGCATTCTGGATCTCGTCTGGGAGACGCTGGTAGTAAAAGATGCTAAGGTCAATTTCGATTTGCAGCTGGAAAAACTTGAGGAAGCGATTCCGGCCGCCGATGATTATAATTTTTATGGCGTTTATCCCGCAATAGACGCCTGTGTCGCTTTAAGTGAACTTCTTCACTCTCGCTTGAGCGGAGAAACGTTGGCGCATGCCGTCACCGTAAGCGAGACGTCTATTCGTAGCGTGGCGATGGTGGAAATGACCCAAGCGGAACGGGAAATGACTGAAGAAGAGCTAAATGCATTGCCGGCCATTGAGCAGGAATGGGATGTGCAATGGGAAATTTACCGTTTATTGGCGGCCAGCGAAGAACGCGACATTGAATTGATTAAAGGACTGCGCGCCGATCTGCGCGAGGTCGGAATTAGCAATATTGGGATAAATTTGCAGCAATAAGGCAGAAAAACGTGATTTAACACCTGTTTTGCTGGTCCATAAGGCTTCACATTAGCACCCTGTCTGGTCTACATTTGGGGGGGCGTGAAAAAAGTGGCTATCGGTGCGTGTATGCAGGAGAGTGCTGTCAATCGGCATATCCGTCGCACTCGATGCTTAGCAAGCGATAAACACACTGTAAGGATAACATATGAACAAGACTCAACTGATTGATGTAATTGCTGATAAAGCTGATCTTTCTAAGGCACAAGCGAAGTCTGCGCTGGAATCCACTTTGGCAGCAATTACCGAGTCTCTTAAAGAGGGTGATGCAGTACAATTGGTTGGTTTCGGCACTTTCAAAATTAATCATCGTAGCGAACGCACTGGCCGCAATCCGCAGACTGGCAAAGAAATCAAAATTGCAGCTGCCAACGTACCTGCCTTTGTTTCTGGTAAAGCACTGAAAGACGCAGTCAAATAAACGCAGTGTGCAGGTGAAAACAATAAGCAGAGGGGCAACCATGCCCCTTTTGTCTTTACGGCTTTGTGGTCGGATAGGGCTTATGGCTTTGATGCTGACGGCATGTAGCTTCCATCACCCCCCCCCGCGTTTACCGCCACCGGTTATATCGCCGATCGCGGCGCTGATACGGTCGTGACCCGTTATGAATACCCGCAGGGCGAGGTGCGTCAGATCCGCCGACAGCAAAGCGGAGAACAACCTGAAACGGTACAGCTACGCTTCGACCAGCAGGGTAAGCTGAGTTTCATGCAGCGCGAGCGCAGGCAGCGGCGAGAATCCCTTAGCGATGACGAGACGGAGCTGTATGCGTTCGAGGCCCGCCGCGTGCTGGAAGTCAGCCAGGCGCTGCGCGCCGGCCAGGTCCGGTTAAAGCAGGGGATTTGGCATAACGGTGTGATTACGCTTTGCCAAGGTGGGACGGCGACGCCAGATTTCGACGCGCGCGCCGCGGGTTGGCTTGCCGGCCGCACCCGCAACGCGTCGGGAGACTTAGGGATTGCCTGGTTGGAAGCGCCGGAAGGTACGCAGCTGCTGCTGGTCGCCAATGAGAATTTCTGCCGCTGGCAGCCGAATGAGAACGATCTCTAGGCCGCCGTGGCGGGGCGGGACCGCGCTGGCCCCGCTCCGTGAGAGGGTTTAGGTTTCGCGAGCGATAGCGCGATAGCCGATATCGCGGCGGCAAAAACCCTCACGCCAATGGACAGGCTTGGCCGCGCGGTAGGCCCGGGCCTGCGCGTCGGCAACGGTCGCCCCCAGCGCGGTGACGCACAGCACGCGGCCTCCCTGGGTCAACACCTTACCCTGATGCAGGCGGGTGCCGGCGTGAAAGATTTTTTCCCCTTCCGCCTCGGCTGTCGGTAGACCGCTAATTTCATCCCCGGTGCGGTAGTCGCCGGGATAACCTCCCGCCGCCAATACCACGCCCAGCGCCGGCCGTTCATCCCACTCGGAGGTTTCCTCGTCCAAACGGCCTTCGGTGGCCGCCAGGCAGTGGGCGACCAGGTCGGATCGCATGCGCAACATAATAGGTTGGGTTTCCGGATCGCCGAAGCGGCAGTTAAACTCAATAACTTTCGGCTGGCCATCAGGGCTTATCATCAGGCCGGCATACAGGAAACCGGTATAGGCATTCCCCTCTGCCGCCATCCCTTTCACCGTTGGCCAAATCACCTGCTTCATCACCCTGCGATGGACCTCATCGGTCACGACCGGCGCCGGTGAATAAGCGCCCATACCGCCGGTATTCGGGCCGATATCCCCATCGCCCACGCGTTTATGATCCTGGCTGGTGGCCATCGGCAGCACATGCTCACCGTCTACCATGACAATAAAGCTGGCCTCTTCACCGTCGAGAAACTCTTCAATGACAATACGGTGCCCCGCATCGCCAAAAGCGTTGCCGGCCAGCATATCGTTCACGGCGGATTCCGCTTCCGTCAGCGTCATGGCGACAATCACGCCTTTGCCCGCAGCCAAACCGTCCGCTTTGATAACGATCGGCGCGCCCCGCTGACGCACATAGTCCAGCGCCGGCGCGACCTCGGTAAAGTTCTCATAGCGCGCGGTGGGAATTCCGTGGCGGGCAAGGAAGTCTTTGCTAAAGGCCTTGGAACCCTCCAACTGCGCGGCGGCTTGCGTTGGGCCAAAAATCCGCAGGCCCGCGGCGCGGAAAGCATCCACCCCCCCCTTCACCAGCGGCGCTTCCGGCCCCACGATGGTCAGCCCGATGTGACGTTCTTGGGCAAAGGCGATCAGCGCAGGAATATCGGTCGCGGCGATGCCTACATTTTGCAACGTTGGTTCCAGCGCGGTGCCGGCGTTGCCGGGCGCAACATATACGTTGTCGGCAAGCGTCGATCGCGCGGCTTTCCAGGACAGGGCGTGTTCACGTCCGCCGTTGCCGATAATCAAAATATTCATGGCGAGCTAACTCCTGGGCTTAATGGCGGAAATGCCGCATATGGGTAAAGATCATGGCGATGCCATGCTCATTGGCGGCGGCGATGACTTCGTTATCGCGAATCGATCCGCCCGGTTGAATGACACAGCGTACGCCTACCGCCGCCGCGGCGTCGATACCGTCGCGGAACGGAAAGAAGGCGTCAGAGGCCATCGCCGATCCCTTGACGTCCAGACCTTCGGCCGCCGCCTTGATGCCGGCGATTCTTGCCGAGTAAACGCGGCTCATTTGCCCGGCGCCGATACCGATGGTGCGCTGCTCGCGGGCATAAACGATTGCGTTGGATTTGACGAATTTCGCCACCTTCCAGCAAAACAGCGCATCGCGCATTTCCGCCTCTGTCGGCTGGCGTTCGGTAACCACTTGCAGATCCTGCAGATCCACCATACCCACATCGCGCTCCTGTACTAACAGGCCGCCGTTAACCCGTTTGAAATCCAATCCCGGCGTCTGCTGCTGCCAGCGCCCGCAGGCCAGTACCCGCACGTTTTGCTTACCGGCCAGCACCGTTAGGGCGTCATCGTCGACGGCTGGGGCGATAATGACCTCCACAAATTGGCGGCTCAACGATCGCTTTGGCGGTATCGGCGTCCAGCGGCCGGTTGAAGGCGATAATCCCGCCAAACGCGGAAGTGGGGTCAGTCTGGTAGGCGCGATCATAGGCTGCCAGCAGGGTATCGCCGGTGGCCACGCCGCAGGGGTTGGCGTGCTTAACAATGACGCAAGCCGTCTCGGTGAAGGTCTTCACGCATTCAAGCGCCGCATCGGTGTCGGCGATGTTATTGTAAGAAAGGGTTTTCCCCTGTAGCTGCCGTGCGGTGGCCACCGACGCTTCATGCGTCTCGGGATCGGTATAAAACGCCGCCAATTGGTGGTTGTTCTCGCCGTAGCGCATGTCCTGTTTCTTAATAAAGTTGAGATTGAGGGTGCGCGGAAAGCGACCGGAAGGCTGCTTGGTGTCGCCATGATAGGCCGGCACCTGGCTGCCGAAGTAGTTGGCAATCATACTGTCATAGGCGGCGGTATGTTCAAATGCTTTAATCGCTAGGTTGAATCGGGTTTCCAGGGTGAGCGAGCCGCCGTGGCTGTCCATTTCCGCAAGTACCGCGGGATAGTCGGCGCTGTTGACTATAATTGCCACATCTCTATGGTTTTTGGCCGCAGAGCGCACCATGGTGGGGCCGCCGATATCAATGTTCTCCACCGCCTCTTCGCGGGTACAGTCCGCGTGCGCCACCGTGGCGGCGAAGGGATAAAGGTTGACCACCACCATATCAATCGGCGCAATGTCATGCTCGTGCATAACGGCGTCATCAATATCACGACGTCCCAGAATGCCGCCATGCACTTTGGGATGCAGCGTTTTGACACGCCCGTCCATCATTTCGGGAAAGCCCGTATAGTCTGACACTTCGGTGACCGGCAGGCCCGCCTTGGCCAGCAGGCGGGCGGTGCCGCCGGTGGAAAGCAGCTCAACGCTGCGCTGGGACAGAGATTGGGCGAACTCCAGAATACCGGCTTTGTCGGAGACGCTGAGCAGCGCGCGGCGGACAGGACGTGGTGGTTGCATGGCAAATGACCCTTGATATGAATAGCAATGACGTTAACTGGCGTTGTTAGGCAATGCCGAAGCGGCATTGATGTCCGTGACCACTCGACCCGGACAAGAAAAATTTGCCTGAATTGTAGCGAAAACGATTGCGCGATGCTCGCCAAATTTTGTTCTCGCGCCTGTCGTTGTGGATAAGTTTGTGTATAAAGCAGGTATAAGCCGGTATTTGCTGTGGAAAGCAGCAAACGGTGCCGTTTGACGAAAATACCGGTTGCCATGGGGCCGGAACCCCCTATAATGCGCCTCCATTGTCCGGCCTGTTACCGCTACGGCGCAGCAGGCTGAACGCCGCAGAAGTTGGCCCGGCGGGCTTGACTCTGTAAGAGGAAAGCGTAATATATGCCACCTCGTGCCAGCCGGATTCCGGCAGCGCAGCGCTCTTTAACAATTTATCAGACAATCTGTGTGGGCACTCACAAGACTATATCGATACACGAAATATCAAGTCTTGAAGAGTGAACAACGAATATTCATAAGAATACCAGTTTTAATTCTTTGAGCATCAAGCTTTTAAATTGAAGAGTTTGATCATGGCTCAGATTGAACGCTGGCGGCAGGCCTAACACATGCAAGTCGAGCGGCAGCGGGAAGAAGCTTGCTTCTTTGCCGGCGAGCGGCGGACGGGCGAGTAATGTCTGGGGATCTGCCCGATGGAGGGGGATAACTACTGGAAATGGTAGCTAATACCGCATAACGTCGCAAGACCAAAGTGGGGGACCTTCGGGCCTCACACTATCGGATGAACCCAGATGGGATTAGCTAGTAGGTGGGGTAATGGCTCACCTAGGCGACGATCCCTAGCTGGTCTGAGAGGATGACCAGCCACACTGGAACTGAGACACGGTCCAGACTCCTACGGGAGGCAGCAGTGGGGAATATTGCACAATGGGGGAAACCCTGATGCAGCCATGCCGCGTGTGTGAAGAAGGCCTTCGGGTTGTAAAGCACTTTCAGCGGGGAGGAAGGCGGTGGTGTTAATAGCGCCATCGATTGACGTTACCCGCAGAAGAAGCACCGGCTAACTCCGTGCTAGCAGCCGCGGTAATACGGAGGGTGCGAGCGTTAATCGGAATTACTGGGCGTAAAGTGTACGCAGGCAGTCTGTTAAGTCAGATGTGAAATCCCCGGGCTCAACCTGGGAACTGCATTTGAAACTGGCAGGCTAGAGTCTCGTAGAGGGGGGTAAAATTCCAGGTGTAGCGGTGAATTGCGTAGAGATCTGGAGGAATACCGATGGCGAAGGCGGCCCCCTGGACTAAGACTGACGCTCAGGTACGAAAGCGTGGGGAGCAAACAGTATTAGATACCCTGGTAGTCCACGCTGTAAACGATGTCGATTTGAAGGTTGTGGCCTTGAGCCGTGGCTTTCGGAGCTAACGCGTTAAATCGACCGCCTGGGGAGTACGGCCGCAAGGTTAGAACTCAAATGAATTGACGGGGGCCTGCACAAGCGGTGGAGCATGTGGTTTAATTCGATGCAACGCGAAGAACCTTACCTACTCTTGACATCCAGAGAACTTGGCAGAGATGCCTTGGTGCCTTCGGGAGCTCTGAGGCAGGTGTTGCATGGCTGTCGTCAGCTCGTGTTGTGAAATGTTGGGTTAAGTCCCGCAACGAGCGCAACCCTTATCCTTTGTTGCCAGCGATTCGGTCGGGAACTCAAAGGAGACTGCCGGTGATAAACCGGAGGAAGGTGGTGGGGATGACGTCAAGTCATCATGGTCCTTACGAGTAGGGCTACACACGTGATACAATGGCGCATACAAAGAGAAGCGAGCTCGCGAGAGTCAGCGGACCTCATAAAGTGCGTCGTAGTCCGGATTGGAGTCTGCAACTCGATTCCATGAAGTCGGAATCGCTAGTAATCGTGGATCAGAATGCCACGGTGAATACGTTCCCGGGCCTTGTACACACCGCCCGTCACACCATGGGAGTGGGTTGCAAAAGAAGTAGGTAGCTTAACCTTCGGGAGGGCGCTTACCACTTTGTGATTCATGACTGGGGTGAAGTCGTAACAAGGTAACCGTAGGGGAACCTGCGGTTGGATCACCTCCTTATCTAGACGATACGTTAAGTGACGTGTCCACACAGATTGTCTGATAACTGTCACGAGCAAGAAAAACCTTCTATAGGCTTGTAGCTCAGGTGGTTAGAGCGCACCCCTGATAAGGGTGAGGTCGGTGGTTCAAGTCCACTCAGGCCTACCAGTTCCGCTTATCCCGATGAATGAGACCGCAGCGTGTTGCCGCCAGGCAAGCGTGTCAGGCGGTGTCCGGCATGCGGCGAAAAGAGAGACTGGCTGTCGTCCTGTTTACTAACTGTGATGAACGAGGCATTACCTGTGCACGCAGGTAGCGGGCTCAGCGCGGGTGACCGACGGCATATGCAAGGTGAACGACTTGGGGCTATAGCTCAGCTGGGAGAGCGCCTGCTTTGCACGCAGGAGGTCAGCGGTTCGATCCCGCTTAACTCCACCATTCCGTCATGGGATGTTTTTGTCATCCTGTGGGATGAGAGGTTTTTCTGCCGTTGATTTATTTCAGAGCGCGTTTATCAAGCGCGCTGCGAAATACCGCTCTTTAACAATCCGGAACAAGCTGAAAATTTGAAACACATGCTGAAGTGCAAACTCAGTATGCGAGTCTCTCAAACGAAGTAAGCAAACCTGAGATAACGCGCAAGCGTTAGCACTGTACTGCGACAGGCACTGTCGTTTCCGCGCGGTCTTTACAGACTACGCCGGGGCGAGGGTGAGCGAGCGGTGACAGGGCAAGGCGCACGACACGCAGGCACCGAAGTGGACGTGATGTCCATGAGGATGCCGAGTACCGCGCAATGCCGGATTTCGGTCGTGCAGCCCGTCGGACAAGGTGCAAACAGCTCAGGGTTGTGAGGTTAAGTGACTAAGCGTACACGGTGGATGCCTAGGCAGTCAGAGGCGATGAAGGACGTGCTAATCTGCGAAAAGCGCCGGTGAGCTGATATGAGGCGTTATCAGCCGGCGATGTCCGAATGGGGAAACCCGGTGCAACTCGTTGCATCATCGTCAGGTGAATCCATAGCCTGACGAAGTGAACCAGGGGAACTGAAACATCTCAGTACCCTGAGGAAAAGAAATCAACCGAGATTCCCCCAGTAGCGGCGAGCGAACGGGGAACAGCCCATAGCCATCATCAGCTTGCGCATCAGGAGAACGGTCTGGGAAGTCCGGCGACAGAGGGTGATAGCCCCGTATCCGAAGGTGCGCTTGTTGTGAGCTCGATGAGTAGGGCGGGACACGTGATATCCTGTCTGAAGATGGGGGGACCATCCTCCAAGGCTAAATACTCCTGACTGACCGATAGTGAACCAGTACCGAGAGGGAAAGGCGAAAAGAACCCCGGCGAGGGGAGTGAAATAGAACCTGAAACCGTGTACGTACAAGCAGTGGGAGCATCCTTCGGGGTGTGACTGCGTACCTTTTGTATAATGGGTCAGCGACTTATATTCTGTAGCAAGGTTAACCGTATAGGGGAGCCGTAGGGAAACCGAGTCTTAACTGGGCGTCTAGTTGCAGGGTATAGACCCGAAACCCGGTGATCTAGCCATGGGCAGGTTGAAGGTTGGGTAACACTAACTGGAGGACCGAACCGACTAATGTTGAAAAATTAGCGGATGACTTGTGGCTGGGGGTGAAAGGCCAATCAAACCGGGAGATAGCTGGTTCTCCCCGAAAGCTATTTAGGTAGCGCCTCGTGAAGTTATCTACGGGGGTAGAGCACTGTTTCGGCTAGGGGTCCATCCCGGATTACCAACCCGATGCAAACTGCGAATACCGTAGAATGTTATCACGGGAGACACACGGCGGGTGCTAACGTCCGTCGTGAAGAGGGAAACAACCCAGACCGCCAGCTAAGGTCCCAAAGTCATGGTTAAGTGGGAAACGATGTGGGAAGGCCCAGACAGCCAGGATGTTGGCTTAGAAGCAGCCATCATTTAAAGAAAGCGTAATAGCTCACTGGTCGAGTCGGCCTGCGCGGAAGATGTAACGGGGCTAAACCATGCACCGAAGCTGCGGCAGCGACACGTAAGTGTTGTTGGGTAGGGGAGCGTTCTGTAAGCCTGCGAAGGTGGCCTGTGAGGGCTGCTGGAGGTATCAGAAGTGCGAATGCTGGCATAAGTAACGATAAAGCGGGTGAAAAGCCCGCTCGCCGGAAGACCAAGGGTTCCTGTTCAACGTTAATCGGAGCAGGGTGAGTCGACCCCTAAGGCGAGGCCGAAAGGCGTAGTCGATGGGAAACAGGTTAATATTCCTGTACTGGGTGTGACTGCGAAGGGGGGACGGAGAAAGCTAGGTTCGCCGGGCGACGGTTGTCCCGGTTCAAGCGTGAAGGTGGAACGAGCAGGCAAATCCGCTCATTCTTAACACTGAGGCGTGATGACGAGCCACCAGGGTGGTGAAGGAATTGATGCTACGCTTCCAGGAAAAGCCTCTAAGCTCCAGGTCACATCGAATCGTACCCCAAACCGACACAGGTGGTCAGGTAGAGAATACCCAGGCGCTTGAGAGAACTCGGGTGAAGGAACTAGGCAAAATGGTGCCGTAACTTCGGGAGAAGGCACGCTGGCACGTAGGTGGAGGGTCTTGCGCCCCGAGCTGAAGCCAGTCGCAGATACCAGCTGGCTGCAACTGTTTATTAAAAACACAGCACTGTGCAAACACGAAAGTGGACGTATACGGTGTGACGCCTGCCCGGTGCCGGAAGGTTAATTGATGGGGTTATCGCTTGCGAGAAGCCCTTGATCGAAGCCCCGGTAAACGGCGGCCGTAACTATAACGGTCCTAAGGTAGCGAAATTCCTTGTCGGGTAAGTTCCGACCTGCACGAATGGCGTAATGATGGCCAGGCTGTCTCCACCCGAGACTCAGTGAAATTGAACTCGCCGTGAAGATGCGGTGTACCCGCGGCAAGACGGAAAGACCCCGTGAACCTTTACTATAGCTTGACACTGAACATTGAACCTTGATGTGTAGGATAGGTGGGAGGCTTTGAAGTGTGGACGCCAGTCTGCATGGAGCCAACCTTGAAATACCACCCTTTAATGTTTGATGTTCTCACTCAGGCCCGTTATCCGGGCCGAGGACAGTGTCTGGTGGGTAGTTTGACTGGGGCGGTCTCCTCCCAAAGAGTAACGGAGGAGCACGAAGGTTAGCTAATCACGGTCGGACATCGTGAGGTTAGTGCAAAGGCATAAGCTAGCTTGGCTGCGAGAGTGACGGCTCGAGCAGGTGCGAAAGCAGGTCTTAGTGATCCGGTGGTTCTGAATGGAAGGGCCATCGCTCAACGGATAAAAGGTACTCCGGGGATAACAGGCTGATACCGCCCAAGAGTTCATATCGACGGCGGTGTTTGGCACCTCGATGTCGGCTCATCACATCCTGGGGCTGAAGTAGGTCCCAAGGGTATGGCTGTTCGCCATTTAAAGTGGTACGTGAGCTGGGTTTAGAACGTCGTGAGACAGTTCGGTCCCTATCTGCCGTGGGCGCTGGAAGATTGAGAGGGGCTGCTCCTAGTACGAGAGGACCGGAGTGGACGCACCACTGGTGTTCGGGTTGTCATGCCAATGGCATTGCCCGGTAGCTACGTGCGGAAGAGATAACCGCTGAAAGCATCTAAGCGGGAAACTTGCCTCGAGATGAGTCTTCCCTGAGGCCTAGAGCCTCCTGTAGGGACGTTAAAGACGATGACGTTGATAGGTCGGATGTGTAAGCGCTGCGAGGCGTTGAGCTAACCGATACTAATGACCCGTGAGACTTAACCTTACAACACCTGAGCTGTTTGAGAGCGTGCGCGAGACGAGAGCGAAAGCGAACGTTGACGCCAAAGCGCAGGCGGATATCAGCGCCAAACGCAAGCGGACATGACCGCGAAAGTGATGTGCCAGGGGCATCCACCCTAGTGCGGCGGCAGGGCGTGAAGCGGGCGCAAGAGACAAGACAATATCAGCAATGTTCCGGATAACGCCTGACGGTCACGCGAGTGAGGGTTGGGCAGCAAGAGCCATCTGCACGGTGAAAGCGGTGCGGAAAACGAATTTGCCTGGCGGCACTAGCGCGGTGGTCCCACCTGACCCCATGCCGAACTCAGAAGTGAAACGCCGTAGCGCCGATGGTAGTGTGGGGTCTCCCCATGCGAGAGTAGGGAACTGCCAGGCATAATCAAGAAGCCCTCTGCTAACGCAGAGGGCTTTTTTCTTGTCTCAGAAACGAGCCTGTTTAGAAATTTGTGTATTTGCCTGATTTTGATATGTTCAATCCAACATCAAAAACAGGTTAATTTATGGACGAAAAACAGTTGCAGGCTCTGGCTAACGAACTGACCAAAAATCTCAAAACCCCTGAAGATCTCAGTCACTTCGATCGGCTGCTGAAAAAAATCAGCGTCGAAGCAGCTCTCAATGCCGAAATGACCCATCACCTCGGCTACGATAAAAATCAGCCTAAACCGGGGACCAACGCCCGCAACGGCTATTCCACAAAAACCGTTACCACTGGCGATGGCCCGCTGGCGCTGCGTACTCCGCGCGATCGTGACGGTTCCTTTGAACCGCAACTGGTGAAGAAGAACCAGACCCGGATTACCGGGATGGATAACCAGATTTTATCGTTGTACGCCAAAGGGATGACCACCCGCGAGATCGCCCGCCGCGTTCAAAGAGCTGTATGACGCCGATGTCTCGCCGGCGCTGGTCTCAAAGGTCACCGATACGGTCATGGAGCAGGTTGTCGAATGGCAAAACCGGCCTCTGGATGCAGTTTATCCCATTGTTTATCTTGACTGTATCGTTCTAAAAGTCCGGCAGGACAGCCGCATCATCAACAAATCTGTGTTCCTGGCGCTGGGCATCAACATCGAAGGCCAGAAAGAGTTGCTAGGTATGTGGCTGGCCGAAAATGAAGGCGCAAAGTTCTGGCTGAACGTGCTGACAGAGCTGAAAAACCGCGGCCTGAACGATATCCTTATCGCCTGCGTAGACGGGCTGAAAGGTTTCCCTGACGCTATTAACGCGGTGTATTCGGAGGCGCGGCTCCAGCTGTGTATCGTGCATATGGTGCGCAACAGCCTGCGGTTCGTCTCTTGGAAGGACTACAAGGCCGTCACCCGCGACCTGAAAGCTATCTATCAGGCCCCTACGGAAGAAGCCGGCTTGCAGGCGCTGGAAGCGTTCTCCAGTGCCTGGGACATCCGCGACCCGCAAATAAGTCGAAGCTGGCAGGCAAACTGGGCCAATCTGGCCACGTTCTTTGCCTACCCAACGGACATCCGCAAGGTGATCTACACGACCAACGCCATCGAGTCGTTAAACAGCGTGATCCGGCATGCCATCAAAAAGCGCAAGGTGTTCCCGACCGACGACGCAGTGAAAAAGGTGGTGTGGCTGGCGATACAGGCGGCCTCACAGAAATGGACAATGTCTTTGAGGGACTGGCGCATGGCAATGAGCCGCTTTATTATCGAGTTCGGTGACCGCCTGGACGGTCACTTCTGAGAAAAGGCATTTACACAGAATCCGGTACGGGCTCACCCGCCGGGAACATTAGTGAATGACCTGTGAGAGAAAAGCGCGGGTCCGCGCCGATTTCGGCTGGGCGAAAAACGCCTCCGGCGGTGCCTGTTCAACAATTTCGCCGCGATCCATGAAGATCACCCGATCGGCCACGGTGCGGGCAAAGCCCATTTCATGGGTCACACACAACATGGTCATTCCATCTTCAGCCAGTCCTATCATGGTATCCAGCACCTCTTTCACCATTTCAGGATCCAGCGCCGAGGTCGGTTCATCAAATAACATGATTTTCGGCTTCATGCACAGCGAACGGGCGATAGCGACCCGTTGCTGCTGTCCGCCCGACAACTGTCCGGGGAATTTTTGCGCATGTTCGGCAATGCGCACCCGCTCCAAATAGTGCATCGCCAGCGCCTCGGCCTCTTTCTTGGGCATCTTGCGTACCCAGGTAGGCGCCAGAATGCAATTTTGCAGGACAGTCAGGTGCGGAAATAGATTGAAGTGCTGAAATACCATGCCGACTTCGGTGCGTACGCGCTCGATATTGCGGAGATCGTCATTAAGCAGAGTACCGTCAATCACAATGTTGCCCTGTTGATGCTCCTCAAGATGGTTGATACAGCGGATCGTCGTGGACTTACCCGATCCGGAGGGGCCGCATAACACGATACGCTCGCCGGCTTTGACCTGCAGATTGATATCTTTCAAAACATGGAACTGTCCATACCATTTATTGACGTTTTCCATTGTAATTATTAGGTTGTCCGTAGGGGCGGCGTTATTATTCATGCTCATAAAAACCTCAATGCTGGTGTCCGGTATGAAAACGCTTTTCCAGATGCTGGCTATAGCGGGACATGCTGAAACAGAAAATTCAATAAACGAGCGCGGCGAAGACATAACCTTCGGTGGACATGCCCAGCCAGGCGGGGTCCATCGTTGCCTGCTGCACGCTGCTAAACAGATCGAATAACCCGATAATGACCACCAGGCTGGTGTCTTTAAATAACGCGATGATGGTATTGACCAGTCCGGGGATGACCATCTTTAGCGCCTGCGGCAAAATAATGAGCCCCTGGGTTTTCCAATAGCCGAGCGCCAGGGATTCCGCCGCCTCGGTTTGGCCCTTTGGCAGCGCCTGTAGCCCGCCGCGTACGACTTCCGCCACATAGGCGGATTGGAACATGATAACGCCCACCAGCGCGCGCAGCAGTTTATCGATTTGGGTGCCTTCGGAGAGAAAAAGCGGCAGCATCACCGAGGACATAAACAGCACGGTGATAAGCGGTACGCCGCGCCAAAACTCGATAAAGATGATCGCCAGCCATTTTACCACCGGCATAGATGAACGCCGGGCCAGCGCTAGAATAATCCCCAACGGCATCGCGCCGGCGATGCCCACCGCGGAGATAATCAAAGTCAGAGTGAGGCCGCCCCATAAGCGGGTTTCCACGCGACTCAGGCCGAAAAAGCCGCCGTAAAGCATGATCCAGGTAAAGATGGGAATCGCTATCACCCAGCAGGTGATATAGCGGCCGCGGCGCGGCATACCGCGCCAAAACATCGGCAGCAGCGAAAGCAGGCACACAATAAGGGTGACATTGATGCGCCAACGCTGATCCAGCGGATAAAGTCCATACATGAATTGGCCGAAACGCGCGTGGATAAATACCCAGCAGGCGCCTTCGCGAGTGCAATCAAGGCGCGAGGTCCCCAACCAATTGGCTTTTCCCCAACCAATTGGCTTTGATGAACACCCACTCCACCAGCGGCGGTAAGGCTATCCACAATAGCCAGAGACAGAACAGGGTCAGAAGGCTATTCGTGAAGTTGGAAAACAAATTGCGTTTGATCCATTGCGTTGCCAGGACCAGCCGATTACGTGAGACCGACGCGATGGGTTCCTGCGGAGATAAAGTCATAGTCATCGGGACCTCTCAACGTTCCACCAGCGCTTTGTGCTTGTTATAAATATTCATCAGCAACGAAATAGCCAGGCTGATGACCAGATAAACCCCCATGGTAATGGCGATGGTTTCGATGGCCTGGCCGGTCTGATTGAGCACCGAGCCGGCGAACAACGACACCATATCGGGATAGCCGATAGCGGCCGCCAACGATGAGTTCTTGACGATATTGAGATATTGACTGGTAAGGGGAGGAACGATCACTCGCATCGCCTGCGGCAGGATCACTTTGTTCAGCGTCACCGGATTTGGCAATCCGAGCGAGCGCGCCGCTTCGTGCTGGCCGAACGGCACCGACTGAATACCGGAGCGGATCACCTCAGCAATAAACGCAGACGTGTACACCGACAGCGCCAGCGTCGCGAGCTCGGGAATAAGCGCCATACCGCCGCGGAAATTAAAGCCGCGCAGCTGCGGCACATCCCAGGCGATCGCGGGGCCGGCGATAAACTGCGCCAGTGCCGGCAGCGCTACCAGCAGCACGATTATCCACGGCCAGCTGCGGCGCAATTGGCCGGTTTTAAGCTGATGGCGGCGCTGGAGGCGAAACAGCGCCACGGCTATCAGCAGCGCGAGAAAGGTCGCCCAAGCGCCCGAGCCGGCGTCGGGAGCGGGTAAATACAGTCCGCGGTTACTGAGAAAGGCAAGATCGAAAGCGTTTACCGCCTGACGCGGTCCAGGCAGGTTGCGCAACACGGCGAAATACCAGAAGAAGATTTGCAGCAGCGGCGGAATGTTGCGGAAAATCTCGATATACAGGGTGGAGAGTTTACGCAGCAGCCAGTTCTCGGACAGTCTCGACAGGCCGATGATAAAACCCAGTATCGAGGCAAAAACAATACATAGCGCCGATACCAGCAGCGTATTGAACAGACCGACGACAAAGACTCGCCCGTAGGTGTCGCCTTGTTCAAAATCGGTGAGATGCTGCACGATGCCAAAACCGGCGGCGTTATTAAGGAAGTCGAATCCGGAGGTGATACCGCGGTGGTTCAGGTTGGTCAGAGTGTTATGCACCAGATGGCCGACAAACGCCACCAGGATCACAACAGCCAGAATCTGGTAAAGCCAGGCGCGAACCGCAGGGTTGGTCAGGGAAAAGTTTCCCGTTACGGTTGGGCGGTGTTGCATAGGTAAGCCTCAGCAGGAAAAATCGAAGAAAAAGCACCGGCGGCGCCGGTGCTCCTGAACTGTGGCAGCTATTAACGTACCGGCGGGGCGTACTGAATGAGCCCGTACCGGATTCTGTGTAAATGCCTTTTCTCAGAAGTGACCGTCCAGGCGGTCATCGAATTCGATAATAAAGCGGCTCATTGCCATGCGCCAGTCCCTCAAAGGCATTGTCCATTTCTGTGAGGCCGCCTGTATCGCCAGCCACACCACCTTTTTCACTGCGTCGTCGGTCGGGAACACCTTGCGGATGTCCGTTGGGTAGGCAAAGAACGTGGCCAGATTGGCCCAGTTTGCCTGCCAGCTTCGACTTATTTGCGGGTCGCGGATGTCCCAGGCACTGGAGAACGCTTCCAGCGCCTGCAAGCCGGCTTCTTCCGTAGGGGCCTGATAGATAGCTTTCAGGTCGCGGGTGACGGCCTTGTAGTCCTTCCAGGAGACGAACCGCAGGCTGTTGCGCACCATATGCACGATACACAGCTGGAGCCGCGCCCTCCGGATACACCGCGTTAATAGCGTCAGGGAAACCTTTCAGCCCGTCTACGCAGGCGATAAGGATATCGTTCAGGCCGCGGTTTTTCAGCTCTGTCAGCACGTTCAGCCAGAACTTTGCGCCTTCATTTTCGGCCAGCCACATACCTAACAACTATTTCTGGCCTTCGATGTTGATGCCCAGCGCCAGGAACACAGATTTGTTGATGATGCGGCTGTCCTGCCGGACTTTTAGAACGATACAGTCAAGATAAACAATGGGATAGACTGCATACAGAGGCCGGTTTTGCCATTCGACAACCTGCTCCATGACCGCATCGGTGATCTTTGAGACCAGCGCCGGCGAGACATCGGCGTCATACAGCTCTTTGAACGCGGCGGCGATCTCGCGGGTGGTCATCCCTTTGGCGTACAACGATAAAATCTGGTTATCCATCCCGGTAATCCGGGTCTGGTTCTTCTTCACCAGTTGCGGTTCAAAGGAACCGTCACGATCGCGCGGAGTACGCAGTGCCAGCGGGCCATCGCCAGTGGTAACGGTTTTTGTGGAATAGCCGTTGCGGGCGTTGGTCCCCGGTTTAGGCTGATTTTTATCGTAGCCGAGGTGATGGGTCATTTCGGCATTGAGAGCTGCTTCGACGCTGATTTTTTTCAGCAGCCGATCGAAGTGACTGAGATCTTCAGGGGTTTTGAGATTTTTGGCCAGTTCGTTAGCCAGAGCCTGCAACTGTTTTTCGTCCATAAATTAACCTGTTTTTGATGTTGGATTGAACATATCAAAATCAGGCAAATACACAAATTTCTAAACAGGCTCTATTTGAGTGGCAACAAAAGACGCCACCAGAAATTTTCACTGATATTCAACGTGCTGCGCGATTTTATTATCTGCAACATCTGGCATTTGGAGGAAAAGTTTCCGGACAGACATTCGGTGCTTCTGCCGTACGTTCACAGGCTGTGAATCTTCTCAGGCTTGAAGAGCAGCTTTCTCTGGCTCATCTACGTCTATCAGGAGTAACAATTGAGCATCTGAGCTGGCGAACTTGCGTTGAGAAATATGACCACCCACATACTCTCTTTTATCTCGATCCGCCCTATTGGAAGACGCAAGGCTATGGCGTCCCCTTTTCGTTCGATGAATACGAAAACATGGCACGTTTAGCTAAAAGCATTAACGGAAAAATGATTATTTCCGTCAATAATATACCAGAAATGCGTGAAGTATTTTCGGCATTGTCGCAGGAAAGCGTCCAGCTTTCTTATTCTTTGGGAAATAGTAAAAATAAAGTTAGCGAGCTGATAATAATGAATTGATATCACACATTATTATAGTGCAAGTACGCGCCCAGCTGGGGATAAATGACACCACCGGTCTTTATACGCTTTGTTGAATAAATCCGAAATTTGTGACGACTTCCTCCCTATCAGGGCGATTGTTACATGATGCGGACGTTGTTTGGCATTCCTAACAGCGTGATCCGGTTAAGCGCTTTGACCATTGCCATAGCCTCACCTACCTGCGCGTCATAGTCATGCAGACTCAGATGACCACCCAGAAGTGTTTTAAACCGGAACATGGCCGTTTCAGCCAGTGAACGCCGGTGATAACCTACTTTCTTTTTCCAGGTATCGTTATTGCCGCTCAGATGCTGATTTGCCACCGCATGGTTACGCTCATGGTATCGAGCTGGCCAATATTGCGCACCACTTCACTGTGGGATAAGCGGCTTTATTTTTTTCCTCAGCAGAGCATCATGACAGTAACGCGTATCGTAAGCACTGTCAGCCGACGCTTCCCTGATTTTCCGGTGGGTTTGGTTAATCAGCCCGGACAGTGCCTGCGCATCTGTCGTACCGCTTAGCGATAAATCGGCACAGATAATTTCATGTGTCGCGCTATCTACTGCCAGATGAAGCTTGCGCCATACTCTGCGCCTCTCAGCCCCATGCTGCCTGACTTTCCATTCGCCTTCGCCGAAGATTTTCAGGCCGGAGCCATCGATGACCAAGTGTGA
Source organism: Candidatus Sodalis pierantonius str. SOPE (assembly GCF_000517405.1). NCBI lineage: Bacteria > Pseudomonadati > Pseudomonadota > Gammaproteobacteria > Enterobacterales > Bruguierivoracaceae > Sodalis > Candidatus Sodalis pierantonii. Next base: position 3,835,765 of record NZ_CP006568.1, on the reverse strand, counting down.
GATTTCGCCGCGGGTTGGCGTTTTTATGCTGATGTCGACGGTTTTTGCTCGCCGGCTGACCAGAGAGTAATCTGGGCAGCGCAGCGACAGCCCCATCAGTTTAAAAATCGCGTCAACGAAACCCTGTAACGCCCGGAGCGAAAGGTTAAACACGCGCTTTATCATCAGAACCGTGGTAATGGCCATATCGGTGTAGTGAAGCGGCCGGCCACGATGTTCAGGTGGTGTACTCTCAGTCCATGCAGCAATGGCTGACTCATCAAGCCATACTGTCATGTCCCCCCGCTGCCTGAGCGCATTGTTGTATGCGGGCCAGTTGGTGATTTTAAACTTTTGCTTTGCCATGGGGACCTGATGTTGAAACGAATGTAGTGATCAGAGCCGCCAGTCACCTAAAAGTTCGATTTATTCAACAAAGCCCCTCCATACATGTGGTAAGCATCAGCATACTCATCTTTTCCACCAATTTCCCAGCTTGATAAGAAGGCTTTAATTTTTACTATCATGTACAACCTTGGCTGAAGCATTAATTCTGAATAGGCCCTATTTTGCTGGGTATCCTATAGGACTTATTGAGTTAAGACAAGATGATGCCTTGGAGTAAGTAGGTGAAACTTGTTCCACCATCACAGAACAGGTCGCGAGTGATCAACGATAACGCACATGGCACATTTTTGTTCAGGATGATGAAATATCTACCTCCGAGACGAGGGCAAGACGTTGCCACATTGGGGAAGATGAGAGCGTGGATAGGGAACTTTACCCTCTAGGAACAACGAAAAAACACAGTCACAGCACTCTTATTATGTGACTCCCGAATCAGCTGTATCTCCGCAGAAAATGAGGAGTCGCCGGAGAAGCGAAAATAGATCTATGTGGCCGTCAAAATCCGTAATCTAACCTGTGGTCAGGTCAAACACGGAACCGGATCTGTCAGGACGAAGTTTGGCTAAATCGGGAGCAGAAATCTCTAGCTGCATAACTTAACAGATACGATAACTACAGTGACGCCTACCTTAGCTATAGATTTTGTAACCAATTCTGGACTGTCTAAAATAGCTATTTTTTAGGGTTTAGGGGAGTCCAGAATATTTTGCATCGCTACACGATTCGTTAAAACCACCCATCCACGGTTTTACCAGCTTACTTGAAACATAGTAATAGACGGGGATCGCCGGTACCTGTGCGCCAAAATGGCTTCCGCCTGCTGATAAAACCGGCCGGCGTTCGCCGGCGTGGCCGCTGATGCCGCATGAATCGCTTGGTCATAATCGGCATTAACGAATTTGGCGATATTTTCACTGCTATTGCTCAAGAAATTATTCAGAAAAGTCGAGGGCTCATCGTAGTCGGCTATCCAGGCATAACGCACCAGGTCAAAATTGCCGGTATGCATGGTATCGAGCATAGTTTTCCATTCTTGATTTTGCAGCGTTGCCACGACGCTCAAATTTTTCTTCCACATTGAACTGGCGGCAATGGCAATACGTTGATGGGATTCCGAGGTGTTATACAGTAAGGAAAACGTCAGCGGATGCTGCGCATCGAAACCCGCCTCTTTGAGCAGCGCTTTCGCTTTTTCATTACGTTTATCCTGGCTCCAGCCCGCGTAGTCCGGCATTTTCAAATTATAACCGCCGGCGGCATAGTGGCTGAGGGTCCAAACGGGCGTCTGTCCTTGGCCCAGTACTTTTTCAGCGATGATACTTTTATCCAAGCTCAAATTGAGCGCCAGCCGCACCCTTGGGTCGTTGAATGGCGCTTTTTGAGTATTGAATTCGTAATAGTACACCGCCAGCTTCGGGGAAATGTGGACCTCGGGGCCAATCTCCTTTTTCAATGATTTAAACAGCGTTTCGGGGATGGTATAGGTTATATGGATTTCGCCGGCGCGGTAGCGGTTAACATCGGCGGTGCCGGAGGTCACCGGCAGATAAGTCACTTTGTTGATAACCGTATGTGCGTTATCCCAGTAGCGGTTGTTTCTGATGCCGACCACTTTTTCATTCACTACCCACTGGTCGAGTTTATAGGCGCCGCTGCTGACAATATTGCCCGGCTGGGTCCATTTATCGCCAAATTGATCGATAACTTTCTTATCAACGGGGACCAGAGCGGGATGCGCCAGCATTTGCAGGAAATAGGAGATCGGTTTCACCAGCGTCACTTCCACCGTCCCGGCATTGAGGGCTTTGATGCCCAATTCATCCGGGTTTTTCTTACCGTCTACAATATCCTGCGCGTTGAGCACCTGCATGTTGCTCAAATAACTTGCATAGGGCGAGGCCGTGACCGGGTTAACCAGCCGGCGCCAGCTGAAGACCACATCCTCCGCGGTAATGGGATCGCCATTCGACCAGGTTAGCCTCGGTCGCAAATGAAATACCCAGCGGGTATTGTGATCATTGTCCCAGCGTTCGGCCAGACGCGGACGGATTTTCCCGTCATTATCCACGCTGACCAGCCCTTCAAAAAAATCGCTTATAATATTAAATTCAACCTCGCTTTCCACTTTTTGCGGATCAAGAGACGCGGGCTCACTGCTGTTATTGCGGACGATGTCCTGATCCGCCGCCAACAGCGCCCCGGCCGGCACCACTGCCGCCTGCAGCATTAATGGGGATGCCCTGAACGCGTCCAACATGAGCGCCAGCAACGTTTTCCTGCCATAACTAAAAGGTAATAACCTCATCCCGCTGTTCTCCCGTTATTGTTTTAAACGTCAAATATTAAACTAATTAACGTGTTCGTTGAGTTAGGGAAAACACTTTTGACCTAACACGTTAAAACAAACGGAAACGACGGGAGCGGCAGATAAGGTTCTGGTTAGACTCATGTTGGCATAGGAAACGGACTTGGGGCAGACATCGGCACCAAAGTAGCATTGCCCGTAGGGCTTTGGCTAAGATAGCGAGTAAGGTAACGGCTGGACTAAGGAACGACACGGACTGCTTCGGCTAAAACAGCGAGTAACGTAACCGCTGAATCCTGGAGCAACGCTTTTGGCTAAGATAGCGGGTGACGTTACGGCTGAACCCTGGACCGGGTGGCGGCCGAGATACCAAGCACGGCGAAAAAGCGCCTAGCGACCTTCGGTCGTCCGTGGCGCGCCGCTACCGGCAATAAAAAAACCCCGGCCTTGGCCGGGGTTTTCTCTGCGTTGCAAAGGCATATCATCCGGCCGTTGCCGGGGCGGTAGACTTGGCCACCGTCGACATCCCTTTGACGCGTATCTTACAGGGCAACCACGTTAGCAGCGGACGGGCCTTTCTGACCCTGCTCAATGGTGAATTCTACGCGCTGGCCTTCGTCCAGGGTTTTGAAATCGTTGCTCTGGATGGCGGAAAAGTGAACAAAAACATCTTTGCTGTCGTCAGCCGGAGTGATGAAACCAAAACCTTTACCTGCGTCAAACCATTTTACTAAACCAGTTACTTTATTAGACATTTGTACTTCCTTCATTAAGATAAAAACCGCCTGCGGCGATAGAGGGTCTGCTTGCCAGTATGTACTTATGGGCACGTATTAAGAAGGAAATTCGTCGAAGAAGTGATGGTGGACTATCGCTTTTTGCTGAACAACTTTACTAAAATGGCTTACATAAATAGGTCTGTACCACAAACCGATGACGCTATTAACGCATACTCCCGCCAGGGGCGCAAGCGTTATTATGAAGAAAAATGATATAACCAGTGGGAATAATACTTCGACCCTGCACGCTTTTCTCGCCGCCGCCTGTTTGGGTGCGGCGTGCTGTCGTTTCGCCCGTTTCGCGGCCCGCCACGCCCAGGCTCGTTTCTGTTCTGCTGGCGAGCGGGCCCCTTAGCAATTCCACATAGCGGAACTGACTGCATCTCTATGGTGCAAATGCTGCTCTAAGGTCCTCTTTGAGCCCCGAAATAGGGCAAAACATGCTCCATTCTCATTATATGTGCTGTTAATGGGTTGTAACTTAACCCTGCAATCCGCTATCTGCCGTTTTGGCATTACCTTTGCTATGAGGTTACAGGCGTTATGCCGTCTTAAGGAAAGATGTGTCCGAGCACATCAAAAATCGACTGCTTTATTCTGCCTCACAGGACGAATTATGAAAAAAATGATGATTTTCACACTGGTTGCCGCCGCTGCCCTGTTTGCGGTAGCGAATCAGGCTCACGCTGGGGCCACTTTGGACGCGGTCAAGAAAAAGGGCTTTATCCAATGCGGTATCAGCGATGGCTTATCGGGTTTCTCTTATGCTGATGCCAGCGGGAAATTTACCGGTCTGGATGTGGATGTTTGCCGGGCAGTTGCCGCGGCCGTATTTGGCGATGCGACGAAAGTAAAATACACTCCGCTGACCGCCAAAGAGCGTTTTACCGCGCTGCAATCAGGTGAAGTCGATATTCTGTCGCGCAACACCACCTGGACCTCTTCCCGTGACGGCAACATGGGCTTTGTTTTCGCCGGCGTAAACTATTACGACGGCATTGGTTTCTTGACGCGTAACAAAGCCGGTTTAAAGAGCGCCAAAGACCTGGATGGCGCTACCGTCTGTTTGCAATCCGGCACCGATACCGAGTTGAACGTGGCCGACTTCTTCCGCGCCAATAAAATGCAGTACACGCCGGTGACCTTCGATCGCGCCGACGAAAGCGCCAAAGCGCTAGAGTCCGGCCGCTGCGATACGTTGGCAACCGATCAGTCAGGGCTATACGCGTTGCGAATCAAGCTAAGCAAACCTGATGACTGGGTGGTATTACCTGAAGTGATCTCGAAAGAGCCGCTGGGGCCGGTGGTACGCCGCGGCGACGACGATTGGTTCACTATTGTGAAATGGTCGCTGTACGCCATGCTTAACGCTGAGGAAATGGAAATCACCTCGAAAAACGTTGACGAACTGGCCGCCAACCCGAAAAACCCGGATATGGCCCATCTACTCGGCAAAGAAGGTCATTACGGCGAAGAGCTGAAACTGTCCAACGACTGGGCGCACAATATCATTAAACAAGTCGACAATTACAGCGAATCGTTTGAACGCAACGTCGGTCAGGACAGCGATCTGAAAATCAAACGCGGTTTGAACGCTTTATGGAATCACGGCGGCATTCAGTAGAGCCTGTTTAGAAATTTGTGTATTTGCCTGATTTTGATATGTTCAATCCAACATCAAAAACAGGTTAATTTATGGACGAAAAACAGTTGCAGGCTCTGGCTAACGAACTGGCCAAAAATCTCAAAACCTCTGAAGATTTCAGTCACTTCGATCGGCTGCTGAAAAAAATCAACGTCGAAGCAGCTCTCAATGCCGAAATGACCCATCACCTCGGCTACGATAAAAATCAGCCTAAACCGGGGACCAACGCCCGCAACGGCTATTCCACAAAAACTGTTACCACTGGCGATGGCCCGCTGACGCTGCGTACTCCGCGCGATCGTGACGGTTCCTTTGAACTGCAACTGGTGAAGAAGAACCAGACCCGGATTACCGGGATGGATAACCAGATTTTATCGTTGTACGCCAAAGGGATGACCACCCGCGAGATCGCCGCCGCGTTCAAAGAGCTGTATAACGCCGATGTCTCGCCGGCGCTGGTCTCAAAGGTCACCGATGCGGTCATGGAGCAGGTTGTCGAATGGCAAAACCGGCCTCTGGATGCAGTCTATCCCATTGTTTATCTTGACTGTATCGTTCTAAAAGTTCGGCAGGACAGCCGCATCATCAACAAATCTGTGTTCCTGGCGCTGGGCATCAACATCGAAGGCCAGAAAGAGTTGCTAGGTATGTGGCTGGCCGAAAATGAAGGCGCAAAGTTCTGGCTGAACGTGCTGACAGAGCTGAAAAACCGCGGCCTGAACGATATCCTTATCGCCTGCGTAGACGGGCTGAAAGGTTTCCCTGACGCTATTAACGCGGTGTATCCGGAGGCGCGGCTCCAGCTGTGTATCGTGCATATGGTGCGCAACAGCCTGCGGTTCGTCTCCTGGAAGGACTACAAGGCCGTCACCCGCGACCTGAAAGCTATCTATCAGGCCCCTACGGAAGAAGCCGGCTTGCAGGCGCTGGAAGCGTTCTCCAGTGCCTGGGACATCCGCTACCCGCAAATAAGTCGAAGCTGGCAGGCAAACTGGGCCAATCTGGCCACGTTCTTTGCCTACCCAACGGACATCCGCAAGGTGATCTACACGACCAACGCCATCGAGTCGTTAAACAGCGTGATCCGGCATGCCATCAAAAAGCGTAAGGTGTTCCCGACCGACGACGCAGTGAAAAAGGTGGTGTGACTGGCGATACAGGCGGCCTCACAGAAATGGACAATGCCTTTGAGGGACTGGCGCATGGCAATGAGCCGCTTTATTATCGAGTTCGGTGACCGCCTGGACGGTCACTTCTGAGAAAAGGCATTTACACAGAATCCGGTACGGGCTCATTTAAAAGGTGTTTTGCTTAGCGGCATCACACCTTTTTTGCTTTGTATCTCCTGGCCCACCGCCTCCGCCACGCTTGTCGCCCGGCGTATCTTCATCCCCCCGCGAAAATTTGCTGTACCGATATCCGCAGCCTTGAATCCCTTCGCGCCCGCCGTCCCTTGCAGAGATAGGTGCCACACTGACCGTACCGCCCGCCTACGGCCACGCTTGCCATTAAGCGCCTGCTCTGCTGGCTTCAGCGGTTCGCGCGTGGGCCTCTTACGCATCGTCCACGCCCGCGCGCCATTTGGCTAACAGTGGTGTTCATACAGCACGCCGAGGAGGAAAAAGACAACACGTGACGCGCTTTGTTGAATAAATCCGAAATTTGTGACGACTTCCTCCCTATCAGGGCGATTGTTACATGATGCGGACGCTGTTTGGCATTCCTAACAGCGTGATCCGGTTAAGCGCTTTGACCATTGCCATAGCCTCACCTACCTGCGCGTCATAGTCATGCAGACTCAGATGACCACCCAGAAGTGTTTTAAACTGGAACATGGCCGTTTCAGCCAGTGAACGCCGGTGATAACCTACTTTCTTTTTCCAGGTATCGTTATTGCCGCTCAGATGCTGATTTGCCACCGCATGGTTACGCTCATGGTATCGAGCTGGCCAATATTGCGCACCACTTCGCGGTGGGATAAGCGGCTTTATTTTTTTCCTCAGCAGAGCATCATGACAGTAACGCGTATCGTAAGCACTGTCAGCCGACGCTTCCCTGATTTTCCGGTGGGTTTGGTTAATCAGCCCGGGCAGAGCCTGCGCATCTGTCGTACCGCTTAGCGATAAATCGGCACAGATAATTTCATGTGTCGCGCTATCTACTGCCAGATGAAGCTTGCGTCATACTCTGCGCCTCTCAGCCCCATGCTGCCTGACTTTCCATTCGCCTTCGCCGAAGATTTTCAGGCCGGTGCCATCGATGACCAGGTGTGAGATTTCGCCGCGGGTTGGCGTTTTTATGCTGATGTCGACGGTTTTTGCTCGCCGGCTGACCAGAGAGTAATCTGGGCAGCGCAGCGACAGCCCCATCAGTTTAAAAATCGCGTCAACGAAACCCTGTAACGCCCGGAGAGAAAGGTTAAACACGCGCTTTATCATCAGAACCGTGGTAATGGCCATATCGGTGTAGTGAAGCGGCCGGCCACGATGTTCAGGTGGTGTACTCTCAGTCCATGCAGCAATGGCTGACTCATCATGCCATACTGTCATGTCCCCCCGCTGCCTGAGCGCATTGTTGTATGCGGGCCAGTTGGTGATTTTAAACTTTTGCTTTGCCATGGGGACCTGATGTTGAAACGAATGTAGTGATCAGAGCCGCCAGTCACCTAAAAGTTCGATTTATTCAACAAAGCCATTTTTTTATTGAAAAACCATGTAGAAAAAAAAGTAACTCTTTGCCAACATCTTTTTCAATCCTCGTGTTAATACCAATAATTATTTTTGTAGCACTATACTCATTGACCGAACGATACAATGGGTTCAGTGGGCGCTTTGGTGCAGATTATTTGCGTATAACATCTACGCTGGACAAATATGAGTCGCCCTATAGAGAGTCATGTTTGAACGATAATGAGGACGGAAAAAATAACGATTGTATCATTGGTGATACAGACGCCCTCAAAAAGGCACTACTGATCGGAGACTCACATTCTAATCATTTTTGGAATTTTATAGATTTATTGGCTAAGGATGCGCATGTCTCTGTGATGGTACAGGGCACATCGACGTGTTTAGTGTTACCCGGTATTTCTCAGTTTGATTGGGGGCGCTACAAAAACAGTGTATATAAAGATTGCCATGACAATGTGGCCCGCTATTATGACAAGATACAAAAAGAGAAATTTGATTATGTCATCATTGGTGAAGTCTGGAACCATTGTACAAGTGACAATATCATAAATAAACTCGGGGATGCGCGTTCAGAGGCGTTGCCCAGACAACGCATTGAAGTCGCGATGAGAAAGGCGATGGGTATCATAATTAAATCAGGCGCAAAGCCCGTTATTATAAAAACAATCTATATTGCACCCAAAGAATACGTACCATGCTTTTATCAAAACGTCAAATTAAGAGCACACAATAAAGACGCATCTTGTGAACGTGGTGTATGGAATGGTGATGGTAGTGACTGGTTCAATCAGCTTTTTAAGCAATTAAAAACTGAATATCCTTCCCTTATTATTATTGACCCGAAGCGCGTACAATGTTCGGGGAAAAACTGTGTAACAGAAATTGATGGGATCCCTATTTACCGTGATTACTGGCATCTTACAGATCACGCTTCTTTTATTTTTGGGCTTTGTTGAATAAATCGAACTTTTAGGTGACTGGCGGCTCTGATCACTACATTCGTTTCAACATCAGGTCCCCATGGCAAAGCAAAAGTTTAAAATCACCAACTGGCCCGCATATAACAATGCGCTCAGGCAGCGGGGGGACCTGACAGTATGGCTTGATGAGTCAGCCATTGCTGCATGGACTGAGAGTACACCACCTGAACATCGTGGCCGGCCGCTTCACTACACCGATATGGCCATTACCACGGTTCTGATGATAAAGCGCGTGTTTAACCTTTCGCTCCGGGCGTTACAGGGTTTCGTTGACTCGATTTTTAAACTGATGGGGCTGTCGCTGCGCTGCCCAGATTACTCTCTGGTCAGCCGGCGAGCAAAAACCGTCGACATCAGCATAAAAACGCCAACCCGCGGCGAAATCTCACACCTGGTCATCGATGGCACCGGCCTGAAAATCTTCGGCGAAGGCGAATGGAAAGTCAGGCAGCATGGGGCTGAGAGGCGCAGAGTATGGCGCAAGCTTCATCTGGCAGTAGATAGCGCGACACATGAAATTATCTGTGCCGATTTATCGCTAAGCGGTACGACAGATGCGCAGGCGCTGCCCGGGCTGATTAACCAAACCCACCGGAAAATCAGGGAAGCGTCGGCTGACAGTGCTTACGATACGCGTTACTGTCATGATGCTCTGCTGAGGAAAAAAATAAAGCCGCTTATCCCACCGCGAAGTGGTGCGCAATATTGGCCAGCTCGATACCATGAGCGTAACCATGCGGTGGCAAATCAGCATCTGAGCGGCAATAACGATACCTGGAAAAAGAAAGTAGGTTATCACCGGCGTTCACTGGCTGAAACGGCCATGTTCCGGTTTAAAATACTTCTGGGTGGTCATCTGAGTCTGCATGACTATGACGCGCAGGTAGGTGAGGCTATGGCAATGGTCAAAGCGCTTAACCGGATCACGCTGTTAGGAATGCCAAACAGCGTCCGCATCATGTAACAATCGCCCTGATAGGGAGGAAGTCGTCACAAATTTCGGATTTATTCAACAAAGCGTCGAAAAAGCCGAAACGTCATTAATTTTTCAGGGCGACTTTGGTGCTCTAGTAAGCAATAGATATATGCATCTCCTATCGTTGACTCTAGGGAGTAAAGCATATCAGAGCACTGGCTACGTAAATCCCCTTCAATAAGGGATCCAGATTCCATTAATAATGTATTAAAATTAAGATTCTTTTTTATTTTTTCTGGTAAATGTATCTGCAAAAAGTCCTGAGCAATTTTAGAATCACCAAGAAATTTCTTAAAAAAAGCATCATGATAAGATAGCTGTCTACCCAAATTTACCCCCTTACGCATACAATTATTATTCAATAGTTTATAAAACAACATAAAATGATGTGTATTAATACTTACTATTTTTTTACAGGGGGTCTCCCAGCCTTTGGACTGAACTTTCTAACATCAGAAACCAATTCCAACCGACTAGAAGAAGGCATATCTTCTAAAGCTTTAAGTGCAGCACGGACTATATCTGCTCTTGATGCACCACTCTCTGCCTGAAAAATCTCGCATTTTTCCAAGTCTTCATCTGTAAGTGTAATATTAACTCGATGAACCATTGTTGCCGAGACTGGTTTTCTACTCGCATTACTAACAAATTGTCGTAGAGAAGCAGATGGAATATTAACTAGTTTTTCAGGTAGCTTAGCCATTCTCACCTCAATGATGTATAATATTACACATCATATTATTTTTAGTTCTTTTACTAGCAATTCAATCTCTGCACGAGCTTTGTTCCTAGACTTATCATTGTACTCATGAACTCCCATGCCTGTGTTATACGCTGTTTTATAAGCTTTACGATAAAAAATACGTTGGCGTGGTACAGGTAACCAGTCAGGATCATCATTGAGCATTGATCTTAGAGAACTAGCTTCCGTATCTCGTGGATCTGTTGGACAACGATTAAGTATCAACCATGCGCTAAGCTTGGTATTAAGTGTCTGAGCCTCTTTTACATCAGCAACTAATTGCGCCAAAGTATTTATTTCTATCTGTGCAGTAGGATCAATAAACGATAATAAAACATCTGCACAACTTAGCCCCTTTCTAAATTCTGGCGATTTCTTTCCTGGTGAATCTAGGAAAACATAATCATAGGTATTATTTAATTTTCTCGCTTTGTCTGCAATGCTTGTATAGGATTCAAAATAATCTATTGTTGATAATCCCAAGTTAATTCTTTCTGTGGCCCAGTCCTTTATGCTTCGTTGATCATCACATTCAAGAATAGCACATTTCTTACCTCTCTTATTCATTAAGTAGATAAGAATCATAATTAACATTGTCGATTTACCAACACCGCCCTTATGACTACCAAACATAAGAATCATACACACCCCCAAAAAATGATGTGTATCATTACACACAAATAATGCGCAAGCAAGGATTTCTTGCTTTATTGATATGTAATATTACACATCAATAGATGTTATTTAGAGAATACCTGCGATTGACTTAGCTAGCTGATCTTCCAGTACCGGCTTCGCTTCATCAAACTTCAGATTGACCTTGTTAGCACTGGAAACAACGCGAGTCGAGCCTGTTTAGAAATTTGTGTATTTGCCTGATTTTGATATGTTCAATCCAACATCAAAAACAGGTTAATTTATGGACGAAAAACAGTTGCAGGCTCTGGCTAACGAACTGGCCAAAAATCTCAAAACCCCTGAAGATCTCAGTTACTTCGATCGGCTGCTGAAAAAAATTAGCGTCGAAGCAGCTCTCAATGCCGAAATGACCCATCACCTCGGCTACGATAAAAATCAGCCTAAACCGGGGACCAACGCCCGCAACGGCTATTCCACAAAAACCGTTACCACTGGCGTGCCACGCTGACCCAGCATGCGGATGCGCTGGAAGTCGGTTTTATGCCGCCGCTGCAAGGACGACTGTCATGAGAAAACCCGTTTATCTGGGGCTGGCGCTGCTGTGGGGGAGCGTGGGCGTTGATGCGGCACCGCCGGCCGAGGTCCCGCCGCCGTCCCTCTTCGCCTGGCTGACGCCCGCGCCAGCCCCTCACGATGGCGTTAACGACACCGTCTATCAGATGCTGAGCGAGGCGGGGAGCACGGAAGGTTTTCGCGGCGGCAAGGCACAACGGGCCTGGGAGCTGCGTCAGTCGCTGTTACAGCAGGCGGCACAGCTCGACCGTCTGTATCTGTTAGCGCCGCTGATTCAGCGTGAAGGCTGGCTGCCGCCGGTGATTGCCGAGGCGACCTCGATGGCCACCATCACCGACCGGCAGATGCGCACGGTGCATCACGTCTACAACATCCTGGTGCCGGAACGCTTTGTCAGTAACCCGCCCAGCTGGCGTCAGTATCTGTTCGCCGGCCTGGCGGTCAACGCGACGCCGGGCACGGACGTGATGCTGCGCAACCGGGTAGACCGCCATCAGGAAAGGCTGGCAAGCCGGCCGTCAGAGCGCTGACGACACGCTGGCGGCCAATTTTAACCGCCTGACCCGGGATTACACCGGCATGCTGCGTTACTCGCTGCTGCTGAAACAGAACATGATGACGCCGCCGGTGGTCAGTGAACAGCTGAAATCGGTCAGCGGTGACCGTCAACAGCTGATGCTGGGCGACAAGGTACGCGACCTGAAGCAGCGCGCCGGGTTCGCTCTGGACAGGAAAGGTTGGCAGCCGGTTATTCAGACAGGGAGGGAATAATGAGCGCACTGGCGCAGTTTGATTTTTCCGTCGGATTCACCGCCGACACCCTGCGGTGCTTTTTCGTGCATTGCTATCGCCACGCGGTGTCCGATATTCATCTGCAAAGCAATGGCCGGATTATTGTGGGGCAGCACGGGCGTCTTATCCCCTGTTCGGCGTTTACGCTGGATCATTCGACGCTGCTGGCGTTGATTGACGGCATTTTCAGCCCAGCGATCAAAGCCCGGGTCCAGAGCGGCAAAGGCGACGATGCGTCCCTGCAGCTGGAAGGCGACAGCCATCAACGTTACGGGCTGGCGCGCGGGGAGCGGATGCGCTTTCGGGCCAATTTCACCCAGGCCACTATTCTCGTGGCGTCAATACCGCCATTGCCGTGACGCTGCGGGTGATTAATAACGCGATTCCGCCGCTGACTGACCTCGGCTTGCCTGACGACCTGTATCAGATGCTGGCTCATCTGCCGGTTGACGGCATGGGGCTGGTTGTCGGGCCGACCGGCTCCGGCAAAACGGAGGCGCTGCTGTCGTTGCAGCTCAACAGCCTGTGCTGGGGACGGGGAATGACGTTCTCCGACGGCAAGGAGGAAACCACTCTGGCGTATTCTATCTGGTCCCTGATGCGCCGCTTTGGTCAGGAAGATAATTATTATGTTTTAAACTTCCTGAATGGGGTGCGCGACCAGTTCGATGCGTTGCTGGGTAATGATCGCACTCGCCCGCAATCCAACTCCATCAACCTGTTCGGCGAGGCGAATACGACGTTTATCATTCAGTTGATGGAGTCGTTGCTGCCGCAAGTGGGGGCTAATGACGCGGGCTGGCAGGATAAAGCCAAGCCGATGCTCTACGGGCTGGTTTATGCGCTGTACTACAAATGAAATGCAAAAAAGAGAACATCCGCATTTCGCAGTCCCTGATCCAGACGCATTTACCACTGAAAAAAATGGCCGAGTTGTACATCGAAGCCAAACAGCACGGCTGGCATGATGAGGCGGTGAATGCGCTGGAAAGTTATCTCAATAACCTGGCCCCGGGTTCCGCATGGATCTGATTACCCGGCCATCCGAGTGGGAGCAGAGCGTCTACGACCAGCCCGGGTTCCTTATCCAGCAGTTTTCCCGCATGCTGACCATGTTTAATGACATCTACGGGCATATTTTTTCAACCGATGCCGGCGATATCGATATTAACGACGTTCTGCACAATGACCGCACCCTGGTGGTGCTTATCCCGGCGCTGGGACTGTCGAAAAGTGAGTCGGCCAACCTGGGGAAACTGTATATCTCGGCCAAAAGGATGGTTATCGCCCGCGACCTCGGCTACCAGCTGGAAGGCAAGCATCTCGATGTCTTGACGTCGACGCGGTTTCGTCAGCCGTTTCCGTATCCCGATATCCATGATGAGCTGGGCAGCTACTTTGCCCCGGGGATGGATGACCTCGCGGCGCAGATGCGCAGCCTGGGGATGATGCTGGTGATTTCTGCGCAGGATATCCAGCGTTTTATTGATCAGTTCAGGGGCGAGTATCAGACCGTCAATGCCAATATGCTGATCAAATGGTTTATGGCATTGCAGGATGAAAAGGATACCTTTGAACTGGCCAAAGCGACCGCAGGTAAAGATTATTACGCCGAGCTGGGCGAAGTGAAACGGACATCCGGCACGGTGAGCAGCCATTATGAAGATGCCAACACCACCTATATCCGCGAAAAGCACCGTATTTCGCTGGATGAACTCAAGGACCTGAATCCGGGGGAAGGCTTTATCTCGTTTAAAAGCGCCCTGGTGCCCAGCAATGCGATCTACATTCCAGACAGTGAAAAACAGTCGTCCACCCTGGCGATGAAGATAAACCACTTTATTGATGTTGGCACACCGGGCGAAGCGGAGTTACTGGCCCAGCAGCCGAAACTGGCAAGATTGTTACCGCCAGCGGAAATGGACATCAATACTGTGCTGCAGCGTACCGATGACATCATTGCCGGTAGCGCGGTGCATACCCTTCCCCCGCTGATGGATCCGGTTCTGGCAACGCTGGTCCAGGTTGCACTGGATCTGGATAACCGCAGTGATATCGGTTACAGCCCGAGCCAACGGGGGATCCTGCTGTTTGAGGCCGTCTAACGCGCTGATGGTGGCGATGGCAGACCGGCTGAATATCGTCTCCGGCAAGGTGGAGGCCGGCGTCGAGCAACTGTCGGACTGGTGTGGTCTGTCAACGGGCAGCGGCGCCTAAGAAGAGCATCTCACGCGCCAGCCGGGCGCTGACGACGCTGGAAGAGCTGGGCGCCATCAAATGCGAACGGGTGTGGGACGACAGCACGCATTCCTATATCCCCAAGATTATCTGGGTCACCGAGCTGTTCTTTGTGCTTATCGATTACGAGGTGGGTAAATTTCTGGCGGCACAGAATCAGCAGCTGGCCTGGGAAAACCAGAAGCTGCGTGACAAAGGCGAAGGCCCCATCACTCTGAGCGAAGCCCGTCGTCGCGCGAAAGAAAAGCACATCAAGAAAGCGTTTGATTATCGCCTTAAGAAGCGGGCCTTCAACAAGCAGCGTCGTCATGCGCGCAAGATTGATGAGATGGAGCCTGCACAGGCCCGGCACTCCATCATGAACGACCTGGTGAAGCTGCACAGCAAGGATGAGCTGGAAGCGATGGGTCACCAGGGGCTGCGGCGTCTGGTTGACCAGCGCTACCATGCCCTGCACAGAGCCTGTTTAGAAATTTGTGTATTTGCCTGATTTTGATATGTTCAAGCCAACATCAAAAACAGGTTAATTTATGGACGAAAAACAGTTGCAGGCTCTGGCTAACGAACTGGCCAAAAATCTCACCCCTGAAGATCTCAGTCACTTCGATCGGCTGCTGAAAAAAATCAGCGTCGAAGCAGCTCTCAATGCCGAAATGATCCATCACCTCGGCTACGATAAAAATCAGCCTAAACCGGGGACCAACGCCCGCAACGGCTATTCCACAAAAACCGTTACCACTGGCGATGGCCCGCTGGCGCTGCGTACTCCGCGCGATCGTGACGGTTCCTTTGAACCGCAACTGGTGAAGAAGAACCAGACCCGGATTACCGGGATGGATAACCAGATTTTATCGTTGTACGCCAAAGGGATGACCACCCGCGAGATCGCCGCCGCGTTCAAAGAGCTGTATGACGCCGATGTCTCGCCGGCGCTGGTCTCAAAGGTCACCGATGCGGTCATGGAGCAGGTTGTCGAATGGCAAAACCGGCCTCTGGATGCAGTCTATCCCATTGTTTATCTTGACTGTATCGTTCTAAAAGTCCGGCAGGACAGCCGCATCATCAACAAATCTGTGTTCCTGGCGCTGGGCATCAACATCGAAGGCCAGAAAGAGTTGCTAGGTATGTGGCTGGCCGAAAATGAAGGCGCAAAGTTCTGGCTGAACGTGCTGACAGAGCTGAAAAACCGCGGCCTGAACGATATCCTTATCGCCTGCGTAGACGGGCTGAAAGGTTTCCCTGACGCTATTAACGCGGTGTATCCGGAGGCGCGGCTCCAGCTGTGTATCGTACATATGGTGCGCAACAGCCTGCGGTTCGTCTCCTGGAAGGACTACAAGGCCGTCACCCGCGACCTGAAAGCTATCTATCAGGCCCCTACGGAAGAAGCCGGCTTGCAGGCGCTGGAAGCGTTCTCCAGTGCCTGGGACATCCGCTACCCGCAAATAAGTCGAAGCTGGCAGGCAAACTGGGCCAATCTGGCCACGTTCTTTGCCTACCCAACGGACATCCGCAAGGTGATCTACACGACCAACGCCATCGAGTCGTTAAACAGCGTGATCCGGTATGCCATCAAAAAGCGCAAGGTGTTCCCGACCGACGACACAGTGAAAAAGGTGGTGTGGCTGGCGATACAGGCGGCCTCACAGAAATGGACAATGCCTTTGAGGGACTGGCGCATGGCAATGAGCCGCTTTATTATCGAGTTCGGTGACCGCCTGGACGGTCACTTCTGAGAAAAGGCATTTACACAGAATCGTGTACAGGGTCCCGACGCAGAGCTAACCCTAAACCTGAGTTAACCAGGAGTAAGGCTATGAAAAAGTCTACCTTCCGCGTGCGCGCCTTTGAAGCGCCGCAATCGATTCTTGCGCTATTTGCTCGTAAATCGCGCTATCTGACCGTTCGCCAGCGGGCGTATCTCCTGAAATTTGGAGGTGCGGCATGACACGTTCCCTGTACTCGCATATTGCCCGTTCTGCGGCCATACATGAGAACGCCGGTAGCCTGACTCAGGCTGCAAATCTCTGGCGCCAAGCCAATGAGCTGGCGGTTCTGAAAGCAAATCTAGACTGGACGTCGCACCGTGCGCACGTCTGTGAAGCCCGGCTGAGTCTGGCGGCTAAAGCTGCCCGCGTGAGAAACGGGGGCAACATTTCCCACCTAACCAATAGTGTTATTTAGCCGCTCTTTGTTCTAGTTCTTGTTTCTTCTCACGATGCCAGTTTGTTTTGAATAAACGCGAATACTCGACTGCTCGTCGTAAATCTGGCATATCCAGACGTAACGCAGGATCGTACTCTTTCAGCGCCTTTTCATACTGGTAAAGTATCTCTGCATTCTTCTGCATCCACTCACCCTCTGCGTGGCTTTGTTGAATAAATCGAACTTTTAGGTGACTGGCGGCTCTGATCACTACATTCGTTTCAACATCAGGTCCCCATGGCAAAGCAAAAGTTTAAAATCACCAACTGGCCCGCATACAACAATGCGCTCAGGCAGCGGGGGGACATGACAGTATGGCTTGATGAGTCAGCCATTGCTGCATGGACTGAGAGTACACCACCTGAACATCGTGGCCGGCCGCTTCACTACACCGATATGGCCATTACCACGGTTCTGATGATAAAGCGCGTGTTTAACCTTTCGCTCCGGGCGTTACAGGGTTTCGTTGACGCGATTTTTAAACTGATGGGGCTGTCGCTGCGCTGCCCAGATTACTCTCTGGTCAGCCGGCGAGCAAAAACCGTCGACATCAGCATAAAAACGCCAACCCGCGGCGAAATCTCACACCTGGTCATCGATGGCACCGGCCTGAAAATCTTCGGCGAAGGCGAATGGAAAGTCAGGCAGCATGGGGCTGAGAGGCGCAGAGTATGGCGCAAGCTTCATCTGGCAGTAGATAGCGCGACACATGAAATTATCTGTGCCGATTTATCGCTAAGCGGTACGACAGATGCGCAGGCGCTGCCCGGGCTGATTAACCAAACCCACCGGAAAATCAGGGAAGCGTCGGCTGACAGTGCTTACGATACGCGTTACTGTCATGATGCTCTGCTGAGGAAAAAAATAAAGCCGCTTATCCCACCGCGAAGTGGTGCGCAATATTGGCCAGCTCGATACCATGAGCGTAACCATGCGGCGGCAAATCAGCATCTGAGCGGCAATAACGATACCTGGAAAAAGAAAGTAGGTTATCACCGGCGTTCACTGGCTGAAACGGCCATGTTCCGGTTTAAAACACTTCTGGGTGGTCATCTGAGTCTGCATGACTATGACGCGTAGGTAGGTGAGGCTATGGCAATGGTCAAAGCGCTTAACCGGATCACGCTGTTAGGAATGCCAAACAGCGTCCGCATCATGTAACAATCGCCCTGATAGGGAAGAAGTCGTCACAAATTTCGGATTTATTCAACAAAGTGATTTTGAGAAGCAAATCTATGTCAATACTGTTACAACGTGTGGAGTGCATGAAAGAATATTCACGATTGGCGGTGCTGGCTGAGGAACGTGAAGCGCGCGGAGAATGGCGGCAAGCTGCCGCGCTCTGGGAAAGGGCAGCTGAGGCTGGACGGCAAGTGAATCATGGCGACAAGGCTGTCGCTCGGTTAGGACCCTGTACACGATTCTGTGTAAATGCCTTTTCTCAGAAGTGACCGTCCAGGCGGTCACCGAACTCGATAATAAAGCGGCTCATTGCCATGCGCCAGTCCCTCAAAGGCATTGTCCATTTCTGTGAGGCCGCCTGTATCGCCAGCCACACCACCTTTTTCACTGTGTCGTCGGTCGGGAACACCTTGCGCTTTTTGATGGCATACCGGATCACGCTGTTTAACGACTCGATGGCGTTGGTCGTGTAGATCACCTTGCGGATGTCCGTTGGGTAGGCAAAGAACGTGGCCAGATTGGCCCAGTTTGCCTGCCAGCTTCGACTTATTTGCGGGTAGCGGATGTCCCAGGCACTGGAGAACGCTTCCAGCGCCTGCAAGCCGGCTTCTTCCGTAGGGGCCTGATAGATAGCTTTCAGGTCGCGGGTGACGGCCTTGTAGTCCTTCCAGGAGACGAACCGCAGGCTGTTGCGCACCATATGCACGATACACAGCTGGAGCCGCGCCTCCGGATACACCGCGTTAATAGCGTCAGGGAAACCTTTCAGCCCGTCTACGCAGGCGATAAGGATATCGTTCTCAGGCCGCGGTTTTTCAGCTCTGTCAGCACGTTCAGCCAGAACTTTGCGCCTTCATTTTCGGCCAGCCACATACCTAGCAACTCTTTCTGGCCTTCGATGTTGATGCCCAGCGCCAGGAACACAGATTTGTTGATGATGCGGCTGTCCTGCCGGACTTTTAAAACGATACAGTCAAGATAAACAATGGAATAGACTGCATCCAGAGGCCGGTTTTGCCATTCAACAACCTGCTCCATGACCGCATCGGTGACCTTTGAGACCAGCGCCGGCGAGACATCGGCGTCATACAGCTCTTTGAACGCGGCGGCGATCTCGCGGGTGGTCATCCCTTTGGCGTACAACGATAAAATCTGGTTATCCATCCCGGTAATCCGGGTCTGGTTCTTCTTCACCAGTTGCGGTTCAAAGGAACCGTCATGATCGCGCGGAGTACGCAGCGCCAGCGGGCCATCGCCAGTGGTAACGGTTTTTGTGGAATAGCCGTTGCGGGCGTTGGTCCCCGGTTTAGGCTGATTTTTATCGTAGCCGAGGTGATGGGTCATTCGGCATTGAGAGCTGCTTCGACGCTGATTTTTTTCAGCAGCCGATCGAAGTGACTGAGATCTTCAGGGGTTTTGAGATTTTTGGCCAGTTCGTTAGCCAGAGCCTGCAACTGTTTTTCGTCCATAAATTAACCTGTTTTTGATGTTGGCTTGAACATATCAAAATCAGGCAAATACACAAATTTCTAAACAGGCTCCGTTATGCTGAGTGATCTTCAAAAAAATATTGAAGAAATAAAAGCAAAGGTAAAAGAAATAAAATTTGACAGGCTTTGTTGAATAAATCGAACTTTTAGGTGACTGGCGGCTCTGATCACTACATTCGTTTCAACATCAGGTCCCCATGGCAAAGCAAAAGTTTAAAATCACCAACTGGCCCGCATATAACAATGCGCTCAGGCAGCTGGGGGACCTGACAGTATGGCTTGATGAGTCAGCCATTGCTGCATGGACTGAGAGGTACACCACCTGAACATCGTGGCCGGCCGCTTCACTACACCGATATGGCCATTACCACGGTTCTGATGATAAAGCGCGTGTTTAACCTTTCGCTCCGGGCGTTACAGGGTTTCGTTGACTCGATTTTTAAACTGATGGGGCTGTCGCTGCGCTGCCCAGATTACTCTCTGGTCAGCCGGCGAGCAAAAACCGTCGACATCAGCATAAAAACGCCAACCCGCGGCGAAATCTCACACCTGGTCATCGATGGCACCGGCCTGAAAATCTTCGGCGAAGGCGAATGGAAAGTCAGGCAGCATGGGGCTGAGAGGCGCAGAGTATGGCGCAAGCTTCATCTGGCAGTAGATAGCGCGACACATGAAATTATCTGTGCCGATTTATCGCTAAGCGGTACGACAGATGCGCAGGCGCTGCCCGGGCTGATTAACCAAACCCACCGGAAAATCAGGGAAGCGTCGGCTGACAGTGCTTACGATACGCGTTACTGTCATGATGCTCTGCTGAGGAAAAAAATAAAGCCGCTTATCCCACCGCGAAGTGGTGCGCAATATTGGCCAGCTCGATACCATGAGCGTAACCATGCGGTGGCAAATCAGCATCTGAGCGGCAATAACGATACCTGGAAAAAGAAAGTAGGTTATCACCGGCGTTCACTGGCTGAAACGGCCATGTTCCGGTTTAAAATACTTCTGGGTGGTCATCTGAGTCTGCATGACTATGACGCGCAGGTAGGTGAGGCTATGGCAATGGTCAAAGCGCTTAACCGGATCACGTTGTTAGGAATGCCAAACAGCGTCCGCATCATGTAACAATCGCCCTGATAGGGAGGAAGTCGTCACAAATTTCGGATTTATTCAACAAAGCGATCCACACCGATAAAACCTGATGGAAAAACCGTCAATCCGCCATAAAAAGTCAGCACAAAAATGATGGCTATTGCCCTTAGACCATCGATATCATAGAGGTATTTCATAAAAACCTATATTTTTCAATTAATTATAATAAAAAACAGTTCATTGCAGCTCATCTGCAGCCTTACCCTAACGTATTTTGCATCATTGTTAAATACACTCGTTTATGGGAACTCCCAGCTTAATATTTATGCCGACAGATTAATCAATGCTGGATTACCTCTTTAGCCATTACAGGTTAACATTTTGATTTTAAATTAAAATATTTCTCTTCCCGTGTTATTACTTATAGCCACTACCCCTCAGTCAGTATCTACAAGTTACAACTAATAATTATCTTGACGATTAATTACTGATTATTGATCGGTAAAAATTATAGTAACGCATGAGGATTGCATTAATGAGTACGCCAATCGTACCTTGGGTGGAAGGAAAGCGGCGGCTGGCTAAACGTCTTCTATCGTACTTTCCTGAGCACAAATGCTACGTTGAACCATTCTGTGGGGGAGCGGCGCTGTTTTTCAGCAAGGAACCATCCACAGTCGAAGTGCTGAACGATATCAATGGCGATTTGATAAACCTCTATCGGGTGGTTAAGTGTCACCACCGGTTTAAATCTGATCCACTCTGCTAATTAAATCACTATTCTTTTAAGAGGAAGCTAACAAAAATAATCTTGGATATTTGAAAACTATAAGACAGTTCGACAAGTGGTCATAATCGCATCCATATGCGCGATCTCTACATCGAAAAAAACGCCAAGCAGGGCGCTGACGCGGTTTCCGGGGCTATGCCAGTCACAAGTTCGCTTCGCTCACGTATCGGTGCGCAGAAGCTTCAGAGCGCGTTTATAAGTACTTTTCGCGCCTCGCATGCCTTCGGCATAATGGCGTATTAATAACCACTGATTTTAACAAAAAAGCCTATTTTACTTAGCAGGGTGGATCACTTTTCAATTGGTAATGACAGTTAAGTACCATTTGGAGAAATTTATACGTCAGTTTAAGTGGGCTTTAAGCAGTAGGCAGCTGTTTGATTGGCTAAAAGAAACACCACCACAAACGCTGACCGATATACAGCGAGCCGCCCAGTTTTACTATCTTCAACAACTCACATTTGGTGGCAAAGTGAGCGGGCAGAACTTTGGTACTTCCGCTGTGCGATCACAGTCATTGAACCTTCTAAGAATCGAAGAGCAGCTATAACAGGCTCATCTGCGTTTATCTCAGGCAACCATAGAGCATCTTGGTTGGCAGGCTTGTATTGAAAAATATGATAGGCCACATACATTGTTCTACCTTGATCCACCTTACTGGAAGACTCAAGGCTATGGCGTGGCGTTTGGCCTAGAGCAATACAGCATCATTGATAGCCTGGCTCATTCGATAACAGGAAGAATGGTTATTTCAGTTAATGATATCCCAGAAATGAGGAGCATCTTCAAAAACCTTCATATCGACGTTGTTGACCTAAAATACTCATTAGGCAACAACCCTCATAGCAGACGCGAGTTGATCATTCGCAATTTCGCCTGATTTCCTTTTTGCAAACAATTCTGGACTGTCCAAAATGGCCACTTTTTAGTGGTTTAAAGGAGTCCAGAATTGCTTGCAAATTAGTCCAAAATATTTTGCATCGCTACAAGGAGAATAAATATGGATACACTGTTAATGGCTCTGCGAGAGCTGAAGTTGTCGGCAATGGTCCAGGCGTTGGAGACGCAACGCGAACTCCCGGGGAGTTATGGGGAGCTGGGGTTCGAGGAGCGGTTGTCGCTGATGGTAGAAGCGGAAAATTTGCATAGAAAAAACAACCATATATGCCGTATGCGACGGCAATCGCAAATGCGCTTGCAGGCAAAACCGGAAGATATCCGTTATATCCCTAGCCGAGGAGTGACACCGGAACAGATGCGAGATCTGCTAGGGGGACAATATCTGAAATATCAGAAAAGCATACTCATCACGGGGCCGACAGGTACGGGCAAAACCTGGCTCAGTTGTGCGCTTGGTGAGCAGGCATGCCGGCAGCAATATAGCGTGCGTTACTGGCGAGTGGGTAGGTTGCTGGCCCATCTTCACCAGTGTCAGGTAGACGGGACCTATCTAAAACAGCTTAAGCAGTTAGAAAAAATAGAGTTACTGATCTTGGACGACGTGGGCCTAGAATCAATAAGTCCGATGCAGGCAACGATGCTGTTGGAGGTGATGGAAGATCGCTACGACAAAAGCAGCAGCATCCTGATCAGTCAACTGCCGGTGAAAAAATGGTATGGACTGATAGAAAACCCCACGACAGCTGACGCGTTACTCGATCGGTTAGTACACCCCAGCTATAGACTGGAACTTAAAGGCGAATCACTACGCAAAGAGCAAGGAGTAGTCAGCACAGGAAAAATAGACTAAACCCGTGTCAGAAGATGAGCGAACACGTGATCGAATATCACTGGAATGGGTGATCGGAAAATATCGGAATAACTGATCGGATGTCGCCGGAACAGCTGATCGGATACGTCGGAATCTGCAGCCTGCATATCGGCGCCTAAAATGCCCAGCATCGGCTGACTATAGTAAATCGACGCCACGCTCAAACCCGCCCCGCCGGCCATTATCATGACAATGGCCGGCGTTAGTACATGTGGCGTATGGAAAGCAATGGGCGTTCCCTTGGGTACTATGGACATAATCTTTTTTCCTAAACGGGTAACCAGGCGGGATTATTGCCTGGGAAAGCGACGCCGGGTAGTAACCGACAGAGTAAAACTGTTATACGTTATATGTATGAACCAGTTCTCATTATCCGGCATCGACCGCATCGCGCTGATGGAAACCTTCGTCCGCATCGTCGACGCGGGCAGCCTGTCGGCTGCCACCGCACAGCTGGGCACCAGTCAACCTACCGTCAGCCGTCGGCTACAGGCGCTGGAACGCGCCCTGGGGTTGAAGTTACTGCAACGAACGACTCACGTGATGACGCTGACCGACGACGGCCAGCGTTGTTACACCCATGCCAAAGCGCTGCTGGATAATTGGCAAGGGATTGAACAAGATTTGCGCGGCGCCACCGAGGAGCCGCGCGGCGTATTGCGCGTCCTGGCGCCGCACGCCTTCGGCCAGGAACAACT
Organism: Candidatus Sodalis pierantonius str. SOPE; assembly: GCF_000517405.1. NCBI lineage: Bacteria > Pseudomonadati > Pseudomonadota > Gammaproteobacteria > Enterobacterales > Bruguierivoracaceae > Sodalis > Candidatus Sodalis pierantonii. The sequence continues at coordinate 3,811,794 of NZ_CP006568.1, read as the reverse complement.
TATCACGCCATTGCTGGCGTATCTCCGCCGCTTTCCCGCCATGACGGTCCAGTGGATGCTCAACGATCGCCGCCCGGACTTCATCGCAGAGAGTATAGATTGCGCGATTCAGGTGGGCAGCGTCATCGATCCTTCGGTCGTCGCCATTCAGTTGGCGGAGGTGCCGCGCATCGTCGTGGCGGCGCCGTCGCTGCTGGCAGGGCGCGCGCCTCCCGCCACGGCCGCGGAGCTGCACGCGTTGCCCTGGCTGGCGCTAAGTACCTTTTACCTCAATGAGGTCGCGTTAAGCCGTCAAGCCGACGGCAAGATGCATCGATTCGCCATTCAGCCGCGCCTGATTACCGACAGCCTTTACGCGATTCGTAATGGCGCATTGGCCGGCTTTGGCGCCGCGCTGGTCTCTACCTGGATTGTCCTTGAGGACATTCGCCAGGATCGTCTGCTGCACCTGGCGCCCGATTTGGCAGAGCCTGCCGCTGCCGGTCTATCTGGTCTACCCGCAGGCCAGTTTCTATCCGGCGCGCCTGTTGCGTTTTTTGGACATTATGCGTCTGGCAATGGCGCAACTGCACGGTACCCGCAGACCGGGAGCAGGCCGCGCTGGTACATTCTGAAACAGGCTCCCAAATCCTGTTAACGGCAATAGGCCCGTGTGCAGGCCACCCCGGGCCGCGTATGGGCCAGGTATTAGCCGTTCGCTATTCACCCTTCCTTGATTTAACCCTACAAGAGCCTTCGGCGCCGCCCGACGGGGCGACGGCCCAGGCGGCCGTATGTTAGCCGCCTTGGCAAGTTAAATCGCCTTGTCTTGGCGCCGGGCTTGCTGCGTCATGGCGGGGTAAGCGTTAACCCGCCAGCAAAATCTCCCTTTCGATGATGACGTTTGTCGCATTACTTTCCACTAAGTTTCCAGTCAGGCGACATATCCGTCTATGGTTAACTAGTCATTAACTAAACAATAGGTTGAATCGCGCGACATTCCCTGCCTGTCCGCATTCGTTATGTTTCCTTACCGGCAACTCACGCTGCCGATGTTGACAACGGAGTTGAACATGCTGGCCGACTACATCCACGGTTGCAAACCCGCCCTGTTATCATTTGTCCTGGCGCTGTGCCTAGGCTCTGCGCCGCAGCCGCCGGACACGCTTTTCGGCCCGCTCTTTGACGTAGTGCAACGAGCCAAACTCTACCCCGATCAAAAAACGTTCGCCGACGCGGTGCCGCGTCAGGCGCCGGCCGCCATCCTTGCCGCTTACCGCCAGCAATACCAGCAGGCGGGATTCGATCTTAAACGCTTCGTCGAGGCACGCTTCGACCTGCCGGCAGCAAGTAAAGGCTGGCAACCGCCTGCCGGCCAAAGCCTACGCCAGTATATCGACGGACTTTGGCCGATATTGACCCGTAAAACGGATACGGTGCGTCCTTATGATTCCTTATTACCGCTGCCGGAAAGCTACGTCGTGCCCGGAGGACGGTTTCGCGAAGTCTATTATTGGGACAGTTATTTCACCATGCTGGGGCTGGAGGAAAGCGGGCAGTGGACGCTGGTGAAAAATATGACCGATAGCTTCGCCCATGAAATAGACGCCTATGGACATATCCCTAACAGCAACCGCAGTTACTATCTGAGCCGTTCGCAGCCGCCGTTTTTCTCGTTCATGGTAACGTTACTGGCGCAGCACCAGGGCTCCGGCGTTTATGCCCGTTACCTACCCGAGTTGAAGCAAGAGTATGCCTACTGGATGCAGGGCAGCGCACAACTGCCGCCGGGAGAGGCAAGCGAGCGCGTTGTGCGTTTGGATGACGGCAGCCTGCTCAATCGCTTATTGGGACGACCGTGACGTGCCGCGTACCGAATCCTATAGCGAAGATATCGCAACCGCCGCCAAAGCACAGGGCCGAAGCGCGGCCAGCGTCTATCGCGATTTGCGCGCCGGCGCCGCTTCGAGATGGGATTTCAGCTTTCGCTGGCTACGCGATCCTAACGACCTGTCCACTATCCGTACCACCGCGCTGGTGCCGGTGGATCTAAACGCACTGCTTTATCACCTGGAAACCCCGCTGGCCGAGGGCAGCAAGGCGCTCTACGCCCATCAGGATGCCGCCCGCTATACGCAGTTGGCGCAACAGCGCCGGCAGGCGATCAATCACTATTTATGGAATGAGCAGGACGGCTACTACACCGATTATGATTGGCAACGGCGGCAGATCACCCGCCCGGTCACCGCCGCCACGGTATTTCCCCTATGGGTAAAAATAGCGCCGCAAGATCGCGCCGGTCGAGTTGCCGCGACCGTGCGCAATCTGTTACTTAAACCCGGCGGACTGGTCACCACCACGGTTAATAATGGGCAGCAATGGGACGCCCCAAACGGTTGGGCGCCACTGCAATGGGTTGCCGTACAAGGCCTTGGCTATTACGGGCAGGATGCGCTGGCGCGGGCGATTGGCACCCGCTTCCTGGCCAACGTCGAGAAGCTTTATCAGGAAGAGCATAAGCTGGTGGAAAAATATGTGGTTGAAGGCGATGGCCTAGGTGGCGGCGGCGGACGGCACTGGGTTAGGGATACAGCCCGCGCTCGCGGCGCGCCATCAATATCCGCTCGCAGGCGATGGCGTAAGCGGCGGTGCGCAGCGTTACATCCAGCGCATCCGCTTTCTGCCACACCGCCTCCAGCGCCTCGCGCATGATGCGATCCAGACGGTCATTGATTTCCTGCTCGCTCCAAAAGAAACTGGAGAAATCCTGTACCCATTCAAAATAACTCACCGTCACGCCGCCCGCATTGCAAATCACATCCGGCACTACCGTTATGGCACGCTGGCGTAGAATATCATCCGCACCCGGCAGCGTAGGGCCATTGGCGCCCTCCAGTACCAGACGGCATTGCAGCGCGCGGGCGCGTTCGGGCGTGATCACGCCTTCCAGCGCGGCGGGCACAAAAATGTCGTACTCCTGGTGCCAGAATTCGTCCTCCTTCAATGGCGTCCCCCCGGCAAAACCGGCAATAGCGCCATGCTGCCGTTGATAGTCCGCCAATGCTGGAATATCCAGCCCGCGGGCCTCAAACAATGTGGCGCTATGATCCTGCACCGCCACCACTTTGGCCCCTGCGCGATGAAACAGCCCGGCCGCGACGCTGCCGACATTGCCGAATCCTTGGATTGCCACGCGGCAGTCCGGTACCGTTAAGCCGATGCGATCCGCCGCGCTGCTGCCGGTAACAAACACGCCACGGCCGGTCGCGTTCACCCGCCCAAGGGAGCCGCCTAAATGGATTGGTTTACCGGTGACAACGCCGGTGGTGGTGGCGCCAATATTCATGGAGTAGGTATCCATCATCCACGCCATGACCTGCGCATTGGTGCCGACGTCCGGCGCCGGGATATCCTGCTGCGGTCCGATAATGGTACCGATTTCGCTAGTGTAGCGTCGGGTCAGACGCTCCAGCTCCTTTTCCGAGAGCTCGCGCGGATCGACGCGAATCCCCCCCTTCGCCCCGCCGAAAGGCAAATTCAGCGCGGCGCTTTTCACCGTCATCCACGCCGACAACGCCATCACCTCTTCCAAAGTGACATCGGGATGGAACCGCACGCCGCCTTTACCCGGCCCGCGCGATAAATTGTGCTGCACTCGAAAACCTTCAAAATGACGGATGGTGCCGTCATCCATTTCCAGGGGAATATCCACTATCAGCGCGCGTTTAGGATGGCGCAACGTGTCTGCCCAGAGGGCCAGGTCGCCCAAATAGGGGAGCACGCGCTCCACCTGCGCCAGAAAAGTGGACCACGCAGAATTGTTATCTGTAGAAACATAGGAAAGGGAACTCATAACACAACCTCTTTCAAGCTAAGCGATGGGACGGTAACGGCGAATCGACACGGACATTGGCGCTTACGCGATTACCGGCGGGGAAATTGCACATCCATTTTTGTTTTACACTGCTGCGGCACTATTTTACCCGCGCAAAACCCCGCGAACCTTGCCGACGCTAGCAATTCCATCTTGTTGTTACCGCCACATCGTCATAACTTTAATGTGCCGGCGCCGCAACATGACCCGTAGCGTAGCGATGTCGCATCTTCCCTCTCGCCACTGCACGCGCATTATGCTTCGCCCTCCTCTTCGACCGCATTAACGCGGCGACGGGGTGTTGCTTTATCGGCAGCGTGCGCGCCCTTCCTTATAGCCGGGTGGCCTCAATATCCATCTCCCGCGCCGGCGTCAGCCTGGTAACGCTTGCGACGTTGCGATGGCGGGTAACCATCAGGCTGAGCAAAAAGACAATCAGCGCCACGGCACCCGTCATCAACGCTTCATAACGGTAGAGGGGCGCGCAAGCCATGTAACCCAGCACGGTGGCGATAATGCCGATGCACAGCCAGTTAAGCCAGGGGAACAACCACATTTTGAACTGGGGCGGCTGCCCTTGCCGCTCCAAGATGCCGCGCATCCGCAGTTGCGATATTGCGATCACCAAATACACCAGCAGCGCTACCGCGCCAGTGCTGGAGAGCAGAAAGCCGAACACTTTACCGGGAAACAGATAATTGGCCAGGCAACCCAAAAACCCGGCCAAGGTAGAGGCCAGCACCGCAATGCGCGGCGTGCCATGGCGAGAAACCCGCTTACCCGCCGCAGGTGCATCTCCCCGACAGGCCAGCGCATAAAACATGCGCGAAGCGGTATAGAGAGCGGAGTTCATACAGCTACTTACCGCTATCAGCACCACAAAATCCATAATCCGTTTGGCGCCAGGAATGTTGAGCACCGAGAGAACATATTGAAAGGTTCCCTGACGGGGAAGCTGCGGATCGTCCCAATTAACCAGGCAGACCACGAGAAAAATCGACAGAAGATAAAACAGCGCGATCCGGTAAATAATCAGGTTGGTAGACCTGCGGATTTGCTTTGCCGGCTCCTGTGATTCCGCCGCGGCAATACTCAAAATCTCCGCGCCAAAGAAAGAGAATATCGTCACCAAAACCCCGCCCAACACCGCCTCTGGGCCGTTGGGAAGAAAACCCCCGTGACTGAACAGCCTCGCCGCGCCACTGATGTCGGCCAACGGCCAAAACCCTATCACCGCCAGCGTGCCGATGACGATAAACGCGATGATAGCCAGCACTTTGACCAGCGAAAGCCAGAACTCGAATTCGCCAAAATGCCTAACGTGGCAAAGGTTGGTCAAGGTCAATAACATCATAATGCCTACCGCGTAGGCCCAAGGCGGCACCGAGGGAAACCAGGCATGCAATATATCCGCTCCGGCAATGGCTTCAACGGGGATCACCAATACCCAAAACCACCAGTAAAGCCAGCCGATGGTAAAACCCGCCCAGGGGCCAATCGTGCGGGCCGCATAAGTGGAAAATGAACCGGAGTCCGGTTGAGCGACGGCCATCTCGCCAAGCATACGCATCACCAATAACACCAATAGACCCGCAATAGCATAGGAGATAAGGATTGCAGGGCCGGTAACGGCAATAGCGTTAGCGGAGCCGATAAATAACCCGGCGCCGATAATACCGGCAATTGAAATCATGGTGACCTGACGGTTGGAAAGCCCGCCCCCTAGCGAGGGTGAAGCTTCCGATGCTTTTAGGTTTTTCATACGTCATCCCGCTAAATTAGCATTTGAAAAGGTTTTTCTCGACGAAGCGCCGATCGTGCCCGAGATAAGCCTTTACCTTCGTCATTTCTGCGAAAGGTTAATGTCTCCCTTACGTCAACAACTGCCTCTTCATGAGGAATTTGGCAGCATGACGTTAACTCTCGGTTAACCTCTATGACATATCATTTTCTTCTTGTTCACGACCAGCGCATATACGCTGAAATAGCGATTAATATTGCATTTTTAGTCATTGATCACATCCCGCGCGTGCGGCGGTCACAGGTTTAGCTCAAAAAAAGTGAGCATCTTCATATACTTTCCCCGCAGCGGCGCGCGGCCCTTTTTCGGCAATCACCACGGGAGACGTTTTTCCGATGACCGTTTGCTGCACTATTGTTAAAAAAGCAACGGACGAAAGCGTTCGCTTTGAAGCCGAGCGAAAGCCGCCTAGGTTGCAAATTTGGCTTATCAACGCCACCGGTAGCCAAGGGCGCCCCTCTTTTGCCGCACAGGGTGAAACACCCTCCGCCGTAACGGCCTCGCCTCCCCCCGTCTGCAGCGGGCGAAATAGCCCAGACAGGCAGCGCCTTAGGCGTTTCGCTACGTAGCCTTACCTTGCCACCGCCCGCCGTCGGGGTCGATGGGGTAAAGGACTGACTCGCCCCGGCGGCGATAATGCGCTAAGCCGACCAGAAACGGTGACGCGCCCGGACTTCAGCCTTGTTGAATACATAAGTAATTTGTTATCAAATTAATAATTAATTATTGAATTAGATGGGTTTTTTCTTTCCTGGCGTTAACGAGGGACAATCATGCTAGGCATGCTGTCTTCGGTTCCTCCCGCTTCTGCGGCATCACCCCGAGCCGGTTCGCCCGGCGATACCTTTTCAGCCCAAAGAGGGCAGATGATCTTCCCGGCACACCAGTCGCTCGGGCGAGATAACCCAGCATTGCCTACGCAACCCTTTCTTTTCACATGTGTTTATGCCAAAAGGAGTTACTCATGATGATGAAAGCCGCGGTCGCGAAAACCTTTGGCAAACCCCTGGAGATAGAACAGGTGCCAGTTCCTGACGTTGGCCCCGGTCAGGTGCTGGTGAAAATCGCCGCAACGGGCGTTTGTCACACCGACCTGCATGCCGTAGAAGGAGATTGGCCCGTCAAGCCTGTTCCTCCATTCATTCCAGGCCATGAGGATGTCGGACAGATCGTCAAAATTGGAGCGGGTGTCACCCATCTAAAGGAAGGCGATCGCGTCGGCGTTCCCTGGCTTTATTCGGCGTGCGGACATTGCGACTACTGCCTGGACGGGTGGGAAACCCTTTGCCCCCGACAGTAGAATTAGGGTTATTCTGTTAACGGCTGTTTTGCTGAATATTGCCTGGCTGACGCCGATTATGTCGGCATTCTCCCGGATAATGTTGATTATCATGCTATTGCACCCATTCTCTGCGCCGGCTGCTGGTTCCGGTTACATCCGATCACTGATTCCGATTCTGTCCGATCGCTCATCTTCTGTTCCGCCATACTCTGGAGACTTTTAGCTTCCGGGGGCATGGCACGTAAAAAGAAGAAAGCGAGAACGGAAATGTGCATCTATATTAATGTGTTACGTATGAAATTCGAGCAGCGTCGCTCGAATCGCACTATCGCAGCAGCGCTCGGCATAGGCTGTACTACCGTGCACGATATCCTCGGCCGATTCACGGTAGCTAACCTGGTCTGGCCATTGCCGGCGGAACTGTCCCCCGTCGACCTCGACCGCCTGCTCTATCCCGGCAAATCCGGAAAAGTTATCAATACTTTACCCAGCTGGCTTGATATCGATACCGAGTTAAGCCGCAAGGGCATGACCAAGCAGCTGCTCTGGATGGAATATCAGTCCGCCGTGGGCGGTGATGCCCTCGGTTACTCACAGTTTTGTGCACTGTTCCGTGACTGGAAAAAGAAGCAGCGGCGTTCCATGCGCATGGAGCACAAGGCTGGCGAAAAGCTCTTCATCGACTTCTGTGGCCCCACCGTACCTATCGTCAACCCTGCGACCGGTAGCGTACGCCAGGTCGCTATCTTCGTCGCTGCCATGGGCGTGTCAGGCTATGCGTATATCGAAGCCTACGAAGGCCAGGACATGGCATCGTGGCTCAACGCCAATAGCCGCTGCCTGCACTTCATGGGTGGGGTTCCGGAGCTGATGATACCTGATAATCTGCGCAGCGCTGTCAGCACCCCTGACCGCTATGAGCCGGTCATAAACCAGAGCTACCAGGCGCTGGCAAATCACTATGAGACAGTGGTGCTACCGGCGCGCCCGAGAAAACCGAAAGACAAGGCGAAGGCAGAATCAACTGTGCAGCTGGTAGAACGCTGGGTTTTGGCCCGGTTGCGTAAACGTAGGTTCTACTCGCTGGCCGAACTCAACCAGGTGATACGAGAACTCAATCATAAGTTGAATCTGCGCCCGATGCGTCATTACGGCGGACAAAGTCGCCTTGAACGCTTCGAGCAGCTGGACAAACCGGCTCTTGGGCCTCTACCGCCCACACAATGGGAATACAGTTAGTATCTCGTTGCCCGAGTGGGACCTGATTATCACATAGACTACGGCAAAAACTGGTACTCGGTGCCGCATCCGCTGGTTGGCGAGCGCGTTGACGTCATCGCCACCCAACGGCTGGTGCAAATCCACCATAAGGGCGTCTGCGTGGCTACGCACCCTCGCAGCGATAACGCCTATAGGCACACGACTCAGGCGGCGCACATGCCGGCTAACCATAAGGGGCAGAGTCAGTGGACGCCGGAAAGGCTGTGCAGTTGGGCGCTATCGGTGGGTGTGTGCACACTGAAAGTGGTCGAGTCCATCCAAAAGAGCAAAGCCCATCCGGAGCAGGCTTACCGCTCCGTGCTGGGGCTACTCAATCTGCAACAATCTGCAACGGCGCTATAAGACGACGCGACTGGAGAAGGCCTGCGCGCTGGCGTTGGAAAAAGGGTGCATTAACCGCTCTTTCATAGCCAACGTATTGAAACACGGTCGTGAAAGTGAGGTCACCCAGAACGGAGCCGGCGTATCAATGCTGGTTCACGAAAACCTCCGAGGTCCGGACAGTTATCACTAAGGAGAATAAATATGGATACACTGTTAATGGCTCTGCGAGAGCTGAAGTTGTCGGCAATGGTCCAGGCGTTGGAGACGCAACGTGAACTCCCGGGGAGTTATGGGGAGCTGGGGTTCGAGGAGCGGTTGTCGCTGATGGTAGAAGCGAAAAATTTACATAGAAAAAACAACCATATATGCCGTATGCGACGGCAATCGCAAATGCGCTTGCAGGCAAAACCGGAAGATATCCGTTATATCCCTAGCCGAGGAGTGACACCGGAACAGATGCGAGATCTGCTAGGGGGACAATATCTGAAATATCAGAAAAGCATACTCATCACGGGGCCGACAGGTACGGGCAAAACCTGGCTCAGTTGTGCGCTTGGTGAGCAGGCATGCCGGCAGCAATATAGCGTGCGTTACTGGCGAGTGGGTCGGTTGCTGGCCCATCTTCACCAGTGTCAGGTAGACAGGACCTATCTAAAACAGCTTAAGCAGTTAGAAAAAATAGAGTTACTGATCTTGGACGACGTGGGCCTAGAATCAATAAGTCCGATGCAGGCAACGATGCTGTTGGAGGTGATGGAAGATCGCTACGACAAAAGCAGCAGCATCCTGATCAGTCAACTGCCGGTGAAAAAATGGTATGGACTGATAGAAAACCCCACGACAGCTGACGCGTTACTCGATCGGTTAGTACACCCCAGCTATAGACTGGAACTTAAAGGCGAATCACTACGCAAAGAGCAAGGAGTAGCCAGCACAGGAAAAATAGACTAAACTCGAGTCAGAAGATGAGCGAACACGTGATCGAATATCACTGGAATGGATGATCGGAAAATATCGGAATAACTGATCGGATGTCGCCGGAACAGCTGATCGGATACGTCGGAATCTGCAACAGGCCAATGGCCGCCGACATGGCGATGATTTCGCGGCTCATCAACGATAGCTCCATACCATCCTGGCCCTGAGTAACGCCATCGCACATAGCCGGCACGCCTGCGGCCACCTGGCCTACCGCGCCAACGCTCTGCAACGCTTGTTTGATTCGCTGCGGGTAATGCTCGTATGGCTGATGGGCGGAAAGCATATCGTTGTAGGCGTTGATGATGGCGATATCGCTGTGGGTCAGGCTTTTCAGCGCGGCCTTATCGCCAGGCTGGCAGGCGGCGAAGCCGTGCGCTAGATTACCGCAGGCCAGCTGCGCGCGATGGACGGTCTGGCTGCGCGCGGCCTCAATGCGGGTCAAGTAGGCATCGCGGCTGACGCATGAGCGGTCGATAATGCGTTGGGTTACGCGTGCAGAGTGGCGTTCATAGACCCTGTACACGATTCTGTGTAAATGCCTTTTCTCAGAAGTGACCGTCCAGGCGGTCACCGAACTCGATAATAAAGCGGCTCGTTGCCATGCGCCAGTCCCTCAAAGGCATTGTCCATTTCTGTGAGGCCGCCTGTATCGTCAGCCACACCACCTTTTTCACTGCGTCGTCGGTCGGGAACACCTTGCGCTTTTTGATGGCATGCCGGATCACGCTGTTTAACGACTCGATGGCGTTGGTCGTGTAGATCACCTTGCGGATGTCCGTTGGGTAGGCAAAGAACGTGGCCAGATTGGCCCAGTTTGCCTGCCAGCTTCGACTTATTTGCGGGTAGCGGATGTCCCAGGCACTGGAGAACGCTTCCAGCGCCTGCAAGCCGGCTTCTTCCGTAGGGGCCTGATAGATAGCTTTCAGGTCGCGGGTGACGGCCTTGTAGTCCTTCCAGGAGACGAACCGCAGGCTGTTGCGCACCATATGTACGATACACAGCTGGAGCCGCGCCTCCGGATACACCGCGTTAATAGCGTCAGGGAAACCTTTCAGCCCGTCTACGCAGGCGATAAGGATATCGTTCAGGCCGCGGTTTTTCAGCTCTGTCAGCACGTTCAGCCAGAACTTTGCGCCTTCATTTTCGGCCAGCCACATACCTAGCAACTCTTTCTGGCCTTCGATGTTGATGCCCAGCGCCAGGAACACAGATTTGTTGATGATGCGGCTGTCCTGCCGGACTTTTAGAACGATACAGTCAAGATAAACAATGGAATAGACTGCATCCAGAGGCCGGTTTTGCCATTCGACAACCTGCTCCATGACCGCATCGGTGACCTTTGAGACCAGCGCCGGCGAGACATCGGCATCATACAGCTCTTTGAACACGGCGGCGATCTCGCGGGTGGTCATCCCTTTGGCGTACAACGATAAAATCTGGTTATCCATCCCGGTAATCCGGGTCTGGTTCTTCTTCACCAGTTGCGGTTCAAAGGAACCGTCACGATCGCGCGGAGTACGCAGCGCCAGCGGGCCATCGCCAGTGGTAACGGTTTTTGTGGAATAGCCGTTGCGGGCGTTGGTCCCCGGTTTAGGCTGATTTTTATCGTAGCCGAGGTGATGGGTCATTTCGGCATTGAGAGCTGCTTCGACGCTAATTTTTTTCAGCAGCCGATCGAAGTGACTGAGATCTTCAGGGGTTTTGAGATTTTTGGCCAGTTCGTTAGCCAGAGCCTGCAACTGTTTTTCGTCCATAAATTAACCTGTTTTTGATGTTGGATTGAACATATCAAAATCAGGCAAATACACAAATTTCTAAACAGGCTCCGTTCATACATTCCTCATTTAATACCGCGTCATCCCCTTTGTCCCTGAAACTGGCTGAGAAGGTCAAATGACAATATGGTAGTACCGTTTGTTATTATTAACCGCGCCTCCCATGGCGAAGGCCTCATGTCGGGACGCGGGTGATATTCCTTTAAACGATTCAGTTGAAGCAGGGTCGCTTTACCCGCGTGCGGGACGCTGCTGCGCGGCGATCACCGCGTTTATCTTTAACGGTAATCTGCATTCGGTTTGGCACCCGAATGGAATAGAGCCCACCTCCGTGATGGACTTTGCAACAACCAACATGAGGGCTGGCGTTCCTTATATGCGCGCCGCCGCGGTTGGCCACGCGCCTTAACACAACCCCGACGGCGGCTTAACCAGCGGTAGCGGTGCGGATCCAGGCCACGGTATCGGCAACGACGCCTTCCAGCGGCTGATCGACATTGATAGTGTGCACGTCCGGTTCGTCGCTCCCCGGCTCTTCCAATGTCTCAAATTGTGTTATCAGCATCTGCTGTTTAAAGAAGTGTCCTTTCCGGGCCTTCATGCGCGCTTCAATCACGTCAAAGCTGCCCTGCATATAAATGAACGACAGATTGGGATTCCCCTTACGTAATCGGTCACGATAGTGCTTTTTCAGCGATGAACAGACAATAATGGAAATAGCGTTGGTCCGCTGCATCGCGAAAGCAGCGTCATTGATGGCGCTCAGCCACGGGGCGCGGTCATCGTCATTCAGCGCATGGCCAGCGGACATTTTTTCAATGTTGGCGCGCGGATGGAGGAAATCTCCGTCAAGAAAAGCAGCGGACAGCTCACGGGACAGGGCGGTAGCCACAACGGATTTGCCGCTGCCCGACACGCCCATCAGGACGAAAATATGATTTTGAGTTTGGGTAGTCATGGACGTAGCTCCGTGAACAATAATATGTAACACAATGATGTTACCGGGAACATTGTGCGCGCTTTTCATGAGGTTACAACCTTTATGGCGTAATAAATGTTTAACTGTGATCAACATCAAATATTTAAGCCTCATTAAAACATTATGTCCCGCCCCCTTAACAAAACGTTAAACAACGCCGCCGCGGAAGGAAAAAAGTCTTGTTAGGCGACAACTGGGTTCAATACCAACCTGTGCTAGGATGTTGCTCTGTTTCAGGCGGAATGACGCTTACATGGCGGCAAATGAGATCATCGTGACGAATCGGACAAACGAACTGGGCGCGACGGATAATGGTGCTGGATGGCGGCATGGGCACCATGATTCAGAGTTATCAAGGCTTTGTTGAATAAATCGAACTTTTAGGTGACTGGCGGCTCTGATCACTACATTCGTTTCAACATCAGGTCCCCATGGCAAAGCAAAAGTTTAAAATCACCAACTGGCCCGCATATAACAATGCGCTCAGGCAGCGGGGGGACCTGACAGTATGGCTTGATGAGTCAGCCATTGCTGCATGGACTGAGAGTACACCACCTGAACATCGTGGCCGGCCGCTTCACTACACCGATATGGCCATTACCACGGTTCTGATGATAAAGCGCGTGTTTAACCTTTCGCTCCGGGCGTTACAGGGTTTCGTTGACTCGATTTTTAAACTGATGGGGCTGTCGCTGCGCTGCCCAGATTACTCTCTGGTCAGCCGGCGAGCAAAAACCGTCGACATCAGCATAAAAACGCCAACCCGCGGCGAAATCTCACACCTGGTCATCGATGGCACCGGCCTGAAAGTCTTCGGCGAAGGCGAATGGAAAGTCAGGCAGCATGGGGCTGAGAGACGCAGAGTATGGCGCAAGCTTCATCTGGCAGTAGATAGCGTGACACATGAAATTATCTGTGCCGATTTATCGCTAAGCGGTACGACAGATGCGCAGGCGCTGCCCGGGCTGATTAACCAAACCCACCGGAAAATCAGGGAAGCGTCGGCTGACAGTGCTTACGATACGCGTTACTGTCATGATGCTCTGCTGAGGAAAAAAATAAAGCCGCTTATCCCACCGCGAAGTGGTGCACAATATTGGCCAGCTCGATACCATGAGCGTAACCATGCGGTGGCAAATCAGCATCTGAGGGGCAATAACGATACCTGGAAAAAGAAAGTAGGTTATCACCGGCGTTCACTGGCTGAAACGGCCATGTTCCGGTTTAAAACACTTCTGGGTGGTCATCTGAGTCTGCATGACTATGACGCGCAGGTAGGTGAGGCAATGGCAATGGTTAAAGCACTTAACCGGATCACACTGTTAGGAATGCCAAACAGCGTCCGCATCATGTAACAATCGCCCTGATAGGGAGGAAGTCGTCACAAATTTCGGATTTATTCAACAAAGCGAGTTATCAACTGCAAGAAGCGGCTTATCGCGGGCAACGTTTCGCGGACTGGCCGTGCGATGTGAAAGGCAATCAATGATCTGATGGTGCTGGGTAAGCCTGATGTCGTCAGCGCCATCCATGATGTATATCTCGCCGCCGGCGCCGATATTCTTGAAACCAATACCTTTAACGCCACCACTATCGCGATGGCTGATTATCAGATGGCGTCGCTGGCCAGCGAAATTAACTTCGCCGCCGCCCGTCTGGCGCGAGAGCGCGCAGACGCCTGGAGCGCGCGTACCCCGGAAAAGCCGCGATATGTCGCGGGCGTATTAGGCCCAACCAACCGCACGGCTTCGATATCGCCGGATGTGAACGATCCCGCCTACCGTAATATCGACTTTGATCAGTTAGTAAATGCTTACAGTCAGAGTGGCCGAGCGCTGATCGAAGGCGGCGTCGATCTGATTATGGTGGAAACCATCTTCGACACCCTTAACGCCAAGGCGGCCGTATTTGCGCTGGAAATGGAATTTGAGGCGCTGGGGATCACCCTGCCGGTGATGATTTCGGGCACCATTACCGATGCCTCCGGGCGTACGCTTTCCGGGCAGACCACCGAAGCGTTTTACAACTCGCTGCGTCACGCGCGGCCGCTGTCGTTCGGTCTAAACTGCGCGTTGGGCCCTGATGAATTGCGCCAATATGTGGCGGAACTGTCGCGCATCGCCGATTGCTACGTCAGCGCCCACCCCAATGCTGGCCTGCCCAATGCGTTCGGCGAATATGACCTGGGCGCGCAGGTGATGGCGCGCCATATTGGTGAATGGGCCCACGCCGGCTTACTGAATATCGTCGTCGGCTGCTGCGGCACGACGCCGGCGCATATCCCCGCCTTGGTCCACGCCGTGGAGGGGGTGGCGCCGCGCCCGCTGCCAGTCGCCTGCCGGCTGGCGGGGCTGGAGCCGCTGAATATTACGGCGGCGTCACTGTTCGTTAACGTCGGCGAGCGTACCAATGTCACCGGCTCGGCGCGTTTCAAGCGCTTGATCAAAGAAGAGAAATACAACGAGGCGCTGGCGGTGGCGCGCCAGCAGGTGGAGAGTGGTGCGCAGATCATCGACATCAATATGGATGAGGGCATGCTGGACGCCGAGGCGGCCATGGTGCGCTTTTTCCATCTGATTGCCGGCGAGCCGGATATCGCCCGCGTGCCGATCATGATCGACTCCTCCAAATGGCAGGTGATCGAGCAGGGGCTGAAATGTATTCAGGGTAAGGGCATCGTTAACTCCATTTCGATGAAGGAGGGAGAGGCGGCGTTCCTCCAGCACGCGCGCCTGGTACGGCGCTATGGCGCCGCTTTGGTGGTAATGGCGTTTGACGAACAGGGCCAGGCCGATACTCGGGCACGTAAAATCGAGATCTGCCGCCGCGCCTACCGGCTTTTGACCGAGACGCTGGATTTTCCGCCGGAAGATATCATTTTTGATCCGAATATTTTCGCCGTCGCCACCGGTATCGAAGAACATAATAACTACGCTCAGGATTTTATTGGCGCCTGCGCGGATATTAAAGTGGAACTACCCCATGCGCTCATTTCCGGCGGTGTTTCCAATGTTTCATTCTCGTTTCGCGGCAACGAGCCGGTACGTGAAGCGATTCATGCAGTGTTTCTTTATCATGCTATTCGCAACGGCCTCGATATGGGCATTGTCAACGCCGGCCAATTAGCGATCTATGACGATTTGCCGCAAGAGCTGCGCGAGCGGGTGGAAGAGGTGGTGCTGAATCGGCGCGTAGACGGAACCGAACGGTTGCTGGCGCTGGCCGAGACGTATCGCGACAGCAAGGGTGACGGCGAGGCGCCGGCGCAGCAGGCGGAGTGGCGCGGATGGGCGGTGACTAAACGCCTGGAATATGCCCTGGTTAAAGGCATTACCGACTTCATTGAGCAGGATACCGAAGAGGCGCGGCAGCAGGCGGCACGCCCTATCGAAGTGATCGAAGGGCCGTTAATGGCCGGCATGAACGTGGTGGGAGACCTGTTTGGCGCCGGCAAAATGTTTTTGCCGCAGGTGGTGAAATCGGCCCGGGTGATGAAACAGGCGGTGGCCTATTTGGAGCCTTATATCCAAGCCGGGAAGACCGAATTGAAAGCCGCCGGCAAAATTCTGCTGGCGACCGTGAAGGGCGATGTACACGATATCGGCAAGAATATCGTCGGCGTGGTGTTAGCCTGCAACAACTATGACATTATCGATCTCGGCGTCATGGTTCCGATGGATAAAATTCTCAAGACCGCGCGCGAAAAGCAAGTAGATATCATAGGGTTATCGGGATTGATTACCCCGTCGCTGAATGAAATGGTCAACGTTGCCAAAGAAATGGAACGTCAGGGGTTTACGCTGCCGCTGTTGATCGGCGGCGCGACCACCTCCAAAGCCCATACGGCGGGCCGACGATTTACGTGCAGAACGCCTCACGCAGCGTCGGTGTGGTCGCGGCGCTGCTGTCTGAGATCTTGCGGGAAGGGTTGGTGGAGCGCACCCGCCGCGAATATGAAACGGTACGTCTTCAGCACGGACGTAAAAAATCGCGCACCCCGCCGGTCAGCCTCGAAGCGGCGCGGGATAATGCGCTGGCGCTGGACTGGCAGAGCTACACGCCGCCGGTGGTGCATCGTGCAGGCGGTCAGCGCGACCGTCGGCACGCTGCGCAATTATATTGACTGGACGCCGTTCTTTTATGACCTGGTCGCTGGCGAGTAAATATCCGCGTATCCTGCAAGATGAGGTGGTGGGCGAAGAGGCCCGGCGGCTGTTTGCGGACGCCAATGCCATGCTGGACAAGCTGGATGAAGGCGGATTATTGCGGCCGCGCGGCGTGGTGGGGCTGTTTCCCGCCAACCGGGAGGGCGATGATATCGTCATTTATCGCGATGAAAGCCGGCGCGAGCGGCTGGCCGTCGCCCATCATCTACGCCAGCAGACCGAAAAAAGCGATTTCGCCAACTATTGTCTGGCGGATTTCGTGGCGCCGAAAGCCAGCGGCAAAGCAGACTATTTGGGCGCGTTCGCCGTCACCGGCGGTCTGGAAGAGGATAGCCTGGCGGCGGAGTTTGATGCCCGGCATGATGATTACAACAAGATTATGGTCAAAGCGCTGGCCGACCGGCTGGCGGAGGCGTTTGCCGAATATCTTCATGAGCGGGTGCGTAAGGTGTACTGGGGCTATGCCGCTAATGAAAATTTGGGCAATGAGGCGTTGATACGCGAAAGTTACCAAGGTATCCGGCCGGCGCCAGGCTATCCCGCCTGCCCTGACCATACCGAAAAGCAAACTCTGTGGTCATTATTGGAGGTAACGCGCCACACCGGCATGCAACTGACGGAATCGTTCGCCATGTGGCCGGGGGCGTCGGTAGCGGGGTGGTATTTTAGCCATCCTGACAGCAAATACTTTGCCGTGGCGCAGATCCAGCGCGACCAGGTAGAGGATTATGCGATACGCAAAGGGCTGGCGCTGGAAGAAATAGAACGCTGGCTGGGGCAGAATCTGGGCTACGACGTCGAATAACCGCCCGTTTCACGCCCGCCGCCGCAAGTCTGGGCGTCCGCCTCGGCGGGCTCTGTCATGGGCCCTTCAATGGCGCCCAACCCATCGGTGCTGCCGCCGCTGCCTTTGCTGCCCCCGGCGATTGCCGGCCCCCAAGGACGGGAAGTCAGGCAATCCTGTCGTGAACGCTATCCGTTAACAGAGGCAATATCTCATGTCGCGACAAAAACCAATATTCTCTTCGCCTTTGTCATCAGCTATCCCATAATAATATTCATCGTTATTTATATTAAAAACTAATATTCAGCTAAGTAATTTTTGAAAATAATATATTGCTGTTGTCTTTAATTTCCTGCCGCATAAAGTTGATCTTGGTCAAGGAGCTAAATCCATTAATTCACGCAAAATTAGCCATGCAATCTGCTTTTTTAAGCGTAAATCACACAAATGGCAGTTTTCGGATTTAAATTCATGATGAGGATGAGTCATGACGAACTGTAGCGTTCCCCAACTGAGTGAGCAGGAGCTAAAAAATAGCGCATTGTATCGACTGGATGATAAATATATGTCCTGGGGCGACACGGTGCATTATCAATCGCGACCCATTATCGCCGACAGTTGTCTGGGCGATCGTGTGGTTGATATTCACGGTAACATTTATTTGGATAGCCAAATGTGGCATTCCAGCTGCAATTTCGGCTACCGCAACCGTGAAATTGAACAAGCCGTGGATCGCCAACTGCACAAGCTGCCGCAAGTTAGCGGGGATTATCTGCATGAGGAAAAGATACTGCTGGCGGAGGAAATCTGCGAAGCGATTTATCAACGCACCGGGCTACGCGGCCGGGTGGGGTTTAACGTCGGCGGCACGCTGGTGGTAGAAGATGCGTCGAAAATCGTACGTAAGAATACCGGGCGCAACCGGGTGGCGACCCTGATGGGTGGCCATCACGGCCGCTCTTTAACGGTGTCCGGTATGTCCAGCAGTCACCGTTATCGTCAGTACTGTGGCGAATTCGCCGATCGGGCGATAATGTTTCCTTACGCCAATTGTGGGCAATGCTATTATGACAAACAGCCCGGCGAATGCGGCAGTTATTGCGGCAAAATGATTTCGCGAGCGATGGAAAATGATTTTTATGGTATTGCCAGCGAAAATAGTAATGAAATAGGCGCTTTCTTTCTTGAGCTTTGCCAGGGGCGGGGTTATACGGTGCCGCCAAAAGACTTTTTTCGCCAGTTTGTGCCGGAAATGCAAAAACGCGGGATATTAATCGTTGATGATGAAATACAGGTGGGTATGTTCCGAACAGGAAAATTATTTGCCTTTGAGCATTACGATATTGTGCCGGATATCGGCTTTGTTGAATAAATCGAACTTTTAGGTGACTGGCGGCTCTGATCACTACATTCGTTTCAACATCAGGTCCCCATGGCAAAGCAAAAGTTTAAAATCACCAACTGGCCCGCATACAACAATGCGCTCAGGCAGCGGGGGGACATGACAGTATGGCTTGATGAGTCAGCCATTGCTGCATGGACTGAGAGTACACCACCTGAACATCGTGGCCGGCCGCTTCACTACACCGATATGGCCATTACCACGGTTCTGATGATAAAGCGCGTGTTTAACCTTTCGCTCCGGGCGTTACAGGGTTTCGTTGACGCGATTTTTAAACTGATGGGGCTGTCGCTGCGCTGCCCAGATTACTCTCTGGTCAGCCGGCGAGCAAAAACCGTCGACATCAGCATAAAAACGCCAACCCGCGGCGAAATCTCACACTTGGTCATCGATGGCTCCGGCCTGAAAATCTTCGGCGAAGGCGAATGGAAAGTCAGGCAGCATGGGGCTGAGAGGCGCAGAGTATGGCGCAAGCTTCATCTGGCAGTAGATAGCGCGACACATGAAATTATCTGTGCCGATTTATCGCTAAGCGGTACGACAGATGCGCAGGCACTGCCCGGGCTGATTAACCAAACCCACCGGAAAATCAGGGAAGCGTCGGCTGACAGTGCTTACGATACGCGTTACTGTCATGATGCTCTGCTGAGGAAAAAAATAAAGCCGCTTATCCCACCGCGAAGTGGTGCGCAATATTGGCCAGCTCGATACCATGAGCGTAACCATGCGGTGGCAAATCAGCATCTGAGCGGCAATAACGATACCTGGAAAAAGAAAGTAGGTTATCACCGGCGTTCACTGGCTGAAACGGCCATGTTCCGGTTTAAAACACTTCTGGGTGGTCATCTGAGTCTGCATGACTATGACGCGCAGGTAGGTGAGGCTATGGCAATGGTCAAAGCGCTTAACCGGATCACGCTGTTAGGAATGCCAAACAGCGTCCGCATCATGTAACAATCGCCCTGATAGGGAGGAAGTCGTCACAAATTTCGGATTTATTCAACAAAGAGCCGGATATCATCACGCTGGGTAAATCGCTGACTAACGGCCTCAGCCCGCTCAGTGCGGTCTGGGCTCGGGAAGAATTAGTGAGTCGCGATATCTTTACTCCGGGCCACGCCCACAGTAATTTTGCCAATCACTCCTTAGGCACCGCCGCCGCGCTGCAAACCTGGCGCTATATGATCGCTCAGGATTATGAGCCGCTACTGTCGCAAAAATCGGCCTATTTCATGGGCGGACTGCGGCGTTTAAAACAGCGTTATCCCTTCATTGGGCTAATCGAGGGGCTAGGGATGCTGTTTAGCGTTACCTTCACCACGCCGGACGGTTTGCCCTGGCGTAATGCGGGTAAGCAGGCGGTCACGCTGGCGCAGGATAATGATTACGTCTACCAGGGAGAAACGCTGCGTCTGATCCTTAATAGCGGCGGCTGCCATTGCGAAAAAATCAAATTGGCCCCCTGGCTGGATATGGGTTACGAAGAAATGGAGCGCATGCTGACCATTCTCGATCAGGTCTTCGCCGCCCTGGCCGACGCGGAGGAGGTTTGATATGGCCGCGGTCGTCAAGCTTGGCCCGGGTAAGTTGTGTTATCTGGAGAAATTGATCCCGCAACACCACGAGTGGCAACAATGGGAAGTTTGCTACTGCGGCATCTGTAAGACCGATCGCGCCCTGGCCTGGTCCGATCAGAGCGAGGGCCGAGTGCTCGGCCATGAAGTCGTTTGCCGCGGAACCGACGGGCGGTATCGGGTGCTGAATAACGAGATCCCCTGCGGTGAGTGTGAGTACTGCCAGGAAGATTGGGTAAGCCATTGTCTCCATAAACAAGAGCTGGGCATTACCCACCACGGCGGCTTCGCCACCCATATCTGCGCGCCGGACAGCAGTTTGCATACTTTGTCGCTGAGCGATCCCCGTCTGGGGGTGCTGGTGGAACCGCTGGCGTGCGTCATGCACGGCCTCAGCCGATTAACCCATGCTGCGGCATTACAACACACCAGCGCGCCACTCGTGTTGATCGTCGGGTCAGGGGTGGCGGCCAAAATGTTCGGCCATCTGTTGCTGCACCGCTGGACGCAAGCGCATCTGGCGCTATGCGATATCCATGACGACGCGATGGCCTGGGCGCAAAGTTATCCCATCGTCTGCCAGCAAACCCCTCAGGACCGGCATTACCACATGGTGATTGAGTGCTCCGGTAGCCGGGACGGGATGCTGACGGCGCTGGCGGCGGTACGCGACGCCGGCGTGGTGATGATTTATGGCGTATCGCAGGCCGGGGAAACGTTACCGGTGAGTGCGCGTGAGATGTTCGAGCGTGAATTGACGTTGATGGCGTCCATGTCGGGCTGTACGCAATCCATTTTTTTGCAGGCGCTGAGTTATGTCGAGCAGCATCAGGCTTTTTTCGCCACGTTGCTGGGCAAAAAAACCGACCTGCGTCAGTTGCCTTATGAACTTTTATATAACCCGCCGTTGCCCGGCACGCGAAGCTGGGTCGTGATGTCACCCGGCAGGACGGGCAGCGGCGATTAATCCCGAGGGACGATTCTCGGGTCTTTTAAGGCAAGGGGGAGGTATGGATAAACATGAAAAAAGACACTTTGTTATGACGCTGGTGGCGGCGTTTGTTTCAACTCATCGCTATATGCAGCGCAACTATCTGCCGGCCAAGGCGGTGAAAAAAACATCACCGCCGCCGTGACGACGATCGGCAGAACGGCAAGTGCTGGTTCCGGTCACATCCGATCACTGATTCCGATTTCACCCGATCACTAATTCTGATTTCATCCGATCACTGATTCCGGTCGCCCGATCAGCGATTCCGATTCTGTCCGATCGCTCATCTTCTGTTCCGCCATACTCTGGAGACTTTTAGCTTCCGGGGGCATGGCATGGCACGTAAAAAGAAGAAAGCGATAACGGAAATGTGCATCTATATTAATGTCTTACGTATGAAATTCGAGCAGCGTCGCTCGAATCGCACTATCGCAGCAGCGCTCGGCATAGGCTGTACTACCGTGCACGATATCCTCGGCCGATTCACGATATCTAACCTGGTCTGGCCATTGCCGGCGGAACTGTCCCCCGTCGACCTCGACCGCCTGCTCTATCCCGGCAAATCCGGAAAAGTTATCAATACCTTACCCAGCTGGCTTGATATCGATACCGAGTTAAGCCGCAAGGGCATGACCAAGCAGCTGCTCTGGATGGAATATCAGTCCGCCGTGGGCGGTGATGCCCTCGGTTACTCACAGTTTTGTGCACTGTCCCGTGACTGGAAAAAGAAGCAGCGGCGTTCCATGCGCATGGAGCACAAGGCTGGCGAAAAGCTCTTCATCGACTTCTGTGGCCCCACCGTACCTATCGTCAACCCTGCGACCGGTAGCGTACGCCAGGTCGCTATCTTCGTCGCTGCCATGGGCGTGTCAGGCTATGCGTATATCGAAGCCTGCGAAGGCCAGGACATGGCATCGTGGCTCAACGCCAATAGCCGCTGCCTGCACTTCATGGGTGGGGGTGGGGTTCCGGAGCTGATGATACCTGATAATCTGCGCCGCGCTGTCAGCACCCCTGACCGCTATGAGCCGGTCATAAACCAGAGCTACCAGGCGCTGGCAAATCACTATGAGACAGTGGTGCTACCGGCGCGCCCGAGAAAACCGAAAGACAAGGCGAAGGCAGAATCAACTGTGCAGCTGGTAGAACGCTGGGTTTTGGCCCGGTTGCGTAAACGTAGGTTCTACTCGCTGGCCGAACTCAACCAGGTGATACGAGAACTCAATCATGAGTTGAATCTGCGCCCGATGCGTCATTACGGCGGACAAAGTCGCCTTGAACGCTTCGAGCAGCTGGACAAACCGGCTCTTGGGCCTCTACCGCCCACACAATGGGAATACAGTGAGTATCTCGTTGCCCGAGTGGGACCTGATTACCACATAGACTACGGCAAAAACTGGTACTCGATGCCGCATCCGCTGGTTGGTGAGCGCGTTGACGTCATCGCCACCCAACGGCTGGTGCAAATCCACCATAAGGGCGTCTGCGTGGCTACGCACCCTCGCAGCGATAATGCCTATAGGCACACGACTCAGGCGGCGCACATGCCGGCTAACCATAAGGGGCAGAGTCAGTGGACGCCGGAAAGGCTGTGCAGTTGGGCGCTGTCGGTGGGTGGGTGCACACTGAAAGTGGTCGAGTCCATCCAAAAGAGCAAAGCCCATCCGGAGCAGGCTTACCGCTCCGTGCTGGGGCTACTCAATCTGCAACGGCGCTATGAGACGACGCGACTGGAGAAGGCCTGCGCGCTGGCGTTGGAGAAAGGGTGCATTAACCGCTCTTTCATAGCCAACGTATTGAAACACGGTCGTGAAAGTGAGGTCACCCAGGACGGAGCCGGCGTATCAATGCTGGTTCACGAAAACCTCCGAGGTCCGGACAGTTATCACTAAGGAGAATAAATATGGATACACTGTTAATGGCTCTGCGAGAGCTGAAGTTGTTGGCAATGGTCCAGGAGTTGGAGACGCAACGCGAACTCCCGGGGAGTTATGGGGAGCTAGGGTTCGAGGAGCGGTTGTCGCTGATGGTAGAAGCGGAAAATTTGCATAGAAAAAACAACCACATATGCCGTATGCGACGGCAATCGCAAATACGCTTGCAGGCAAAACCGGAAGATATCCGTTATATCCCTAGCCGAGGAGTGACACCGTAACAGATACGAAATCTGCTAGGGGGACAATATCTGAAATATCAGAAAAGCATACTCATCACGGGGCCGACAGGTACGGGCAAAACCTGGCTCAGTTGTGCGCTTGGTGAGCAGGCATGCCGGCAGCAATATAGCGTGCGTTACTGGCGAGTGGGTCGGTTGCTGGCCCATCTTCACCAGTGTCAGGTAGACGGGACCTATCTAAAACAGCTTAAGCAGTTAGAAAAAATAGAGTTACTGATCTTGGACGACGTGGGCCTAGAATCAATAAGTCCGATGCAGGCAACGATGCTGTTGGAGATGATGGAGGATCGCTACGACAAAAGCAGCAGCATCCTGATCAGTCAACTGCCGGTGAAAAAATGGTATGGACTGATAGAAAACCCCACGACAGCTGACGCGTTACTCGATCGGTTAGTACACCCCAGCTATAGATTGGAACTTAAAGGCGAATCACTACGCAAAGAGCAAGGAGTAGCCAGCACAGGAAAAATAGACTAAACTCGAGTCAGAAGATGAGCGAACACGTGATCGAATATCACTGGAATGGGTGATCGGAAAATATCGGAATAACTGATCGGATGTCGCCGGAACAGCTGATCGGATACATCGGAATCTGCACCCCCCAGCACCAATGTGGTGCCGGTGGTGAACAAACAGACCGTGCAGTGGATACGCGCAGGCACTATCACCGTGGAGACAATGCCATGAACGGCCGCGATTACGCACAGCGACCCTGTACACGATTCTGTGTAAATGCCTTTTCTCAGAAGTGACCGTCCAGGCGGTCACCGAACTCGATAATAAAGCGGCTCATTGCCATGCGCCAGTCCCTCAAAGACATTGTCCATTTCTGTGAGGCCGCCTGTATCGCCAGCCACACCACCTTTTTCACTGCGTCGTCGGTCGGGAACACCTTGCGCTTTTTGATGGCATGCCGGATCACGCTGTTTAACGACTCGATGGCGTTGGTCGTGTAGATCATCTTGCGGATGTCCGTTGGGTAGGCAAAGAACGTGGCCAGATTGGCCCAGTTTGCCTGCCAGCTTCGACTTATTTGCGGGTAGTAGCGGATGTCCCAGGCACTGGAGAACGCTTCCAGCTCCTGCAAGCCGGCTTCTTCCGTAGGGGCCTGATAGATAGCTTTCAGGTCGCGGATGACGGCCTTGTAGTCCTTCCAGGAGACGAACCGCAGGCTGTTGCGCACCATATGTACGATACACAGCTGGAGCCGCGCCTCCGGATACACCGCGTTAATAGCGTCAGGGAAACCTTTCAGCCCGTCTACGCAGGCGATAAGGATATCGTTCAGGCCGCGGTTTTTCAGCTCTGTCAGCACGTTCAGCCAGAACTTTGCGCCTTCATTTTCGGCCAGCCACATACCTAGCAACTCTTTCTGGCCTTCGATGTTGATGCCCAGCGCCAGGAACACAGATTTGTTGATGATGCGGCTGTCCTGCCGGACTTTTAGAACGATACAGTCAAGATAAACAATGGGATAGATTGCATCCAGAGGCCGGTTTTGCCATTCGACAACCTGCTCCATGACCGCATCGGTGACCTTTGAGACCAGCGCCGGCGAGACATCGGCGTCATACAGCTCTTTGAACGCGGCGGCGATCTCGCGGGTGGTCATCCCTTTGGCGTACAACGATAAAATCTGGTTATCTATCCCGGTAATCCGGGTCTGGTTCTTCTTCACCAGTTGCGGTTCAAAGGAACCGTCACGATCGCGCGGAGTACGCAGCGCCAGCGGGCCATCGCCAGTGGTAACGGTTTTTGTGGAATAGCCGTTGCGGGCGTTGGTCCCCGGTTTAGGCTGATTTTTATCGTAGCCGAGGTGATGGGTCATTTCGGCATTGAGAGCTGCTTCGGCGCTAATTTTTTTCAGCAGCCGATCGAAGTGACTGAGATCTTCAGGGGTTTTGAGATTTTTGGCCAGTTCGTTAGCCAGAGCCTGCAACTGTTTTTCGTCCATAAATTAACCTGTTTTTGATGTTGGATTGAACATATCAAAATCAGGCAAATACACAAATTTCTAAACAGGCTCCGCACAGCTGCTCAGTGCGCTGCTGCCACCGAAAAGCTATGCACTGACCGGTGAGCGCCTGACGGCTGAACTGCAGGCTGAGGGGAAGAGCCTGGCACAGCTGGAAATCCGCGCAGGCGAAGTGGCCTACGGTATCACCCCCTTCCTCGCCATGGGGCTACTGGCCGACTGCGAATGTTAAGTCTTTCCCCCGACAGCGGCATGACGCTACAGCAGCGTCGTCAGCAGGTGCTGGCGCGAATCAACGCCACCGGCGGTCTGAGCCGCAAATATTTTATCACTCTCGCCAAATCGCTGGGCTACCGCATCACCATCGACGAGCCGGAGCCGTTCCGCGCCGGCAGCTCGCTGGCCGGGGAAAAGCTGCTGACCTTCGGGCAGAACCTGATTGAAGGGCTGTTTAAGGACCTGAAACCCGCGCACACCCAGGTGGTGTTTAACTACCGGGAGAAAACGCGCCCATGAAGGACATTATCGCGCCGATTAACAGCGATGACGGGCTGTTTCATGACGGCGACCCGGCCGGCGACGTCAGGGGCACCGTGCTTTACGCCCAGTGGCTAAACGCCATGCAGGGTGCGGTCATCGATACCCAGACCGAGCATAAGCACATTCTGGCGGCCGCCGGGATGCAACCCAATCCGGCGCAGAACAACCAGCTGGCCGAGGCCATCCAGGGGCTGATTGCGCAAGCCCGGCAGGAGAATGAAAAACGCAGCCTGCTCAAGAAAAATAACGGCTCGGATATCCCGGATAAAGCGGCGTTCGTGGCCCATCTGGGGCTAAAAAATACCGTTGAACAGGCACAGAACGCGCTGGATAAACGTACCGGTGGCACGGTTAACGGCCGTCTGCAGATCACTCATTCGGTTAATGTCGGCGACAGCGATTCAGGGCTGATTGCTAATGGCAAAGGCAGCGTCGCGTTGTACGCCAACAATGTCAAAACCGGCGAGTGGAATACAGAGCGCCTGCATTGGGTAAAAAACCTTGAAGTCGGCGGTAATCTCACGGCGAGCGGTGGGGCAACGTTTGGTAAAGCCGTCTCCCTATTCGGTGGTGGCCATCTCACGGATATTCTGCATTTTTATGGCCGTGGGCAAAATGGCAACGAGAAACGTTCAGGTGAATGCCGGTATTACCCTTATCCTGGGCAACCTATGAGCACCGAATTTTACGGTGTCGATGTGGTGGGCGCTTTGTTGAATAAATCCGAAATTTGTGACGACTTCCTCCCTATCAGGGCGATTGTTACATGATGCGGACGCTGTTTGGCATTCCTAACAGCGTGATCCGGTTAAGCGCTTTGACCATTGCCATAGAGCCTCACCTACCTGCGCGTCATAGTCATGCAGACTCAGATGACCACCCAGAAGTGTTTTAAACTGGAACATGGCCGTTTCAGCCAGTGAACGCCGGTGATAACCTACTTTCTTTTTCCAGGTATCGTTATTGCCGCTCAGATGCTGATTTGCCACCGCATGGTTACGCTCATGGTATCGAGCTGGCCAATATTGCGCACCACTTCGCGGTGGGATAAGCGGCTTTATTTTTTTCCTCAGCAGAGCATCATGACAGTAACGCGTATCGTAAGCACTGTCAGCCGACGCTTCCCTGATTTTCCGGTGGGTTTGGTTAATCAGCCCGGGCAGCGCCTGCGCATCTGTCGTACCGCTTAGCGATAAATCGGCACAGATAATTTCATGTGTCGCGCTATCTACTGCCAGATGAAGCTTGCGCCATACTCTGCGCCTTTCAGCCCCATGCTGCCTGACTTTCCATTCGCCTTCGCCGAAGATTTTCAGGCCGGTGCCATCGATGACCAGGTGTGAGATTTCGCCGCGGGTTGGCGTTTTTATGCTGATGTCGACGGTTTTTGCTCGCCGGCTGACCAGAGAGTAATCTGGGCAGCGCAGCGACAGCCCCATCAGTTTAAAAATCGCGTCAACGAAACCCTGTAACGCCCGGAGCGAAAGGTTAAACACGCGCTTTATCATCAGAACCGTGGTAATGGCCATATCGGTGTAGTGAAGCGGCCGGCCACGATGTTCAGGTGGTGTACTCTCAGTTCATGCAGCAATGGCTGACTCATCAAGCCATACTGTCATGTCCCCCCGCTGCCTGAGCGCATTGTTGTATGCGGGCCAGTTGGTGATTTTAAACTTTTGCTTTGCCATGGGGACCTGATGTTGAAACGAATGTAGTGATCAGAGCCGCCAGTCACCTAAAAGTTCGATTTATTTAACAAAGCCCAAAAATAAAAGAAGCGTGATCTGTAAGATGCCAGTAATCACGGTAAATAGGGATCCCATCAATTTCTGTTACACAGTTTTTCCCCGAGCATTGTACGCGCTTCGGGTCAATAATAATAAGGGAAGGATATTCAGTTTTTAATTGCTTAAAAAGCTGATTGAACCAGTCACTACCATCACCATTCCATACACCACGTTCACAAGATGCGTCTTTATTGTGTGCTCTTAATTTGACGTTTTGATAAAAGCATGGTACGTATTCTTTGGGTGCAATATAGATTGTTTTTATAATAACGGGCTTTGCGCCTGATTTAATTATGATACCCATCGCCTTTCTCATCGCGACTTCAATGCGTTGTCTGGGCAACGCCTCTGAACGCGCATCCCCGAGTTTATTTATGATATTGTCACTTGTATAATGGTTCCAGACTTCACCAATGATGACATAATCAAATTTCTCTTTTTGTATCTTGTCATAATAGCGGGCCACATTGTCATGGCAATCTTTATAAACACTGTTTTTGTAGCGCCCCCAATCAAACTGAGAAATACCGGGTAACACTAAACACGTCGATGTGCCCTGTACCATCACAGAGACATGCGCATCCTTAGCCAATAAATCTATAAAATTCCAAAAATGATTAGAATGTGAGTCTCCGATCAGTAGTGCCTTTTTGAGGGCGTCTGTATCACCAATGATACAATCGTTATTTTTTCCGTCCTCATTATCGTTCAAACATGACTCTCTATAGGGCGACTCATATTTGTCCAGCGTAGATGTTATACGCAAATAATCTGCACCAAAGCGCCCACTGAACCCATTGTATCGTTCGGTCAATGAGTATAGTGCTACAAAAATAATTATTGGTATTAACACGAGGATTGAAAAAGATGTTGGCAAAGAGTTGCTTTTTTTTCTACATGGTTTTTCAATAAAAAAATGGCTTTGTTGAATAAATCGAACTTTTAGGTGACTGGCGGCTCTGATCACTACATTCGTTTCAACATCAGGTCCCCATGGCAAAGCAAAAGTTTAAAATCACCAACTGGCCCGCATACAACAATTCGCTCAGGCAGCGGGGGGACATGACAGTATGGCTTGATGAGTCAGCCATTGCTGCATGGACTGAGAGTACACCCCCTGAACATCGTGGCCGGCCGCTTCACTACACCGATATGGCCATTACCACGGTTCTGATGATAAAGCGCGTGTTTAACCTTTCGCTCCGGGCGTTACAGGGTTTCGTTGACGCGATTTTTAAACTGATGGGGCTGTCGCTGCGCTGCCCAGATTACTCTCTGGTCAGCCGGCGAGCAAAAACCGTCGACATCAGCATAAAAACGCCAACCCGCGGCGAAATCTCACACCTGGTCATCGATGGCACCGGCCTGAAAATCTTCGGCGAAGGCGAATGGAAAGTCAGGCAGCATGGGGCTGAGAGGCGCAGAGTATGGCGCAAGCTTCATCTGGCAGTAGATAGCGCGACACATGAAATTATCTGTGCCGATTTATCGCTAAGCGGTACGACAGATGCGCAGGCGCTGCCCGGGCTGATTAACCAAACCCACCGGAAAATCAGGGAAGCGTCGGCTGACAGTGCTTACGATACGCGTTACTGTCATGATGCTCTGCTGAGGAAAAAAATAAAGCCGCTTATCCCACCGCGAAGTGGTGCGCAATATTGGCCAGCTCGATACCATGAGCGTAACCATGCGGTGGCAAATCAGCATCTGAGCGGCAATAACGATACCTGGAAAAAGAAAGTAGGTTATCACCGGCGTTCACTGGCTGAAACGGCCATGTTCCGGTTTAAAACACTTCTGGGTGGTCATCTGAGTCTGCATGACTATGACGCGCAGGTAGGTGAGGCTATGGCAATGGTCAAAGCGCTTAATCGGATCACGTTGTTAGGAATGCCAAACAGCGTCCGCATCATGTACCAATCGCCCTGATAGGGAGGAAGTCGTCACAAATTTCGGATTTATTCAACAAAGCGTAAAAAAATAAGAAATACAGGAGAGCAGTAAAGTTAGTGTATAACATGTAATAGTAAAAACAAGGTTTTCTTTGAACCCCAGGTAACGTCCCACGACAAAAATAGGCCAGTGCCAAAGGTATAATGAGTAAGAAAGCCTTCCTAGGATGACTAATGGTGGTAGAGACAGTAGACGCGAGGCTTTGTTGAATAAATCGAACTTTTAGGTGACTGGCGGCTCTGATCACTACATTCGTTTCAACATCAGGTCCCCATGGCAAAGCAAAAGTTTAAAATCACCAACTGGCCCGCATACAACAATGCGCTCAGGCAGCGGGGGGACATGACAGTATGGCATGATGAGTCAGCCATTGCTGCATGGACTGAGAGTACACCACCTGAACATCGTGGCCGGCCGCTTCACTACACCGATATGGCCATTACCACGGTTCTGATGATAAAGCGCGTGTTTAACCTTTCGCTCCGGGCGTTACAGGGTTTCGTTGACGCGATTTTTAAACTGATGGGGCTGTCCCGCGGCGAAATCTCACACCTGGTCATCGATGGCACCGGCCTGAAAATCTTCGGCGAAGGCGAATGGAAAGTCAAGCAGCATGGGGCTGAGAGGCGCAGAGTATGGCGCAAGCTTCATCTGGCAGTAGATAGCGCGACACATGAAATTATCTGTGCCGATTTATCGCTAAGCGGTACGACAGATGCGCAGGCGCTGCCCGGGCTGATTAACCAAACCCACCGGAAAATCAGGGAAGCGTCGGCTGACAGTGCTTACGATACGCGTTACTGTCATGATGCTCTGCTGAGGAAAAAAATAAAGCCGCTTATCCCACCGCGAAGTGGTGCGCAATATTGGCCAGCTCGATACCATGAGCGTAACCATGCGGTGGCAAATCAGCATCTGAGCGGCAATAACGATACCTGGAAAAAGAAAGTAGGTTATCACCGGCGTTCACTGGCTGAAACGGCCATGTTCCGGTTTAAAACACTTCTGGGTGGTCATCTGAGTCTGCATGACTATGACGCGCAGGTAGGTGAGGCTATGGCAATGGTCAAAGCGCTTAACCGGATCACGCTGTTAGGAATGCCAAACAGCGTCCGCATCATGTAACAATCGCCCTGATAGGGAGGAAGTCGTCACAAATTTCGGATTTATTCAACAAAGCGGTGGTGTACTCTCAGTCCATGCAGCAATGGCTGACTCATCAAGCCATACTGTCATGTCCCCCCGCCGCCTGAGCGCATTGTTGTATGCGGGCCAGTTGGTGATTTTAAACTTTTGCTTTGCCATGGGGACCTGATGTTGAAACGAATGTAGTGATCAGAGCCGCCAGTCACCTAAAAGTTCGATTTATTCAACAAAGCCTAAAACAATAGCAATTAAGGCTGGTTGTAATCGCCATAATCTACGCCGGTAAAAACCAAAAAATGAAAAATAATTATTTTTCATTGAGTTAATGATGATTGAGGTTATCAAAAAACCTGAAATCACAAAAAACATATCCACACCGATAAAACCTGATGGAAAAACCGTCAATCCGCCATAAAAAGCCAGCACAAAAATGATGGCTATTGCCCTTAGACCATCGATATCATAGAGGTATTTCATAAAAACCTATATTTTTTAATTAATTATAATAAAAAACAGTTCATTGCAGCTCATCTGCAGCCTTACCCTAACGTATTTTGCATCATTGTTAAATACACTCGTTTATGGGAACTCCCAGCTTAATATTTATGCCGACAGATTAATCAATGCTGGATTACCTCTTTAGCCATTACAAGTTAACATTTTGATTTTAAATTAAAATATTTCTCTTCCCGTGTTATTACTTATAGCCACTACCCCTCAGTCAGTATCTACAAGTTACAACTAATAATTATCTTGACGATTAATTACTGATTATTGATCGGTAAAAATTATAGTAACGCATGAGGATTGCATTAATGAGTACGCCAATCGTACCTTGGGTGGGAGGAAAGCGGCGGCTGGCTAAACGTCTTCTATCGTACTTTCCTGAGCACAAATGCTACGTTGAACCATTCTGTGGGGGAGCGGCGCTGTTTTTCAGCAAGGAACCATCCACAGTCGAAGTGCTGAACGATATCAATGGCGATTTGATAAACCTCTATCGGGTGGTTAAGTGTCACCACCGGTTTAAATCTGATCCACTCTGCTAATTAAATCACTATTCTTTTAAGAGGAAGCTAACAAAAATAATCTTGGATATTTGAAAACTATAAGACAGTTCGACAAGTGGTCATAATCGCATCCATATGCGCGATCTCTACATCGAAAAAAACGCCAAGCAGGGCGCTGACGCGGTTTCCGGGGCTATGCCAGTCACAAGTTCGCTTCGCTCACGTATCGGTGCGCAGAAGCTTCAGAGCGCGTTTATAAGTACTTTTCGCGCCTCGCCTGCCTTCGGCATAATGGCGTATTAATAACCACTGATTTTAACAAAAAAGCCTATTTTACTTAGCAGGGTGGATCACTTTTCAATTGGTAATGACAGTTAAGTACCATTTGGAGAAATTTATACGTCAGTTTAAGTGGGCTTTAAGCAGTAGGCAGCTGTTTGATTGGCTAAAAGAAACACCACCACAAACGCTGACCGATATACAGCGAGCCGCCCAGTTTTACTATCTTCAACAACTCACATTTGGTGGCAAAGTGAGCGGGCAGAACTTTGGTACTTCCGCTGTGCGATCGCTTTGTTGAATAAATCCGAAATTTTTGACGACTTCCTCCCTATCAGGGCGATTGTTACATGATGCGGACGCTGTTTGGCATTCCTAACAACGTGATCCGGTTAAGCGCTTTGACCATTGCCATAGCCTCACCTACCTGCGCGTCATAGTCATGCAGACTCAGATGACCACCCAGAAGTATTTTAAACCGGAACATGGCCGTTTCAGCCAGTGAACGCCGGTGATAACCTACTTTCTTTTTCCAGGTATCGTTATTGCCGCTCAGATGCTGATTTGCCACCGCATGGTTACGCTCATGGTATCGAGCTGGCCAATATTGCGCACCACTTCGCGGTGGGATAAGCGGCTTTATTTTTTTCCTCAGCAGAGCATCATGACAGTAACGCGTATCGTAAGCACTGTCAGCCGACGCTTCCCTGATTTTCCGGTGGGTTTGGTTAATCAGCCCGGGCAGCGCCTGCGCATCTGTCGTACCGCTTAGCGATAAATCGGCACAGATAATTTCATGTGTCGCGCTATCTACTGCCAGATCAAGCTTGCGCCATACTCTGCGCCTCTCAGCCTCATGCTGCCTGACTTTCCATTCGCCTTCGCCGAAGATTTTCAGGCCGGTGCCATCGATGACCAGGTGTGAGATTTCGCCGCGGGTTGGCGTTTTTATGCTGATGTCGACGGTTTTTGCTCGCCGGCTGACCAGAGAGTAATCTGGGCAGCGCAGCGACAGCCCCATCAGTTTAAAAATCGAGTCAACGAAACCCTGTAACGCCCGGAGCGAAAGGTTAAACACGCGCTTTATCATCAGAACCGTGGTAATGGCCATATCGGTGTAGTGAAGCGGCCGGCCACGATGTTCAGGTGGTGTACTCTCAGTCCATGCAGCAATGGCTGACTCATCAAGCCATACTGTCAGGTCCCCCCGCTGCCTGAGCGCATTGTTATATGCGGGCCAGTTGGTGATTTTAAACTTTTGCTTTGCCATGGGGACCTGATGTTGAAACGAATGTAGTGATCAGAGCCGCCAGTCACCTAAAAGTTCGATTTATTCAACAAAGCCCTGTGCGATCACAGTTATTGAACCTTCTAAGAATCGAAGAGCAGCTATAACAGGCTCATCTGCGTTTATCTCAGGCAACCATAGAGCATCTTGGTTGGCAGGCTTGTATTGAAAAATATGATAGGCCACATACATTGTTCTACCTTGATCCACCTTACTGGAAGACTCAAGGCTATGGCGTGGCGTTTGGCCTGGAGCAATACAGCATCATTGATAGCCTGGCTCATTCGATAACAGGAAGAATGGTTATTTCAGTTAATGATATCCCAGAAATGAGGAGCATCTTCAAAAACCTTCATATCGACGTTGTTGACCTAAAATACTCATTAGGCAACAACCCTCATAGCAGACGCGAGTTGATCATTCGCAATTTCGCCTGATTTCCTTTTTGCAAACAATTCTGGACTGTCCAAAATGGCCACTTTTTAGTGGTTTAAAGGAGTCCAGAATTGCTTGCAAATTAGTCCAAAATATTTTGCATCGCTACACATACACCGCAAGACCGATATGCATGAGACGGATGGCGATTGCTTTCACCATCAAACCCGAGCGGCCCTGGCCGCTTAAAAACACCCGCGGCGTGCGGTTGATGGCCTCGGCAAGCTGTGATAACTGCTCATCGTTAATAGCTTGCGCCATATGACTAAGCTCGCGGGCGACCTGTTGCAGGCGCTGCGTTAGTGAAACTGTGCTCATGCGTTATCCTCGCGGTGTTTTACCGCATGGCCGCCGATCGTCCCCCGCAGGGCGGCAATGCTTTTCATGGTGGGAGAATCGTCCTGCTGTGAGCGGAAACGCGCCTGGAGAGCCGCGCTGATGGCCGGCGTGGGCACGCGTAGGCGGATGGCTTCCTCCACCGTCCAGCGGCCCATGCCGGAATCCGCTGCGTAGCCTTTTACACCGGCCAGCGACACATTGGGCGCCAGGGCTTCAATCAGTTTTTCCAGTAAATGCGAACGTATGGAACAGCCGTTTTGCCAGGCGTTCAGCGTGGCCAGCAGGTCGACATCTATGTCAGACGCCAGAAGTAGCTCATATCCCTCGCCATAAGCCTGCATCAGCGCGTATTCGACGCCGTTATGCACCGCTTTGGCAAGATGTCCCGCGCCGCCGTCGCCCACGCCCCTTTGGCCGCCAGGGCGTCAAACAGCGGGGCAAGACATTCGACGATCGGGGTCGCTGCGCCGATAAGAAGCCCGCATCCTTCCCGTGCGCCTTGTGTTCCACCGCTAACGCCCGCGTCTACCAGCGTTATCCCTTTCTCCCGCAGCCTGGCCGAGCGACGAAGCGTATCGCGAAAATCCGAGTTACCACCGTCAACGACGATATCACCGCTGGTAAGCAGCGCCGCTAATTCAGCAATAGCGTTTTCCGTTGCCTCACCCGGTGGCGTCATCAGCCAGAAAGTCCGCGGCGCCGGCAGCATAGCTGCCGCCGATCGACAATCCGCGGCGACATTGATGCCTTGCTGCGTCGCCTTGTCCCGTGCATGACTATTTTCATCAACGGCGATCACTTCATGTCCAGCATTTTTAAGTCGTGTAGCCATGGCGGCGCCCATTTTTTCCAAGCCTATGAAACCTACTTTCATAATGCATTCCTAGGTGAGGTTGATTCGTTTTTTTTAAAGTAAGATGTCACCCCAAGAAAAGTAAAGAAGTAAATAAATTACATCTCTTACCGCTTGCAGAAAATAATTATCAGACGCCGTGGGTAGGCAAATTCTATTTTGATTGCTGCGGATTACATTAGAAATATAAAGATTTTTCCCGTTGATAAGCCGTGTACAGGGTCGACAAAATTCTCCACCAGCCGCCAGCGTGGCGTGTTCACCGGCGAAGCGCTGACGCTTTTTCCCACCGATTATTGGCGTTATACCCTGTTTTGCATGATGCCAGAAACCAGCGACACCGATTTTTCCTTTAGCGCTATGGCGCAGGTAATCAATAAAGATCTGGTGGACAATTTGGGCAATTTTATCAACCGGTTGGTGACGCTTATCGTGAGCAACTTTAACGGCGCGCTGCCGGCCGGCTACTGCCCCGATCCGGCGCTGAACCAGGCGTTGTCGCAGGACGTAAGCGAATACGAGCATCACATGCGTCAGTTAGAATACCGTAAGGCGGGCGTGGCGATGCGGCGCATGTGGACGCGCGGCAATGAATATATCACCCACCAGCAGCCATGGCGCAAGGTGAAAACCGATCCGCTGGCATCGGCGCAGGTCTTGAAAAATTGTCTGGGGCTGCTGTGGGTATACAGCTGCGTGCTGGCGCCGGTCGCGCCCGGTATTGCCGGGCGTATCCGCGCGATTTTGCCCGTCGACGGCGCGCGTTGGTCAAGCGCGAAAGCGGCGCTGCAGCCTGTGCTGGCTATTACCTCACCTGATTCGCAAAATCAGCGAGGGGGAGGTGGAAGCGTTGACGCAGCGGTTCGCGGGCAAGATGCCGCCGATCTGGCGCAGGCCGACGATCTGCGGCGCCTGTTTGATGAGATCGACACTCGGTGGGGCAGGTTGGATATTGCCATCAATAATGCCGGTACCGATGGCGTCTCGTTTACCCCATTGACCGACTATCCCGACGAGGCCTGGCATCAGGTAATGGCGCTGAATCTTACCGGCGTTTATCTCTGTATGAAGCGGGAAATCCCTTTGATGATGCCGTCCGGCGGCGCTATTGTGAATGTTGCCTCTATCGCCGGGCTACGTGCAAGTTACACCGGCGGCTGTGCCTACACCGCCAGCAAACACGGCCTGTTGGGGTTGACTAAATCCGCCGAGCTGGAATATGCCCGACACG
This sequence comes from Candidatus Sodalis pierantonius str. SOPE, assembly GCF_000517405.1. Lineage (NCBI taxonomy): Bacteria > Pseudomonadati > Pseudomonadota > Gammaproteobacteria > Enterobacterales > Bruguierivoracaceae > Sodalis > Candidatus Sodalis pierantonii. The sequence goes on along the minus strand of NZ_CP006568.1, from coordinate 3,775,589 downwards.
GTATCCGTATCAATGCCGTCTGTCCCGGTCTGGTCAGGACCGCCATGTCCGAGGCGGTGTTTGGCGATAAACTTGACGAGCACGGCGACCTGCACCCCCTAGGACGCCTCTGCGAGGCCGACGAGGCCGACGAGGCCGACGAGGTCGCTGCCGCTGCGCTTTGGCTGGTCAGCCCGGCGGCCAGCTTCGTTACCGGCGTCAGCCTGCCGGTGGACGGTGGCATCATGGCCGGATGACGGCACGGGAAAAGGGCTGTCATTGCGCGCGGCGGCGGGTACGCTGACGGGGTTTTGATGAGCGTGCGATGGAGAGGCTCGGTGTTGCGGGCTATGGCGGCCCCGGCGTTTCGGCGAGCGTAGGCAATGGGGCCAGGCGGCCAGGATCGAAGAGGTCGGCGCTCGCGGTGAAATGACATAAGGCCGAAAAGCTAACGCGAGATCATTGTTCCGCATTAATTTCTCGGCTACAGTTGCGCTTTCTCTCGTTGGGCATGACATGATGAATGATACGCGCCCTTTAAACGCGCTATTTGCGATCACACTATTGCTGTTCGTTCTGTCCCGACTGTTTGCCGATGCGGCGAGCTGGCATTTGCCCGTCTGGCAAGATGCGGGCAGCCCGCGGCAAATGAAGCAGAACCAGTTCGCGCAGCAAACCCTGCGGCGTGCCGGCTATCATTGTCCGTCGCCCAGCCAGCTGCGTATGGACTGGGATGGGGATTTACTGATTTCCTGCTGCGATAACGGACTAATTTATAAGGTGAAGGGTGTAATGAACGGCAAAAAACTCAAGGTCCAGACCGTCCGAGAAAACGATTAAGCCGCGCTATCGCTTATTTCCCCCGCTGCGTGAGGAGTTATGCTGGACGGCGTTCTGACCTTCGCGCTTGGGGCCACCTTAACCCTGGTTTTCCATCTGTTTTACACCGCGTTTCCCTCCTGCATCCCAATAGGGCGTAGATTTGTTACCCTATCCTGCACCTGTTCCCGGACTTATGCCTATGCTAAACGCCAATTGGGTGGATATCACCAGGGATGATGATAGCCAGACTGAAACTCTTCGCGCCCATTTCACCGGCCATGCCTTTGATGCACACTGGCACGACAGTTATCTCATCGGCGTTACCGAAGCCGGCGTGCAGCAATTCCATTCGGGGCGCATCAAACATCAAGGCACGCCGGGCAAAGTGTTTATGCTGGCGCCGGGCGAAATCCATGACGGCGATGCGGTGGATGGCGCCGGCTTCACCTACCGCATGCTTTATCTACCGGTACCGCTGATGCGTCAAACCTTGCCGGCCCTCTTTGCCGAGGCGCCGGACCGGTTTGAGCTGGTCTTTCCGCAAACGCTGGTAAACGATCCGCTTCTTGCCGGCGCTACCTGGGAGGCGTTTAACGCCTTGCATCATCAGGCGCCGCGCATGGTGCGAGACCATGCCCTACAGCATCTGCTCGTCCGTCTGACCCACGGCTATCCCTGGCGAAAGAAAAGCGCGCCGGCCAATGTCAGTCGCCTCGCCCTGATTCGCGCCCGCGATTATTTGCAGGCGCATTATCATGAGGAGATCGGTCTGGATGCGTTATCATGAGGAGATCGGTCTGGATGCGTTGGCCCATGTTGCCGGCATGGACCGTTTCCGGCTTAATCGCGAATTTCGTGCGGCGTTCGGGTTGCCGCCCCATGCCTGGCTGGTGCAGTTGCGTTTGGTACAGGCCCGCCGCCTGCTGATGCAGGGCGTTTCCCCCGCCCTGGCCGCCGCACAGGTCGGATTCGCCGATCAGAGCCATCGGGGGCGTTGGTTCCGTCGTGCCTATCATATGACGCCCGCCAGCTATCGTTATTGGTGCACAAACGTTCCAGACGACGATTGAATCCCCTTCTACTCTAACCGCCTTGGTCAATAACAGGAGCGTAGAGATGAACGAAATGGAGCAATAGGCAAGCGTGGTGCCGGAACGCTGTGTGGTGATAGTCAGTCAGGCGCTGGACGCCGGCCGCGCGGCAAATGCGGCGGCGGTGATGGCATTAACCCTTGGCCAGCGCCACCTCGGTCTGGTGAGGGAGGCGTTGATCGACGCCCGACAACGCGCGTGGCCGGGGCTTATCCCCATCGGCATTTCGGTGCTCGCCGCCGATACGCGGCACCTGCAACGCCTGTGGCAGGAGGGGGCGAGTCAGGCGCTGGATGTGGTGCTCTTCCCGGTCGAAGGTCAAGCCACCACCGACTATACGCAATTTCGCGCCGCGCTCGCTGGTCAGAACAGCGAGTCGTTTCAATTAATTAGCATCGCCATCGCCGGCGATAAAAAGCGCGTGCGCAAGCTGACGTCGGGGCTGGCGTTATATTGTGGGCCGGTCGGCGGCGCTTGATAGCGCCACGGTCGGCCTTCAACTGCGCTGAGGCGTAACGGTTCGCCCAGCGCTGAACGCTGCACCTGCGCGGGGACCTGCGGCCCATCGCGATGGCGTATGGGGTTCGCAGCGGGCAAAGGGGTACCCATACCCCGCTGTTCACGCTTCACCGTTCTCTTTCGAGCCCCATCTATCGGCATTTCCCCCGTTTACCGACGCTTCTTTCCGGGCGATTCCTGCCAGCGTCATACTGTTTTCTTATTTTACCAGAAATTAAGGCATTTTCGCCGCAGATGTCGGCTTTTATCGGGCTTGGCGTGATGACATCGGTGGTGTGTAAGTAGTATATAAATGGCATACCGGCGGCATAATCGTGGAAAAACAAACAAAGGAGAAGGGCGTTGAGCGCGATAGCACCCCAGCAAGCGACCGAGCGGTCTTTAACCGAGCAAGCCTTTGAAGCGGTATTGAACATGATTAAATCGGGCGCGCTGGTGAACGGTGAGGTCATCAGCGAGCGTCGGCTGGCGGAGCTGCTGGGGTTGTCGCGTACGCCGATACGTGAGGCCCTGGGTCGTTTGGAGAGTAAGCATTTCCTGCGCCGTTCTGGACGCACCCTGTTGGTCAACGGCGTTGAATTGGCCGAAATCCTTGAAATTATGGCGGTACGTAAATTGCTCGAAGCCGATGCGGCTCGCCAGGCGGCGGGTCGTATGTCTCCCGGCAAGATCGCCGACATTCGCGCACGTTTACTGCAAATGACTTCACCCGCCACGGTTACGGCTGACTATCACTGGGAAGTCGATGATTTACTGCATCTCAGTATCGCCGACACCGGCGGCAATCGATTATTGCAGCGCCTCATTGATGAGCTGCGTGTGCGCACCCGTTTATTTAGTAAAGAAACCGTGCCGGGCCGTTTTGCTCCCGGGCGGGAAGAGCATTTGGCCATTCTGGCCGCGATCGAAGCCGGCGACGACGAGGCCGCCGCCGCGGCAATGGTGCGGCATATCGAAGGCACGCGTCAGGCTATTGTGCAGTCGGTGACCGGCTTGCCCCCGAGTTGACGGCCAGCTACCGCATTCGCCATTTTCCCTTTCGTTCATTACCCAAACGGGGTTTTTCATGCAACGCAAACGATTGCTGTATCTGCATAACGGTCGTTCCACCACCACCGTCGCCCGGCTTGACGACCGATTTGAACACTGGGGGCTGGAGGTGGATCGATTTTGGGCGTTCAACAATGAATTTCCAGAGAATTTGGCGGGTTATGACGGCATTTTCCTCTCGGGCAGCCCCCACGGCGCCTACGAAGATGTGCCGTTTATCCTGCAGGAACATCGGCTGATCCAGGAAGCGTCGCGGCGGCGCATTCCAATGCTTGGCGTTTGTTTCAGTAGTCAGATATTGGCCTCCGCGCTGTGCGGCCACGATCAGGTCTTTCGGCGTCCCTATTGCGAAATAGGGAATAAATGGCTGAGCGCCACTCCCGCCGCGGCCAGCGATCCTATTGCCGCCGGTATTGTACCGCGGGCGTATATGTTCGTTTGGCACAACGACGAAGTGCGCGCCGACCATCCCGCGATGACGGTGTTGGCCGGCAGCGATCAATGCCCGAACCAAATATGGCGTTACCGGGATCAACCGGTCTGGGGCATCCAGGGCCACCCGGAAATCACGCTGGCGCAGGCGTCGGTCTGGTTTGAACAAAACCGGCAGCGCATGGAGCTGGACGGGGGAAATATCGACCATTTGATTGCCACCGCCGATGAGGCGCTGGCGGCGAAAACCATGCTGACCCGTTTTGCGGCGCTGGTACAATCCTCGCCGTCGGTACCCCCTGAAAGCGTCAATCTTTAATGCAGTTATCAATGGGAGATCAACGGGATGACAACCTTACGCAGTAAGTGGATAATCGCCGGGGTGCTGGCGGCGGTGTGCCTCGCCTCTACGGCCCGTGCGGCCGATGAGATGATGTTCGCCAGCTGGGGCGGCGCTTATCAAGACGGTATCCGCGCGGCCTGGATCAAACCATTCAGCGAGCAGACCGGCATTGACGTGCAAGAAGACACCAATCCCGTTATCGCCCGCATCAAAGCCATGGTGGATACCCATCGCGTCGAGTGGGACGTCGTGACCGCCGGCGGCGCCAGCCTGATGCAGGGGGCGCAAAGCGGTCTGTTTGAGAAGATAACTCCCGCCATGGTGGATGAAAGCAAGGTGCTGCTCCAGGCGCGCAATGATTATGGTGTGCCGTCGGAGATTTTCTCTACGGTAATCGGCTATTCCACGCAGGCCTTTCCTCAGGGCGGTCCGAAAACCTTTGCCGACTTTTTTGATGTGAAAAAATTCCCTGGTAAGCGTTCGCTACCGGCAAAACCAGACACGGTATTGGAGGCGGCGTTGATGGCCGACGGTGTCGCGGCCAAGGATGTGTATAAAACGTTGAGCACCGAAGCGGGTATGGCGCGTGTGCTCAATAAGATCCGCCAAATCAAACCTTATGTCGCCATGTGGTGGTCTTTCGGCGCTCAGCCGGTACAGGCGTTGGCCAGCGGCGAAGTGGTGATGGCCCTTGGCTGGAATGGCCGCTTTCAATCCGGCATTGATGAAGGTCAGCCCATCGCCATGAGCTGGGGCCAATCGGTGGCGCAGGTCGGCTATTTTATGATTGTAAAAGGGGCGCCCAATAAGGCTGCGGCGGTGAAATTTCTCAGTTACATCATTAAGCCCGAGGTGCAGGCTCGCTTCAGCCACTATGTTGCCTATGGGCCGGTGACGCCCGCCTCGATTGCGCTTATCGATCCCGCCCGCACCGAACGACTGCCGTCCACGCCAGAACGGTTGGCGAATGCACTTTTTCTCGATATTGGCTGGTGGGCTGATCATTCTCTGGCCGCCGGGGAAGCCTACAACGCGATGATGCAGGAATAGTCCGAAACGCGGCGGCGCCCGGCGCTTGCCGTACGATCGTTGCTCAATGAAGGTGTGGGAAATGGTTGAAAAAAACTATTGGTTCGAGAAAGAAGAATACGACCGGCGGTTGGCGCGGGTACAGGCCCAACTGGTGGCGTAGGGCCACGACGCGCTGTTGGCTTTCATGCCGGAAAGCGTTACCTGGCTGACGGGGTTTTTTACCCGCGCCTACTCCTCTTTCCAGTTCGCGATTATTCCGGCCAGCGGCGCGCCGACGGTTGTCTGTCGCGATGTGGAGGCGTACTACCTCGACAGTACCTGCTGCTATCCTGACCGCGTCATGTGGCGTGATAGCGACGATAAAGACGCGGTAGCCGTCAACGCCATCCGCACCCGGCTCGGCGAGGCGCCGAGCGTGGCGGTGGAAATGGCCGCTATCGACTCAGCCCAGGCCGGCGTGAGTGAATGGGAGATGGCGGCACAGATCTGCGCGGCCATGATCCGGGCCGGCAGCGACCTGCCGGGGCCGGGGGTGATGTCTTCGGGGGAGCGGGCGTTTCATTTGCACGGCGGCTACAGCGATCGGGTGCTGGCCCACGGGGACATTGTACAGATAGAGACCACGCCGAATGTGCGTCACTACCATGCGTTTTATGCGGCCGATTCGCGTGGGCGAGGCCAGCGACGACGACCGACGCACGGTGGAACGGTTGATAGCGATTCAAGATGCCGCCCTGGCGCGCGGTTTCGGTATGTCGGAAACCCTATTGATTACCGAAAGCGGCTATGAACGGCTAACTCAGTTTCCACGCCAGCTGTTCGTCAGTTAACGCCAACCGAATTCTACGGCGCAAGAGTTTGGAGACGCTATGTCCGCCATCATAAGTACGACATTATCACGGCCGGCAGGTCGGCGGCGTTATTCCCCGCTCATACTGTTGATTCTGCCGCTGGTACTCTTTTGGGGGCTGTTTTTCGTCTGGCCGATCCTGGGGCTGCTTAAACAGGGATTTTATGTGCACGGGGTGTTATCTGCCGATAACTACCGGCATCTGCTGACGACGCCGATTTACCGTATCGTGCTGCAAAATACCTTCATCATCGCGTTGGCGGTAACCGGCTGCTGCGTGGTGATGAGTTATCCCCTGGCTTACTTGATGGCGACGGTACGGCCGGCGTTGGCGAAACTGCTGTTTTTCGCCGTCCTGCTGCCGTTCTGGTCCAGCGCGCTGGTGCGGACCTCGGCCTGGATAGCGCTGTTGCAGCAAAATGGCCCGTTGAACAGGCTGTTGGTCAACTTAAGCCTCATCGACCATCCCATCGCATTTTTATATAACTTCAACGGCGTGCTGATCGGGATGACCCATGTGCTGATGCCGTTTGTGGTGCTGCCGCTCTATGCTTCCTTCCGCTCAATGGACGGGGCGCTGATTCTGGCGGCGAAAAGCCTTGGTGCGGACGCGTTCGGCGTGCTGTTCAAAGTGGTATTGCCGGTGACCCACCCCGGTATGGTCGCAGGGGCCATCATGGTGTTTATGAACGCGGTGGGGTATTACATCACGCCGTCGCTCATGGGGGGCTCCGGCCAGCGCATGATAGCCGAACTGATCTCCCACAACATTACCGATGAGCTGAACTGGGGCATTGCCGCGGCACTGGCGGGGGTGTTGCTGTTCATCACGCTGTGCGCGCTCTGGGTGTTTAACCGGTTGTTCGGCCTCGGCCGTCTGATGGCGCCGCCGGCCGGTAAAGGCAGCGCGTCGGCGGTGCAGCGCCGTGGCGTCGGGGGAGGGCTCTGCGTGGTGGCCGGCGGCGTTTGCGCTCTGTTTCTAATCCTACCGATTCTGGTGGTGATCCCCATGAGTTTCGGCACTGGCAGCTTTCCGACGTTCCCGCCGCCGGAATATGGCCTGCGCTGGTATCTCAATTTCTTTGCGCAGCGCAAATGGATGGCGGCGCTGTGGCAGAGCGTCCAGGTAGCGTCGATGGTGACGCTGTTGGCGATGGTGCTTGGCGCCACGGCGGCGCTGGGTATGCATAAATTACGTAGCGCGCATCAAGGTTGGCTGGACGCCCTGTTTATCATTCCCATGTCGGTACCGGCGATCATTACCGCCGTGGCGCTCTATTATCTGTGCAACCCGCTGGGGCTGATGGCGAATTCGGCGGCGCTGGTCATCGGCCATACGGTATTGGCGGTGCCGTATTGCTATCTGACGCTGCGCGCGGCATTGCAGGGGTTTGACGCCAACCTGGAGCTGGCCGCGCGGAGCCTCGGAGCCGGCTGGCGGCAGCTGTGGGTCCGCATCATGCTGCCGGCGCTGTTGCCTGGCCTGGTGGGCGGCGCGGTATTTGCCTTCATCACCTCCTTTGATGATGTGGTGATGGCGCTGTTCTTGACCACGTTGCGCAACCGCACACTACCGAAACTGATGTATGAGGGGCTGGCGATGGATTTCGATCCGACGGTGATCGCCGCCTCTTGCCTGCTCATTGCCCTCACCGCCGCGATCCTCATTGCCCACTTTGTGTTGAGCCGTAAAGGAGCCAAACATGCAACCGTTACAAGGTAAAGATGTCACGCTGGCCGGCATCCGCAAAAGCTACGGCGCAACCGTTGCGCTACCCGGTATCGATTTAGCGGTATGGCGCGGGAAATTTTGTACGCTGCTGGGCGTCTCCGGATCCGGTAAAACCACTTTGTTGAAAATCATCGCCGGCTTTGAGTCCCCCGATGCGGGAACGGTACACATCGCCGGCAAGGATATGGGCCGGGTGTCTATTGCCGATCGCAACATCGGTATGGTGTTTCAGAACTACGCGCTGTTTCCCCATATGTCGATCTATGAAAACGTCGCCTTTCCGTTGCGGATGCGCAAACTGGCGCGGGAGGATATCGAGCGCAAGGTTAACGAAGCGCTGGCACTGGTCAGTCTGGCGCCCTATCGGCAGCGACTGCCGACGGAGCTGTCGGGCGGGCAGCAGCAGCGGACGGCGCTGGCGCGAGCGCTGGTGTTTAATCCCGATATTTTGTTGATGGATGAGCCGCTTGGCGCGCTGGATAAGAATTTACGCCAGAGCCTGCAATTGCAGATCAAACAGTTACATCAGGAGCTCGGTCTGACGGTGGTCTTCGTTACCCACGATCAGGAAGAGGCTATGAACCTGTCCGACACCATTGTCATTATGGATCAGGGCAACATTATTGACGCGGGGCGGTCGGAGCACCTTTTATCGGCGGCCGGGGGGGCGATTTGTCGCCGGTTTTCTCGGCGAGTGCAATTTTATTCAGCCGCCGTCTGGACCGGTCATTGGCGTACGTCCCGAACATATCCGCATCGGCGAGCCGGGGTGCAGATTCCGACGTATCCGGGCTTTGTTGAATAAATCGAACTTTTAGGTGACTGGCGGCTCTGATCACTACATTCGTTTCAACATCAGGTCCCCATGGCAAAGCAAAAGTTTAAAATCACCAACTGGCCCGCATACAACAATGCGCTCAGGCAGCGGGGGGACCTGACAGTATGGCTTGATGAGTCAGCCATTGCTGCATGGACTGAGAGTACACCACCTGAACATCGTGGCCGGCCGCTTCACTACACCGATATGGCCATTACCACGGTTCTGATGATAAAGCGCGTGTTTAACCTTTCGCTCCGGGCGTTACAGGGTTTCGTTGACGCGATTTTTAAACTGATGGGGCTGTCGCTGCGCTGCCCAGATTACTCTCTGGTCAGCCGGCGAGCAAAAACCGTCGACATCAGCATAAAAACGCCAACCCGCGGCGAAATCTCACACCTGGTCATCGATGGCACCGGCCTGAAAGTCTTCGGCGAAGGCGAATGGAAAGTCAGGCAGCATGGGGCTGAGAGGCGCAGAGTATGGCGCAAGCTTCATCTGGCAGTAGATAGCGCGACACATGAAATTATCTGTGCCGATTTATCGCTAAGCGGTACGACAGATGCGCAGGCGCTGCCCGGGCTGATTAACCAAACCCACCGGAAAATAAGGGAAGCGTCGGCTGACAGTGCTTACGATACGCGTTACTGTCATGATGCTCTGCTGAGGAAAAAAATAAAGCCGCTTATCCCACCGCGAAGTGGTGCGCAATATTGGCCAGCTCGATACCATGAGCGTAACCATGCGGTGGCAAATCAGCATCTGAGGGGCAATAACGATACCTGGAAAAAGAAAGTAGGTTATCACCGGCGTTCACTGGCTGAAACGGCCATGTTCCGGTTTAAAACACTTCTGGGTGGTCATCTGAGTCTGCATGACTATGACGCGCAGGTAGGTGAGGCAATGGCAATGGTTAAAGCACTTAACCGGATCACACTGTTAGGAATGCCAAACAGCGTCCGCATCATGTAACAATCGCCCTGATAGGGAGGAAGTCGTCACAAATTTCGAGCCTGTTTAGAAATTTGTGTATTTGCCTGATTTTGATATGTTCAATCCAACATCAAAAACAGGTTAATTTATGGACGAAAAACAGTTGCAGGCTCTGGCTAACGAACTGGCCAAAAATCTCAAAACCCCTGAAGATCTCAGTTACTTCGATCGGCTGCTGAAAAAAATTAGCGTCGAAGCAGCTCTCAATGCCGAAATGACCCATCACCTCGGCTACGATAAAAATCAGCCTAAACCGGGGACCAACGCCCGCAACGGCTATTCCACAAAAACCGTTACCACTGGCGATGGCCCGCTGGCGCTGCGTACTCCGCGCGATCGTGACGGTTCCTTTGAACCGCAACTGGTGAAGAAGAACCAGACCCGGATTACCGGGATGGATAACCAGATTTTATCGTTGTACGCCAAAGGGATGACCACCCGCGAGATCGCCGCCGCGTTCAAAGAGCTGTATGACGCCGATGTCTCGCCGGCGCTGGTCTCAAAGGTCACCGATGCGGTCATGGAGCAGGTTGTCGAATGGCAAAACCGGCCTCTGGATGCAGTCTATCCCATTGTTTATCTTGACTGTATCGTTCTAAAAGTCCGGCAGGATAGCCGCATTATCAACAAATCTGTGTTCCTGGCGCTGGGCATCAACATCGAAGGCCAGAAAGAGTTGCTAGGTATGTGGCTGGCCGAAAATGAAGGCGCAAAGTTCTGGCTGAACGTGCTGACAGAGCTGAAAAACCGCGGCCTGAACGATATCCTTATCGCCTGCGTAGACGAGCTGAAAGGTTTCCCTGACGCTATTAACGCGGTGTATCCGGAGGCGCGGCTCCAGCTGTGTATCGTGCATATGGTGCGCAACAGCCTGCGGTTCGTCTCCTGGAAGGACTACAAGGCCGTCACCCGCGACCTGAAAGCTATCTATCAGGCCCCTACGGAAGAAGCCGGCTTGCAGGCGCTGGAAGCGTTCTCCAGTGCCTGGGACATCCGCTACCCGCAAATAAGTCGAAGCTGGCAGGCAAACTGGGCCAATCTGGCCACGTTCTTTGCCTACCCAACGGACATCCGCAAGGTGATCTACACGACCAACGCCATCGAGTCGTTAAACAGCGTGATCCGGCATGCCATCAAAAAGCGCAAGGTGTTCCCGACCGACGACGCAGTGAAAAAGGTGGTGTGGCTGGCGATACAGGCGGCCTCACAGAAATGGACAATGCCTTTGAGGGACTGGCGCATGGCAATGAGCCGCTTTATTATCGAGTTCGGTGACCGCCTGGACGGTCACTTCTGAGAAAAGGCATTTACACAGAATCGTGTACAGGGTCCAAATTTCGGATTTATTCAACAAAGCGACGTATCCGATCAGCTGTTCCGGCGACATCCGATCAGTTATTCCGATATTTTCCGATCACCCATTCCAGTGATATTCGATCACGTGTTTGCTCATCTTCTGACTCGGGTTTAGTCTATTTTTCCTGTGCTGGCTACTCCTTGCTCTTTGCGTAGTGATTCGCCTTTAAGTTCCAGTCTATAGCTGGGGTGTACTAACCGATCGAGTAACGCGTCAGCTGTCGTGGGGTTTTCTATCAGTCCATACCATTTTTTCACCGGCAGTTGACTGATCAGGATGCTGCTGCTTTTGTCGTAGCGATCTTCCATCACCTCCAACAGCATTGTTGCCTGCATCGGACTTATTGATTCTAGGCCCACGTCGTCCAAGATCAGTAACTCTATTTTTTCTAACTGCTTAAGCTGTTTTAGATAGGTCCCGTCTACCTGACACTGGTGAAGATGGGCCAGCAACCGACCCACTCGCCAGTAACGCACGCTATATTGCTGCCGGCATGCCTGCTCACCAAGCGCACAACTGAGCCAGGTTTTGCCCGTACCTGTCGGCCCCGTGATGAGTATGCTTTTCTGATATTTCAGATATTGTCCCCCTAGCAGATCTCGCATCTGTTCCGGTGTCACTCCTCGGCTAGGGATATAACGGATATCTTCCGGTTTTGCCTGCAAGCGCATTTGCGATTGCCGTCGCATACGGCATATGTGGTTGTTTTTTCTATGCAAATTTTCCGCTTCTACCATCAACGACAACCGCTCCTCGAACCCCAGCTCCCCATAACTCCCCGGGAGTTCGCGTTGCGTCTCCAACGCCTGGACCATTGCCGACAACTTCAGCTCTCGCAGAGCCATTAACAGTGTATCCATATTTATTCTCCTTAGTGATAACTGTCCGGACCTCGGAGGTTTTCGTGAACCAGCATTGATACGCCGGCTCCGTCCTGGGTGACCTCACTTTCACGACCGTGTTTCAATACGTTGGCTATGAAAGAGCGGTTAATGCACCCTTTCTCCAACGCCAGCGCGCAGGCCTTCTCCAGTCGCGTCGTCTCATAGCGCCGTTGCAGATTGAGTAGCCCCAGCACGGAGCGGTAAGCCTGCTCCGGATGGGCTTTGCTCTTTTGGATGGACTCGACCACTTTCAGTGTGCACACACCCACCGACAGCGCCCAACTGCACAGCCTTTCCGGCGTCCACTGACTCTGCCCCTTATGGTTAGCCGGCATGTGCGCCGCCTGAGTCGTGTGCCTATAGGCATTATCGCTGCGAGGGTGCGTAGCCACGCAGACGCCCTTATGGTGGATTTGCACCAGCCGTTGGGTGGCGATGACGTCAACGCGCTCGCCAACCAGCGGATGCGGCACCGAGTACCAGTTTTTGCCGTAGTCTATGTGGTAATCAGGTCTCACTCGGGCAACGAGATACTCACTGTATTCCCATTGTGTGGGCGGTAGAGGCCCAAGAGCTGGTTTGTCCAGCTGCTCGAAGCGTTCAAGGCGACTTTGTCCGCCGTAATGACGCATCGGGCGCAGATTCAACTCATGATTGAGTTCTCGTATCACCTGGTTGAGTTCGGCCAGCGAGTAGAACCTACGTTTACGCAACCGGGCCAAAACCCAGCGTTCTACCAGCTGCACAGTTGATTCTGCCTTCGCCTTGTCTTTCGGTTTTCTCGGGCGCGCCGGTAGCACCACTGTCTCATAGTGATTTGCCAGCGCCTGGTAGCTCTGGTTTATGACCGGCTCATAGCGGTCAGGGGTGCTGACAGCGCTGCGCAGATTATCAGGTATCATCAGCTCCGGAACCCCACCCATGAAGTGCAGGCAGCGGCTATTGGCGTTGAGCCACGATGCCATGTCCTGGCCTTCGTAGGCTTCGATATACGCATAGCCTGACACGCCCATGGCAGCGACGAAGATAGCGACCTGGCGTACGCTACCGGTCGCAGGGTTGACGATAGGTACGGTGGGGCCACATAAGTCGATGAAGAGCTTTTCGCCAGCCTTGTGCTCCATGCGCATGGAACGCCGCTGCTTCTTTTTCCAGTCACGGAACAGTGCACAAAACTGTGAGTAACCGAGGGCATCACCGCCCACGGCGGACTGATATTCCATCCAGAGCAGCTGCTTGGTCATGCCCTTGCGGCTTAACTCGGTATCGATATCAAGCCAGCTGGGTAAAGTATTGATAACTTTTCCGGATTTGCCGGGATAGAGCAGGCGGTCGAGGTCGACGGGGGACAGTTCCGCCGGCAATGGTCAGACCAGGTTAGCTACCGTGAATCGGCCGAGGATATCGTGCACGGTAGTACAGCCTATGCCGAGCGCTGTTGCGATAGTGCGATTCGAGCGACGCTGCTCGAATTTCATACGTAAGACATTAATATAGATGCACATTTCCGTTCTCGCTTTCTTCTTTTTACGTGCCATGCCCCCAGAAGCTAAAAGTCTCCAGAGTATGGCGGAACAGAAGATGAGCGATCGGACAGAATCGGAATCGCTGATCGGGCGACCGGAATCAATGATCGGATGAAATCAGAATTAGTGATCGGGTGAAATCGGAATCAGTGATCGGATGTGACCGGAACCAGCACCGGGTCGCTAGCCGCCGGCATCGGCGCACGTGAGCGGACGCCGGGACAGGCCATCGAGTGGGGTTTTGCGCCGCAGGACGCCATGGTTTTTGCACGGGATGAAACGGACCCGAGTCCAACAATGCGCACAACGAAGGGGGTATCATGAGCGCAAAATGAGCGAGCAAAGCCGCGGCGTTTATATTATCGCCACCACGCCGTTTGATGAGGACGGCGAACTGGATTTGAACAGTACCGACACGCTAATCGATTTCTATCTTGAGAAAGGCGTCAGCGGTATTACCATCCTGGGCATGATGGGGAAAGCGCCCAAGCTGACCAGCGACGAATCCCTGTTATTCATGCGCCGGGTGATGACCCGAGTCAATGGCCGGGTGCCGGTGGTGGTGGGTATAAGCCATCCCGCCCATCGTCAGGTGGCAATGCTGGCAAAAAGCGCGATGTCGCTCGGCGCCGCCGGAGTGATGCTGGCGCCGGTAGCCAACTTAAAAACCGAAGAGCAGGTCGTGAACTACTATCTGTCGGTGGCGGCGCTGCTAGGCGACGATATCCCGCTGTGCCTACAGGATTTCCCACAGTCGATCGGCGTACATTGTTCGGTCGAGACGATTTTGCGCTTGGTGGAGACGCTGCCGCAACTGGTGATGCTCAAACATGAAGATTTGCCCGGGCTGCGTAAACTGAGCCAGGTGCGCCGCCAGAGCGAAGCGCGTGGCCTGCGAAGGATCAGTATCCTGGCCGGCAACGACGGTCTGTTTTTGCCCCAGGAGATGCGCCGGGGCGCCGATGGAGCGATGACCGGCTTTGCTTATCCCGAAATGCTGGTTAAGATGTGTCGGCTGTTTGATGAGGGGCGAGACGACGAGGCGGAGGATGTGTTTGATTGTTATTTACCGCTCTTGCGCCATGAATTTCAATACGGGATCGGTTTGACGCTGCGCAAAGAGACGCTCCGCCGCCGCGGGGCGATCCGCTGCGCCAGCCTGGCCCCCGGCTGGATCGGGAGGATTTGCAGGAGCTTGACGCGTTAATTGCCCGTCTGGAGCGGCGATTGGCCGCCCTTAACGGATAAAACGGCGTGCAGAGCCGGCGGCGCGGCCCTGCACGGTGATTAGCACGTCGATCCCCGCACACACCACACAATGGACAGAAAGGGAAATGCCGCTGGGCTATGCTATAACCCTGTTCCTCGCCGCGGCGCGTTTATCGGCTGCCGGAACGGGCGGCATTTTCCCTTTTGTTACTAAGGATCCGATCATGAATACGTCTTCTCTCCCTGACCGTATGCAGATTATTGAGATTAACCAGCCGGGCGGACCGGAGCGGTTGGTGTTGTCGCAACGGCCGGTTCCGCGCCCGGCGCCGGGATATTTGCTGGTACGGGTGGCGGCCGCGGGCGTCAACCGTCCCGATGTGATGCAGCGACAGGGGCATTATCCGCCGCCGCCGGGCGCTTCTGATATCCCCGGCCTGGAAATCGCCGGTGAAGTCGTGGCCGTCGGCGCAGACGTCAGCCGCTTCGTCAACGGCGACAGGGTTTGCGCCCTCATTGCCGGCGGCGGCTACGCCGAATATTGCGTGGTGCATGAAACGAATGCATTACCGGTGCCGGGCGCGTTGTCCTGGAACGAAGCCGCCGCGATACCGGAAACGTTTTTCACCGTCTGGACCAATGTGTTTCAGCGCGGCAGACTGACCGCCGGCGAGACGCTGCTGGTTCATGGCGGCACCTCCGGTATCGGTATCGTCGCGGTGATGCTCGGTAAAGCGTTTGGCGCCAGGGTGTTCGCCACCGCCGGGTCGGCGGCAAAATGCCAAGCGGTGATGACGCTGGGCGCCGACGCCGCCATTAATTACCGTGAACAGGATTTCGTGGCGGAGGTAAAACGGCTGACCGACGGCCGGGGCGCCGATGTGATCGTCGATTTGATTGCCGGTGATTATGTGGCGCGCAACTATGAGGCAGCGACGCTGGACGGCAGGATTGTGCAACTCGGCGTGCAGCAGGGCGCGGCCAAAGCGCTGAATTTGATGCCTATGCTGGCCAAACGGTTGACGCATACCGGGTCTACCCTGCGCCCGCGCAGCGTGGAAGAAAAAGCGGTCATCGCCGCCGAATTGCAGCAGCAGGTCTGGCCGCTGCTCGCCGATGGCAACGTGCGGCCGCTGATTGATAAGGTCTTTACGTTGGGCGACGCCGCCGAGGCGCTCCGCTTGATGGAAAGCAGCGGCCATATCGACAAAATCGTATTAGTCATGCCGGCGTTCGCTGGTTAACGTCGCGGCCCGTTAGCGGCGGGCGGCGCTGCGGTCTTCACTCCCGGTTAACGCTGTTCCCCTTTACTGGCGGGCAGCGCTGCATTCTTCACTGCCGGTTAACGCATTGGCCCTTAAGCGGCGGGCAGCGCCGCGGGACTTGGCTATACTTGATCGAGACATTTCAAGAACGGCAACGGAGGACCCGAGTATGAGCAGACAATATAAAATCGCCTATGAATGGCAAGAAGGGGGCCACCACCGCTCGCAGGAAGTCATCGTCGAAAGCGATAACGAGCTTACCACCGCCAGCGCCGAGGTGACGGAGGCCGTCAAAAATGCGGCGGCACACTCCGCTAATCAGCCGCAGGCGGCGGTGACTGTACTGTCCATCGTGCCTTATCCCTGAAGCCATGCGTAAGCGGCATCTTTACTTCTGTCGGCGTCCGTTTCATTATCGCTGCTGCGGTCGGTTTGAATGAACGTTGAGCGGTGAATGAAACGGAAATGGCATGCGGGCGTTATGGCCCTGGTACTGCATACGGCGGCCAGCGATGAACAGATCGCGGCGGATTGTGGCAAGCTAAACGATTTTGCTCGTTCAGGAGAGGCAGCGTTTTCCCAGGGCGATCTGCATCAGGCGGTGGAGCACTACACCGCCCAGGCCGCATGGGGTGAATTTTGCCATGTACCGCCGGCGGCGCTGGCCGACGCTTATCATCATATCGCGCTGGCGCTTATGAAGGAGGGTGAGCCCTTTAAGGCGCGCGCCTGGTTGCAGCGGATGCCGGACGGCGATGAGCGCCGCCAAGCGCTGTTGGCGATCCAGCCGGTGCTTGATCAGCTCCAGCCGGCCCTGGCCGCCAGCCCGATGGGAAGGTATTGGCGCTATGCCGGCAAAGGCGTCTGGAGCACGCTGTCGGTGATGCCGGAAGCGGGCCGCTGGCGCATTCGTTTTTCCGGCTATTATATACCATTGATGGGATTGTATTACGGACCGAATATGGGTCAGTTTTCAACCCTCACCGATATTGAGCAACAACACGCGATCTGGCAGTCGCCGCCGGACGGTAACGACCCCGGCTGCCGGGTAACGATGACGTTTCATCCCGACAGCGCCGATTTGGCCACGGTAGCGAGGGATTGCGGATTCGGAATGAACGTGCGCGCAAGCGGCAATTTCACCCGGGTATCGCTTTACTGAGGCGTTTGCGGACCGCGCGGCGCCCTCGGCATAACAACGATAATTTAAGGCCCTGCTTCTGACTCTGCCCACACACCCTTGTTAATAATAAACCGTGCCCGCACCGCGGGGACGAAACGCTATTGGAGTTTGCTATGCCCATCGCATTACTGGCGTTGGCGCTGAGCGCTTTTGCTATCGGCACCACCGAATTTGTCATTATGGGATTATTGCCGGAGGTCGCAGGGGACCTCGTGGTCAGTTTGCCGGACGCCGGCTGGCTCATTAGCGGCTATGCGCTGGGCGTGGCTATCGGCGCGCCGATTATGGCGATAGTAACCGCGCGTTTGCCGCGCAAAACCTGTCTGGCGCTGCTGATGGTGATCTTTATCATCGGTAATGTGCTTTGCGCGCTGACCTATAGCTATGGGCTGCTGATGATAGCGCGGGTGGTGACGGCTCTTTGTCTCGGCGCGTTTTTCGGTACCAGGGCGGTGGTGGTCGCCGGATTGGTGCCCCCCAACCGCGGCGCCTCGGCGGTGGCGCTGATGTTTACCGGTCTGACGCTCGCCAACGTGCTCGGCGTCCCCGCCGGAACCTGGTTGGGGCAGCTGTTCGGCTGGCGCGCGACGTTCTGGTGCGTCTCCTTACTGGGGGCGGCGGCGCTGTTGGCGCTGCTGGTCAGTCTGCCGGCACAGCGCAACGCCGCGCCGGCCATTCTGGCGCGGGAAATGTCCGCCTTGCGTAACGGGCGGCGGCTGCTATCGCTATTGATGACGGTATTTTTCGCCGCGGCCATGTTTACCTTATTCAGTTATATCGCGCCGCTGCTGTTGCAGGTGACGCATATCAGCGATCGGGGCGTGAGCTGGACGCTGTTTTTGATTGGCGCCGGTTTAACGGTGGGCAATTTGCTGGAGGGACGGCTCGCCGATTGGCGGGTGTCGGTGGCGCTTATCCTGAGTTTCGCGCTGATAGCGCTGTTTTCGGTGCTGTTCCGCTGGACCAGCGGTACTCTGTGGCCGGCGGAAATCACGCTGTTTTTCTGGGCAATGGCGACATTCTGTACCGTGTCGGCGCTGCAATTCAATGTCGTGGCGCACGGCAATGATGCGCCGAATCTGGTGTCGACGCTAAATATTTCGGCGTTCAACATCGGTAACGCTCTCGGGGCATGGGTGGGTGGCCAGGTCATTGATGCCGGCCTGGGGCTGACCATGGTGCCGCTGGCCACCGGCGGGTTAGCGTTGGGTGGGTTGCTTATCTGCCTGGTGACCTTTTCCCGTCCGCCGCGCCGGCCGTTGACCGCTTAAGGCCGACAGAGGGTGCGGCTACGTCCGCGACGTGTCGACGGGCGGAAGTGCCTAAGCGGCTCGTCGGCGGTAGGAGCGTACGCCGGCCGGTGCAGCGGACGGATCAGGCTCACGGTGAAGGGGACCACGATACTAAACGGTCGGATGAGGACGCCGCTGGCCGCATAATCCAGCGCCGTTAGCGGATTGACGATCGAAAGCCCGACCCCGGCGCGCACCATGGCGCAAACCGAAGCGGCGCTATGGGTCTCCACCCCCCCCTGTCGTTCCACTCCCGCTTGCTGAAAATGCCTATCCAGCCAGTGTCGGTAGCTGTCGGTCGCGGAAAGGCTAATGTACGGCAGGGCACGGAAATCTTCCGGCGTTAGCAGGGATTTGGCGCTGAGGGGATGGCCGGGCGGCAGCACGTAAACTTCATTGAGGGTCATCAGGGTTTCGCGGCGAGTGCCCGCTGGCGCCGTCGGGTTTTCCGTCAAACCCAAATCAAATCGCTGGGCGGAAAGCCACTCCTCCAGCAGCGGCGACTCCTGCGGGATAATATTCAGGCTGATTTCCGGGTGCGCGGCGAAGAAAGCGCGACACACTTCCGGCAGCAGCGACTGGGAAAATACCGGCAGGCAGGCGACAGACAGTTGCGCCTGGCGATATTCCCGAATAGCGCGCGCCGCGCCGCGGATCCGGTCCATGCCGTAGTACGAGCGCTGGACTTCCTCGAATAGCCGCAACCCTTCATGGGTCGGCTTCAGGCGGCCTTTGATTCTCTCAAACAGCGTCAGCTGCAACAGCTGTTCCAGCCGCGCCAGTTCACGGCTCACGGTAGGCTGAGACGTGTGCAGCAGCCCCGCCGCCTCGGTCAGATTCCCCGTGGTCATGACCGCGTGAAAAATATCGATCTACCGTGAACTTACCGCCGCCATCTGCCGCCTCGTCTTAAAAGCGATATCATAAATGAATAGATAGGGACAAAAAAGATATTTTATTAATAGGCGCCGATGCATTACAAAGAAGAGCCCCCAGCCCATGCCGGCGCTGCCGGGATCGCCCCATCGCCTACGAGGACCACCATGCCGCACGATCTTTTCACCACGGAACGCGCTCTGAACGCCGCTAACTTATTGCCGTTGCACCAGCAGTATGGCGGCCCGGTATGGGTATATGAAGCGGAAACCATCAGCGCGCGCATTGCGCAATTACGCCGTTTCGATACCGTCCGTTTCGCCCAGAAAGCCTGCTCCAATATCCATCTGCTGCGCCTGATGCGCAGCCAAGGCGCCAAGGTGGACTCGGTGTCGCTCGGGGAGATTGAACGTGCGTTACTGGCCGGTTTTCAGCCGGGGACCGCCAGCCATGACATCGTTTTTACCGCCGATTTACTGGATGAACCGACGCTGGCGCGGGTCGTTGAGCTCGGCATCCCGGTCAATGTCGGCTCGGCGGATATGTTGGCGCAGCTTGGCGCCCGCTCGCCGGGGCACGAGGTCTGGCTGCGGGTCAATCCCGGTTTTGGCCATGGCCACAGCCAAAAAACCAATACCGGCGGCGAAAATAGCAAACACGGGATTTGGCATGATGATTTGCCGCAGGTCGCGGCGCTTATCCGTCGCTACGGCCTGCGGCTTATCGGCATACATATGCACATTGGTTCGGGTGTGGATTACGCCCATCTCGCGCAGGTCTGCGACGCCATGGTGCAGCAGGTCATCGCCAGCGGACTGGATCTCGCGGCCATTTCCGCGGGCGGCGGGTTATCGGTACCTTATCGTTCGGGTGAGGAGGCGATTGATACCGATCACTACTTTGGCCTGTGGGATGCTGCCCGCCGGCGGATTAGCGCGCATCTTGGGCATCCGGTGGCGCTTGAAATAGAACCGGGCCGGTTTTTGGTGGCGGAAGCGGGTGTACTGGTGGCGCAGGTCAGGGCGGTCAAAGAGATGGGCAGCCGCCACTTCGTGCTGGTGGATGCCGGGTTTAACGATTTAATGCGCCCGGCGATGTACGGCAGCTATCACGCTATCTCGCTGCTGCCGGCGGACGGTCGCGATCGCGGCGCGCAATCGCTGCGCGATACCGTGGTGGGGGGACCGCTGTGCGAGTCCGGCGATGTCTTTACCCAAACCGCCGGCGGCGGCGTTGTGTCGCGCCGTTTGCCGCCGGCCCAGGTGGGGGATTATCTGGTCTTTCACGATACCGGCGCTTATGGCGCGTCCATGTCCTCGAATTACAATAGCCGCCCGCTTCTGCCGGAGGTCTTGTTTGAACGGGGTCAGGCGCGGCAAATTCGCCGCCGGCAGCCGCTGCAGGCGCTGTTTGACCTGGAGATATCGTCGTCTTGAAACAGGCGTTGGGTTGAGCTTGCTCCCCGCGGCGTGCGGCGGGTATCGCCGGCGCGATGGCGCCGACAGTGCCGTCTAAACGCTGCGGGGAAGGGCAGGTGAGTCGATACCTCACCGGTGCGCCGCCGCTGCCAAACGCTAGAGGTCGCCAGGGGATGTTCATGGTGAAAGATTTAGCTCCAGCGCAATGTCATCGCCCTCAAGCCCGACGAAGCGAATTTGCCGCCAGCGCGCTGTGGATGCCGGCGGGGGCGTCTTCAAACACCAGGCAGTCGCTGGCCGCGATGCCGAGTAATTTCGCGCCCAGCCGATAGGGCTCGGCATCGGGTTTACCGCGGGTCACCTCATTGGCGCCCACCATCAGCGCGGGCAACGGCAGTCGGCAGCAGGTCATCCTGTGCCGAGTTACCCGCTGGGTGGCGGAAGTCACCACGGCCCAGGGGACGTCGCCGAGGGAACTGAGGAAGTGGCCGGCGCCCGGGATTTCCCGCGCTTTGCCGCTAAATTCAATCTCCAGCCCGTCAAGCACCGCGGCCTGTTCTTCCAGCGGTAAATGAGGGGCGACCCGATGAATGACGTCGCGCGAACGAACCCCATGACAAATGCTGAGTACCTGCTGGGGCGCAATATGATTGATACGACACCAGTGACGCCAGATAAATTCAACCTGATGCGTGGAGTGGACTAATGTTCCGTCCATATCAAACAGCAAAGCTTTAGATTTAATTAATTTCATTATCATTCCTTAATTATCTCATCGCTGGTTGGAAAGGGTGATAGCCAAACTATGACTTCCGCTGGTTTTTTCCCGGCGGAAGACCGGTATGGTCTGAATCGGTACAGGTTGTTATATGAATAGGAGGCGAAAATTGTGTGCACTCTTGGGTAAATCGCGCTTATTAACACCGCCGGCAACACTCTCGCCCCGGTGGTGTGGACGTTGGGCCGCAAGGGGGAATGCAACAGTTTGGTGTCATGTATTTATGCGATGAATAATAGATATTTTTATATTATTTTGTCGCATATGTTTATTTTTGCTTATTTCAAGTCGCTGCTCTTTTTTATTTGCCGATAATACGCGAGGATTTATACATAATGAAAGGCCCCTGCAGATTAATTATTCATGATAGTTCAACATGAAAGGGGTTATTTGTATAATTGAAAAAAGTTAATTGGCGATAGGAGTTTGGAATGGACATTCGGCAACTCCGGGCGTTTGTCACTCTGGCTGAGTGCCTGAGCTATCGGGAAGCGGCGGAAAGATTGTGGCTGACACAGCCCACGTTGACCAAACAGATCAAAATGCTGGAGGCGGAAATCAATTTGGTCCTGTTTTTGCGCGATAATCACGGTACCCAGCTCAGCCGTCATGGTCAGCAGCTTTATCAGGACGCGAAAAAATTAATCGGTCAGTTCAACGCTTTCAAGACGCTGTGCCAGCAGTTGACCAATGGCAAGCGCGGAGCGTTGTCGTTGGGGTTTATTTCTTCGGCGATGCCGGTGATGCCGGCCATTATCACCGCCTTTCAGAATGCCTTTCCCGACATCCATCTTGGGCTACAGGATATCTCTTCGCCGGTGCAGCAAGAGCGCATCCTGAGTGGTCAACTGCAGGCGGGTTTTATGCGTATCCCGGTGTCGCCGCCGCTGGCGTTCCGTAAAACCGGCTCGGACTGCTTAACGCTTATCTTTCATAAGAGCTGCCGGCACCAGCAGGAACCGCTACATCAGCTTTGGCGTCGCTGCACGCTCTTTACCGTGAATGCGGAAACCTGTCCTGGTTCGGCGCTGCAAATCAATAATTTCATCGCCGCGCACGGCATCGACGCCCGGAAGATGCAATGTATCAGCGACACCCGTACCTTGATGACCATGGTGGAATCCCGCATGGGAGTGGCAATTTTACCGCAAAGCGCGGTGACGGTGCCGCACCAGGACATAATCTGCCAGCCGCTGCACGGTGAATTCGCCCGCTGGGATATCGGCCTGGTGTGGAACGAAAAGATTGCCGATCCGGTGCGTGACAGTTTTATCAGCCAGGTTACCGCAATGCTGGCGCCGGCCTGCGGCGGGAGGGAAGCAAGGCGGCGCTAAGCGGGCGCTCGGTGCGAAATTGGCGAGCGGTTGCGGCGAAGACGCATGCGCGATCGGCACGTTAGGGCGGCAGGCCAAAGGCCGCGTTCGGCCATGCGCAAAGGATGGCGTGGGACTGACCGCCCAGCGGCCGATAGGCGATAAAGTAAATCAGCGCGACAAAGATGCCGCCCCCTACCGCGTTACCGAGGAAGACTGGCGGAAAATTGATCACGTAGTCGTGCCAGGTAGCCTGGCCGGCGAAAATCGCCGCCGGGATGACGAACATATTCGCGACGACGTGCTGGAAGCCCAAATCGACAAACGCCATGATGGGAAACCAAATGCCCAGGATTTTGCCCGCCATGTCTTTGGCGGCATACGCCAACCAGACCGCCAAACTGACCAGTCAGTTACAGCCGATAGCCGAGATAAACGCGTGGGTGCAGTCGGCGGAAATTTTGGCGTGCGCGGTGGCGACGGTCTTCGCCAAAAACGCCCCTTCGGTCATACCGAGAATATGGCCGAAGAACCAGGCTATCATCAGGCTGCCGATAAAGTTGGCGAGCGTAACCCAAAACCAGTTACGGATAAGCGCCAGCACGCCGATTTGCCGGCTGAACAGCGCCATGGGCAACGTCATCATATTGCCGGTCAGCAGCTCGCCGCCCGCTAATACCGTGAGAACCAGGCCGACCGTAAACACCGACACGCCGAGGAACACGCCGAACGATCCCCACGCCGGCGGTAGGCTGGAAATGACGTGGATATCCAGCAGAAAGCCCAGGGTGCTGGTTCCGGTCACATCCGATCACTGATTCCGATTTTACCCGATCACTAATTCTGATTTCATCCGATCACTGATTCCGATTCTGTCCGATCGCTCATCTTCTGTTCCGCCATACTCTGGAGACTTTTAGCTTCCGGG
This sequence comes from Candidatus Sodalis pierantonius str. SOPE, assembly GCF_000517405.1. Classification (NCBI taxonomy): domain Bacteria; kingdom Pseudomonadati; phylum Pseudomonadota; class Gammaproteobacteria; order Enterobacterales; family Bruguierivoracaceae; genus Sodalis; species Candidatus Sodalis pierantonii. The sequence goes on along the minus strand of NZ_CP006568.1, from coordinate 3,751,900 downwards.
GGCATGGCATGGCACGTAAAAAGAAGAAAGCGAGAACGGAAATGTGCATCTATATTAATGTCTTACGTATGAAATTCGAGCAGCGTCGCTCGAATCGCACTATTGCAGCAGCGCTCGGCATAGGCTGTACTACCGTGCACGATATCCTCGGCCGATTCACGGTAGCTAACCTGGTCTGGCCATTGCCGGCGGAACTGTCCCCCGTCGACCTCGACCGCCTGCTCTATCCCGGCAAATCCGGAAAAGTTATCAATACCTTACCCAGCTGGCTTGATATCGATACCGAGTTAAGCCGCAAGGGCATGACCAAGCAGCTGCTCTGGATGGAATATCAGTCCGCCGTGGGCGGTGATGCCCTCGGTTACTCACAGTTTTGTGCACTGTTCCGTGACTGGAAAAAGAAGCAGCGGCGTTCCATGCGCATGGAGCACAAGGCTGGCGAAAAGCTCTTCATCGACTTCTGTGGCCCCACCGTACCTATCGTCAACCCTGCGACCGGTAGCGTACGCTAGGTCGCTATCTTCGTCGCTGCCATGGGCGTGTCAGGCTATGCGTATATCGAAGCCTGCGAAGGCCAGGACATGGCATCGTGGCTCAACGCCAATAGCCGCTGCCTGCACTTCATGGGTGGGGTTCCGGAGCTGATGATACCTGATAATCTGCGCAGCGCTGTCAGCACCCCTGACCGCTATGAGCCGGTCATAAACCAGAGCTACCAGGCGCTGGCAAATCACTATGAGACAGTGGTGCTACCGGCGCGCCCGAGAAAACCGAAAGACAAGGCGAAAGCAGAATCAACTGTGCAGCTGGTAGAACGCTGGGTTTTGGCCCGGTTGCGTAAACGTAGGTTCTACTCGCTGGCCGAACTCAACCAGGTGATACGAGAACTCAATCATGAGTTGAATTTGCGCCCGATGCGTCATTACGGCGGACAAAGTCGCCTTGAACGCTTCGAGCAGCTGGACAAACCGGCTCTTGGGCCTCTACCGCCCACACAATGGGAATACAGTGAGTATCTCGTTGCCCGAGTGGGACCTGATTACCACATAGACTACGGCAAAAACTGGTACTCGGTGCCGCATCCGCTGGTTGGCGAGCGCGTTGACGTCATCGCCACCCAACGGCTGGTGCAAATCCACCATAAGGGCGTCTGCGTGGCTACGCACCCTCGCAGCGATAACGCCTATAGGCACACGACTCAGGCGGCGCACATGCCGGCTAACCATAAGGGGCAGAGTCAGTGGACGCCGGAAAGGCTGTGCAGTTGGGCGCTGTCGGTGGGTGTGTGCACACTGAAAGTGGTCGAGTCCATCCAAAAGAGCAAAGCCCATCCGGAGCAGGCTTACCGCTCCGTGCTGGGGCTACTCAATCTGCAACGGCGCTATGAGACGACGCGACTGGAGAAGGCCTGCGCGCTGGCGTTGGAGAAAGGGTGCATTAACCGCTCTTTCATAGCCAACGTATTGAAACACGGTCGTGAAAGTGAGGTCACCCAGGACGGAGCCGGCGTATCAATGCTGGTTCACGAAAACCTCCGAGGTCCGGACAGTTATCACTAAGGAGAATAAATATGGATACACTGTTAATGGCTCTGCGAGAGCTGAAGTTGTCGGCAATGGTCCAGGCGTTGGAGACGCAACGCGAACTCCCGGGGAGTTATGGGGAGCTGGGGTTCGAGGAGCGGTTGTCGCTGATGGTAGAAGCGGAAAATTTGCATAGAAAAAATAACCACATATGCCGTCTGCGACGGCAATCGCAAATGCGCTTGCAGGCAAAACCGGAAGATATCCGCTATATCCCTAGCCGAGGAGTGACACCGGAACAGATGCGAGATCTGCTAGGGGGACAATATCTGAAATATCAGAAAAGCATACTCATCACGGGGCCAACAGGTACGGGCAAAACCTGGCTCAGTTGTGCGCTTGGTGAGCAGGCATGCCGGCAGCAATATAGCGTGCGTTACTGGCGAGTGGGTCGGTTGCTGGCCCATCTTCACCAGTGTCAGGTAGACGGGACCTATCTAAAACAGCTTAAGCAGTTAGAAAAAATAGAGTTACTGATCTTGGACGACGTGGGCCTAGAATCAATAAGTCCGATGCAGGCAACGATGCTGTTGGAGGTGATGGAAGATCGCTACGACAAAAGCAGCAGCATCCTGATCAGTCAACTGCCGGTGAAAAAATGGTATGGACTGATAGAAAACCCCACGATAGCTGACGCGTTACTCGATCGGTTAGTACACCCCAGCTATAGACTGGAACTTAAAGGCGAATCACTACGCAAAGAGCAAGGAGTAGCCAGCACAGGAAAAATAGACTAAACCCGAGTCAGAAGATGAGCGAACACGTGAACGAATATCACTGGAATGGGTGATCGGAAAATATCGGAATAACTGATCGGATGTCGCCGGAACAGCTGATCGGATACGTCGGAATCTGCACAGGGCGATAAACGCGCCCGCCATGACGCCCAGGACCAGCAGTACCGGTAGGGAGGCTTGACTTTTCGCGACGCCGGTATGCATGGCAATTGCGGCGACTTCTTTGGGTGAATAAAACGACATGTGATTCGCATGTTAATAGAATGATAAGGTGCCACGCATAGTAGCTTCTCACTCCGGCGAAGCCAACACTAAATCAGACGAGTCAGGGTAAAAAAGTGTTAACGTCCCCGCTCTGCCTCTGCCCCGTTGCGGCTGCGCCGTCAACGCCGCTGCCGGGCAAACCGGCCGTTTTCCGGTACAGTGGCTTCAATTCCGCGGCCAGTGACCGGCACAGCATTGCGGGGAGGGAGGTGATGGCGCCGCGGGGTTAATGTTGCTGGTATTCACCGCTGCCGCGCGGTTGGCCGCAATAAATACCCAACAATGTCGGAGAGGCGCTACGCCGCCGGCGGCGCCACGGAATGGCGACGCACCAGCGTCGGACTGAACATATTGGTTATCTCCGGCAGCGGCTCACCGTTGGTCAGCGCGAGCGCGAGCGGCGGCGCCTGAGTGGCCATATGGCCACCACCGGGTAGCGAATGGTGGTCAAACGGGGCCGCAGGTAGCGCGATATCAGCACATCATCGAAGCCGACCAGCGACATATCCTGCGGCACCTCAATGCCATTATCGCTCAGTACCGCCATCGCGCCGGCGGCTGTCGAGTCGTTATAGCAGGCAATGGCGGTAAAATTGCGGCCGCGGCCCAGAAGCTCGGTCATCGCCTGTTCCCCGCCCACCTCATCCGGCTCGCCATAGGCAATCAGCTTTTCATCCAGTTCAATGTGAAATTCCTCCAGCGCGTCCCGGTACCCCCGCAGGCGGTCGACGCTGTCGGGAATGCTATGGCTAGAGCAGATAAAGGCGATGCGTTGATGCCTCATCTGGATGAGATGGCGCGTGGCCAACCAAGCGCCGTAGCGATCGTCCAGCGCCACGCAGCGATCGGCGTAATCGGGCAAGATACGGTTGATAAGCACCATGCCCGGCATATGCGCCATCAGCGTATTGAGCTCGTCAGCCGGGATCATTTGCGCATGCCCCGCCAGTGCGGCGCAGCAGTGGCGGATCAACTGCTCAATCGCCTGGCGCTCTTTATCCAGAATATGATAACCGTTGCCGATAAGCAGAAAATTGCCGGTCTGGTAAGCGACCTGTTCCACCGCCTTGACCATGGTGCCGAAAAACGGATCCGACACATCGGCGACGATAAGCCTCAAGGTTTCCGTGGACTGCTGCGCCAGCGCGCGGGCGTTGGCGTGGTATTGCAACTGCTCCATCGCCTGCATGACCGCCTGACGCGATCCATCGCTGGTTTTCGGCGAATGGTTAATCACACGCGAGACGGTGGCGACTGAAACGCCCGCCAGTCTGGCGACATCCTTTATGGTGGCCATGAGCACATTTCCGACGTCGGGAAGTCATCGTTTACATTCGCTAGTTTCGCGGAAAATAACCTTAACCGCAAGAAGTTAGCATGATGCGGTAAAAATTAACCACCGCGGCGACTATTTCCGGTCATTGGCCGGGCGAAGTATTTTGGCGCGCCAAAGAAGAAATGGTATTTTCCCGCCAGATTAACCGGCTTAAAGAGAGCAGGGTATGGCGATTTCACGTTTTCCGCAATTGGCGCACTGGGGAGCCTTTACCACAGTCGTAGAGGATGGCACGTTGCTGCGCTGCGACCCTTTTAAGCACGACCCGCACCCCTCGCCGATGCTGGCGTCTATCGCGCCCATGCTCTATTCCGACCAGCGCATCCGTAAACCGGCGGTACGTCGCTCCTGGTTGGCGGCGCGGGAAAACAGCGATCGCGGCTTGCGCGGCCGTGACGATTTCGTCGAAGTCGGCTGGGATCGCGCGCTGGATCTCATCGCACAAGAGAATCGCCGGGTGCGGGATCGTTTTGGCACCGAAGGTATTTTTACCGGCTCTTATGGCTGGTCCTCCACCGGCCGGGTCCATCACGCCCGCTCGCTGGTGCGGCGTTTTCATTTCGCCGGCGGCGGTGCGGTGGATCAGGCGGGTAATTACAGTTGGGGGGCGGCCCAGTTCTTTTTACCGCATATTATCGGCAGCTATAGCCCGTTAACCGGTAGGGTGACCAGTTGGCCGAGCGTCATTGCACATTGTGGGTTGTTTATCGCCTTCGGCGGGCTGGCGTTAAAAAACACCCAGGTTTCGTCCGGCGGCGCCGGCGAACATTCGCTCCAGACCTGGTTAGAAAAGCTGGCCGCCAAAGGGACGCCGGTTATCAATATCAGCCCAACGCGGGACGACTGTCCCGCCTTTCTTAACGCGGAATGGATCCCTATCCGGCCGAATATCGATACGGCACTGATGCTGGCGCTGGCTTGGGAAATCCAGCATCACGGCGTGCAGGATGAGACGTTTCTTGAGCGTTATTGCGTCGGCTGGCCGCAGTTGGCCGCCTATTTGCGCGGCACAGGGGACGGTTTAGCCAAAATCCCGCAGTAGGCCAGCGTGATTACCGGCATTCCCGCCGAGCGTATTCGGCGGTTGGCGCGGCAACTGATGGCGGCGCCCCGCAGCATGATGACCTGTGCCTATGCGCTTCAGCGCACCCACCGCGGCGAGCAACCCTATTGGATGGTGATTGCGCTGGCGGCGATGCTCGGGCAGATAGGCCTGCCGGAAGGCGGTTTCGCCTTCGGTCACGGCTCAATGAACGGCGTGGGTAATCCACGGCTGGACGCCTTGGCCCCCAGTTTGACGTTAGGCGTCAACCCGGCCGCCGACCTGGCCATACCGGTCGCGCGCATTGCTGATATGCTGCTTCATCCCGGCGGTGAGTACAGCTTTCAGGGGCAGCAGCGGCGTTATCCCGCTATTGACATGATTTACTGGGCGGGTGGCAACCCCTTCCATCATCATCAGCAACTGAACCGGCTGTTGGCGGGCTGGTGCAAGCCGGCCACAGTCGTCGTGCAGGATATCTGGTGGACGCCGGCCGCCAAGCTAGCCGATATTGTGCTGCCGGTCACGACCTCGCTGGAGCGCAACGATATCGGCGGCTCATCGCGCGATCGCTATGTCCTGGCGATGCAACAAGCGGTGGCGCCGCTGCATCAGGTGCGCAATGACTTCATCATTTTCGCTGAACTCGCGGAACGTCTCGGTTATCGGGAAGCCTTTACCGGCGGGCGCGACGAACGTGGCTGGATCGAGACGTTATATCAGCAAAGCGCGCTATCCCATGCCGCCGCTGGCCACCGCTGGCCGTCTTTCGACGCTTTTTGGCGGCAAGGTTATCTGGAGGTGTCTGCTCCCGCGGAAGACTATGTGTTTATGGCGGAATTTCGCCAGGATCCGCAGCGGCATCCGTTGCATACCCCGAGCGGCCGTATCGAACTTTTCAGCGAAACCATTGCCGGTTTTGCCTACGAAGATTTTGGGCCGCTGCCGGAATGGCGTCCGCCGGCGGAATGGCTGGGGGATGATCGTGCAGCGCGCTATCCGCTGCATCTTATCACCGTCCAGCCCCACGATCGGTTGCACAGTCAATTAGACCCGGCGCCACTGGCGCAGGCCAACAAAACCGCCGGGCGCGAGACGCTCTACCTGCATCCCGCGGACGCCGCCCGGCGCGGCATCGCCGACGGCGAGCAGGTCAGCGTGTACAACGATCGCGGCCGTTTTCTGGCGGGTGCCAGACTGAGCGATAGCGTGGCGCCAGGGGTCACGCTGATGGCGACCGGCGCCTGGTTTACCCCAACCTGGCGGGAGGACGACTTGCCCGCCACGGAACAGTCCGGCAATCCCAACGTGCTGACGCTGGATATCGGCACCTCGCCGCTGACGCAGGGACCGAACGCCATGAGCTGTCTGGTGGAGGTCAGCCGCTGTCCGCCCGGGGCGACGTAGCAGGAGGGCATGAGGCGGGGGGCGGCACCTCACCGCGCGTGCAAGGGGCGAACGCCATGAGCTGTCTCCTAGGGTTCCGCCGCTATTTGCCTGTCATTCCTATGATTTGACGATGCCCGTCGTCGCCGGCTGGCCTGCCAGCGGTCGCCGTCTTTTCCGCGGCGGTGGCGAAAGCGACCCTGCCGGGCGAGATGTTTATTGTCCTGGGACAATTTTTACAGTTGGTTTCACTTCGAGCGGTAATCTTGCGATTGTTTGGTAGTGATGAGGCGTCAGGGGCATTAGAGTGTGTACTCCCAGAGGTATTGATTGGTGAGAAATCAACATACTCTGTATGTTGAAACCATTTCAGTTGCACCAACCTACTCGGACGCGTAGGTTTTTTTTGCCCGCGATCCCTCTCTTTTCCCCGCTTTGCGCCGGACGCGCGCTTTCCCCGCGCGGGTCTGCTAGTATTCCTGCCGCCGATGAAAACCTTTACGGCCCGTCCTGCGTGGCCCCTCGCCGGAGATAACCGCCTATGCCTGCTTATAATGAGTATGACCAACCGATTGGTGACGCCCTGTGCGCCTGGCAAACGCGTCCCCAACCGCAGCGCGTGGTGCTGACCGGCCGCAGCTGCCGGCTGGAGCCGCTGACGGCGGCGCACTTTGATATGTTATACGACGCCTGGGCACAGGCGGAAGACGGCCGTGACTGGACTTACCTGCCGGTGGAGCGCCCCGCGTGCCGCGTCTGGCCGCCAGCGAAGATCCGCTTTTCTTCACCGTGGTGGACCTCGATGGCGATCGGGCGGTGGGAACGGTGGCGTTGATGCGTATTGAACCGGCGCACGGCGTGGCGGAAATCGGCTGGGTGAACTGGTCGCGGGGAATGCGACGTTCGCGCATGGGCACCGAAGCCATCGCGCTGCTGCTGGCGTATCTGTTCGATACCCTCGGCTACCGGCGCTGCGAATGGAAATGCGATAGCCTGAACGAACCGTCGCGCCAGGCCGCGCGTAGGCTGGGATTTTGCTACGAAGGCACTTTCCGCCAAGCGATCGTCACCAAGGGCCGCAATCGCGACACCAGCTGGTTTGCCATCGTTGACGCGGACTGGCCGGCCATCTGGGCCGCCTATATCGCCTGGCTGGCGAATGACAACGTCGACGCCAATGGCGGACAGCGGCGCGCCCTTGGCGAATTCATGCCGGTCTAGAGTCGTCCGCGCGGCGTTGCCGGTGCAGTATGCATTTAACCTGATAAGATTAATCGATATAATGATGAGGTAGGGTCCGTTCATCGGCCCGGCGAGCGAGCCGCTCCCCGCGGGCGGATGACCGGCGCGCCGGCGTTGCCATGTCGGACCCCGCCAGAAGAGATACATAAGGAGATGGCATGCTTTTTAAGGTTTTGCGTCTGCTGTTCAGGCTGATGTACCGGGTCGAAATCATTGGCGATACCCGCCTGTTGACGCAACCCCGGGTCATGTTGACCCCTAATCATGTCTCGTTTCTCGATGGCATTCTACTGGCGGTGTTTTTACCGGTAAAGCCGGTGTTCGCGATTTATACCACCTTGGACAACGCCTGGTTTATGCCCCTGATTCGGCGCTATGCCGATATTATTTCGCTCAACCCCACCCGGCCGCACAGCATCAAACAACTGATCAAGGCCGTCGGTCAAGGCCGGCCGGTGGTGGTATTTCCAGAGGGGCGGCTGACCGTTACCGGCGCGCTGATGAAGGTGTATGACGGCGCGTATGGCTTCGCGTCCTGCGCTGACGCTGTATGACGGTTTACTGCCGGCGATGCGGCGCTATGGCGACAGCAAGCCCTGCATGACCGACATGACGCTGAAAATCGACAACTATCATGTTTTGCTGAAAAAAAGCCTGGGGGTCAGCCGGATTTTGCAGCGCCTGGCCGCGCCGGGTGAACATGTGGGTCTGTTGCTGCCGAACGCCACCATCACCGCCGCCGCGGTTATCGGTGCGCTGATACGCGGCAGGGTGCCCGCCATGCTGAACTATACCGTCGGCGTCGGCGCCCTGAACCACGCGGTGGACGCCGCCGGGCTGAAAATCATTGTCAGCTCCCGGTCAGTTTCTCGATAAAGCGCGTTTGACGGATTTGCCTACGCAGGTGACCGGCGCGCGCTGGGTATTCCTGGAGGATCTGCGCCACAGCCTGACGCTGTACGACAAGCTGTGGACCCTTTGTCATCTGTTGGCGCCGGCGCGGGCCGCGCTGGCGCAGCGTCCTGACGATAGCGCGCTAATTCTGTTTACGTCCGGATCCGAAGGCACGCCGAAAGCGGTCGTGCATTCCCACCGCAGCATCATGGCCAATATAGAGCAGATACGTACCGTGGCCGACTTTACCCCGCGGGACAAATTTATATCGGCGCTCCCGCTGTTCCACGCCTTCGGTCTGACGGTGGGGCTGTTTACGCCGCTGATGACTGGCGCCCAGGTACTGCTTTATCCCAGTCCGCTGCATTACCGGATTATCCCGGAACTGGTGTATGATCAGAACTGCACCGTGTTGTTCGGCACCTCTACGTTCCTTGGCCATTATGGGCGTTTCGCCCACCCGTACGACTTTGCCCGTCTGCGCTATGTGGTGGCGGGGGCGGAAAAATTGTCCGATGCCACCCGCCAATTGTGGCAGGAACGTTTCGGGCTGCGTATTTTGGAGGGCTACGGCGTCACCGAATGCGCGCCGGTGGTGGCGATCAACGTCCCGATGGCGGCCAAGCCGCATAGCGTCGGCCAGATCCTGCCCGCCATGGATGCCCGGCTGATTGCGGTGGAGGGTATCGAGCATGGGGGGAGGTTGCAACTGCGCGGGCCGAATATCATGAAAGGCTACCTGCGCGTCGGTAGCGGCGGCGCGCTGGAGCCGCCCGCCGCCGAGAACGCCGACGGGCAGAGCGAGCCGGGCTGGTATGACACCGGAGATATCGTCACGCTGGACGAGCAGGGTTTTTGTACGATTCAAGGGCGTGTAAAACGCTTCGCAAAACTGGCGGGAGAAATGGTGTCGCTGGAGAGCGTCGAGCAATTGGCGCTCAGCGTATCGCCGGACGCCCGGCACGGCGCCACCACCCGCAGCGATAATGCGCGCGGGGAGGGACTGGTGCTTTTTACCACCGACGCCGGCCTGACGCGGGATAAGTTGTTACAGCAGGCGCGTAAGCAGGGCGCGGCGGAAATTACTGTACCGCGCGACATCCGGCATATCGCGTCGCTGCCGCTGCTGGGCAGCGGTAAACCCGATTATGTCACCCTCGGCGAAATGGCGGCTAAGCCGGAGTCTGATGCATGATGTCTTCCCATGACGGGGCCCCGGCGGGCGGACAGTGGTCACGATCGATGATGGCGGTGATGGTGGCGCAGTTTTTCTCGGCGTTCGGTGACAACGCGCTCCTGTTCGCCACTCTGGCGCTAATGAAAACGCTGCACTATCCCGACTGGAGCCAGCCGATACTGCAAATGCTGTTTGTCGGCGCCTATATCGTCCTGGCGCTGTTCGTCGGTCATTTCGCCGATGGTTTCCCCAAAGGTCGGGTCATGATGGTGGCCAATGGCGTGAAACTGGTTGGCACGCTACTCGTCTGTTTCGGCGGCGATCCGTTTGTGGGCTATTGTCTGGTGGGCGTCGGCGCCGCGGCTTACTCCCCGGCCAAATACGGCATTCTCGGCGAGTTGACCACCGGTGACCAATTGGTGCGGGCCAACGGGTTGATGGAAGGTTCTACCATTGCCGCCATCCTCATCGGATCGGTGGCCGGCGGCGTGCTGGCGGATTGGCATGTCGCCGGCGCGCTGGCGATTTGCGCGCTGACTTATGGATTAGCGATGCTGGCCAACCTGTTTATTCCTCGGCTGACGGCGGCGCGCACCCGTCCTCACCACCGGCCGCTGGAGATGATGCGCGCTTTTTACGATCACTGCCGTCTCCTGGGACGGGACGGTCAGACTCGCTTCGCCATTATCGGAACCAGTTTGTTCTGGGGTGCGGGCGTGACGCTGCGTTTCCTGCAGGTGCTCTGGGTCCCGGTGGCGCTGGGCATTACGGATAACACGACGCCGACCACCCTGAACGCTATGGTGGCGGTGGGCATTGTTTTTGGTGCCGCCGCCGCCGCCCGGTTTATCCGGCTGGAAACGGTACGCCGCTGCATGCCGGCGGGAATAGTGTTGGGCGGCGCGGTGGTGATTTTCAGCGTGCAACATCACCTGCTGCCCGCTTATGGACTGCTGGCCGTTATCGGTATGCTGGGCGGTTTCTTCATCGTACCGCTCAACGCCCTGTTGCAGCACCGTGGACAGCAGAGCGTCGGTGCCGGCAACGCTATCGCCGTGCAAAATTTCGCCGAAAATATTGCCATGCTGCTGATGCTGGGGCTGTATACGCTGGTGGTGTCATTACAGGTAGCGGCGGCGATAGGGGTAGGTTTCGGTCTGCTGTTCGCGCTGGCGATCGCCGTGCTCTGGTGGCTTAGCCGCGGGGAGGCGCGCGACGGCCAACGGTAGCGCCAGGGCAAGCCTTGCGCCTCCCTTGCCGGTGTTAGCGTCCGCGCTGTGTTCTGCATACGGGCGTGGGCCGGCTAGCATCTGCGCTGCGTTGTGCTTATGCATGTTGGCCAGCGTGAGCGTTGGCGTTTGCACGGCGTTTTGTTTGCCTCACTCACTCACTCACTCACTCGCTCGCGTTAGCGCCGGCGCCGCGCTCCCCGCCCGGCGCGCCGATTTTAGGGCGCGGGGAAGGTGTAGCGGCCGTGAATCTCTTCGAGTGAAGCCAGCAGCGTCTCGTCGAGATCCAGCGTCAGGCTGTCAAGGTTGCTTTGCAACTGTTCGAGGGTGGTTGCGCCAAGCAGCGTCGAGGCGACGAACGGCTGACGACGAACGAACGCCAGCGCCATTTGCGCCGGATCCAGCCCGTGGCGGTTCGCCAGCGCGACATACTCGGCGATCGCCGCCTGGGTATGCGGGGCGCTATAGCGAATAAAGCGGCTAAAGAGCGTATTCTGCGCGCCGGCCGGCCGGGCGCCGTGCAGATATTTGCCGCTCAGGGTGCCGAACGCCAGGCTGGAGTAGGCCAAAAGCTCCAGCCCCTCAAACTGGCTTATTTCCGCCATTCTCACCTCAAAACTGCGGTTGAGCAAACTATAGGGATTTTGCACCGTGACAATGCGCGGTAGCCCGTGCTTTTCCGCCAACTGCAGATAGCGCATCGCCCCCCAAGGGGTTTCATTGGAAATGCCGATATAGCGAATTTTCCCGGCACGGACCTGCTCATTCAGGGCCTCCAGCGTTTCCAGCAGCGTGACCGGCAGTTTCTCATCGGTGTAACGATAGTTTAATTTGCCGAAGCAGTTGGTGCTGCGCTGCGGCCAATGCACCTGATATAAATCCAGATAATCGGTGTTCAGGCGCCGCAGGCTGTCTTCCAGCGCCTGACGGATGTTTTTGCGATCCAGCATTTGCTGCGGCCGGACCTCCAAATCGTTGCCGCGCGCCGGGCCGAGCACTTTACTGGCCAAAACGATCTTTTCGCGCTGACCGCGGCGCTTTAACCAGCTACCGATATAGCGCTCCGTCAGCCCCTGGGTTTCAGGACGGGGTGGTACGGGGTACATTTCCGCGGTGTCAATTAAGTTAACGCCGTTGGCGAGAGCGAGATCGAGTTGGTCATGGGCTTGCGCTTCGCTGTTTTGTTCGCCGAAAGTCATGGTACCCAGGCCGAGCACGCTGACTTCCAAAGAACTATGGGGAATACGGTGATAAAACATCAGGGCAGGTTCCTCAGTGACGTAAACGTACAGGCGTGATCGCACCGCCTTGACTGACTATAGCCAAGCCGAGGCGGGGGGAGAAGGGGAAAATTAAACCTGCGGCGCGCTGCCGGGCGCAGGGATCATCTTTCGATGATCTGCGAAACATCGTTGCCGTTGATTTGCCTTTCGTTGCCACGTTCGTCGGTATAACGGATTAGACCGGTAGTTTTATCGATTTCAGGCTTGCCGTCGGTCAATATCATCTGGCCATCTTTAGGTCGCCATGACGTCATCACTGGTGCAGCCGGCAAGCAGCGCGACGCCGAATAACGCCGGGCATCAGCAGAAAGCGTGTTTTCATTATCGTTTTCCATCCATTAAGAGACCTACATCGTTAACATCATAGGCAAAAAACACCGGCTGGACTAGCGATGCGGGCGAAAATTCCCGCGCCATTTTCCATTGAGTGTCGAGGCGCGTTCAGGCATCCGGGCAGGAAGGCCGCTGGCCGGCTTTTTTATTGCGTAAGAGATTCAGCGTTTCCACCGCCAGCGAGAAAAACATGGCGAAATAGATATACCCTTTCGGCACGTCGATAGCCGGACTTTCCAGAATCAGCGCGCCGCCAACCAAAATCAAAAACGCCAGCGCCAGCATTTTGACCGACGGGTGTCTATCGACAAATTCGCCTATAGGGCGGGCGGCAAAGAGCATTATCGCCACCGCGATGATGACCACCGCCATCATGATAAACAGATGGGAGGACAGGCCTACCGTGGTGATGACCGAGTCCAGGCTGAGAATAATATCGAGCATCATGATCTGAGTTATGGCGCCGAGATAGGATTGGACCGTGCTGTCCTCGCCGCCAGCGCTGCCGTGGAACGATTCCATTATCTCCTGGCACGATTTCCAGATAAGAAAAATGCCGCCGAAAAACAAAATCAGATCCCGGGCGGAAATAGGGTGTTCCAGTAGATAAAACAGCGGTTTGACCAGATGGCTGACCCAGGCGATAGCGGCCAGCAGGCCAAGTCGCATCACCATGGCGCCAAACAAACCCAGGCGGCGGGCGCTGCTTTGCTGTGAGGGAGGAAGTTTGGCGACGACCACGGACAGGAAAACAATATTATCAATACCCAGGACGATTTCCAGAATGGTCAGGGTTCCCAACGCCAGCCATGCGTCCGGATCGGCAATCCGATCAAGCATTACACACATTCACCTAAACGAAACATAAACGATAATTATACGCGGTGTTGTCGGTGGGCTGGCAAGAGAAAACGCGGTTATAATAGAAAATGGCGCGCCAGCAGCTGGGCGGTGAAATTTTTTTTCAAGTAGAAACCGCGCGGCAGCGTTAAGATCTGCTGGCCAAACTCACCGACGGCGGCGGTCAGCGCCCGTCCGTTGGCGGCTTTTGGCCGCAGCTGTAACACTTCGCCGTGGCGGGCGGTGATGCGTTCCACCTTGCCCAGCACGATAAGATCCATCAGCTCTTCCCAGTCGCGTCGCAGCTGTAGCTCTTCCTCCGCGTTCGGACTCCACAGGAGCGGCGCGCCGATGCGGCGTCGCGCCAGCGGGATCGTCCGTAGGCCCTCGACCGGGATCCAGAGCACCCGCGCCAGCTTATAACGCACGTGGCTGGTTTCCCAGGTCACGCCGCTATTGCCGGTCAGCGGCGCCACGCAGACAAAGGTGGTCTCCAACGGCCGTCCGCCGCTGTCTACCGGAATGGTTTTCAACTCTACGCCGATGGCGGCAAAATCCTGCTCGGGCTTACTGCCGGCTCTGGCGCCCAGATAGCGTTCCAATAGGACGCCAATCCACCCTTTGTCGCGCTTAAGATTGGCGGGGATCGGCAGACCGGCCTGGGCAGATAACTCCCACAAGGTATAACCCGCCAGCGCATCGGCGCGACGCAGCAGTTCCCTTTCATCGGCGGGGGGGTGGGACGCAAGGGAAAGCGGAATCGGGCTGTTCATTTCGCGGTCCTGAACTGAATAAAAACTAAGCACCTGCGGCACATCCGTGCCGCTAACGCGTGTGGCGGCGGGAGAAAAAATAATAATAGCATGATTTTAAGCTCTTTTTTAATGACCTTGACGGGCAGGACGCAAGCCCGATTGCAGTTGTACACCCGCTACGGGCAACAATGAACAGGATCTTACACCAGGTTATCCACAGATTTGCGGGATAACCCGGTCAATCGACGAGTACTGTTTCTATTTGGGTCTTCCCCTGTTGTGGTGGCTCAATCGACAGTTCTGCATTTTTACTTTACTTATTCTTTTGGCCGGAACTTGGACTTCTATATGGATGTCAAACGTATTTACGTTTAAAGGAATAATGTTCATGTCATGCTTAAAAAAATATGCATATGCCCCATTTATCTTACTGCTTCATGGTGTTGCAGCATCGGCCTCACCAAATATGATATATTACACTGATAAGAAAGACTATTCACTGTCACCAGAGGTAACGCCAAAATTATCTTGGGAGAAAAGTGAGTCTCAAGTTGATAAAACTCAATATTGTCTTACCCCTAGCGATCCGGGATGCAGCAATATGTGGCAAAAGGAAAAAGAAAAGGAGAATGACGAGCGAATACAACATCACCAGCAAAAAAATTTTATAACTCCCTTAAATGGTTGCTCAAAATTCATATTTAGTTTCCCATAGTGGAACATTACGCCCAGCTTGAAACGTTCTTTGTTCCTGAAGCCCCGTGACTTGATCCTGAGCAGCCGTATTTTGCTGTTCAGGGACTCCGCATTCCCATTTGATACCCGGTTTTTCATTGCATTCAGAATGCCGTAAAGGCGTTTTGCCACCATGCGGGCAATGCTGGCCATGAGCGGTATGTCGGTGTCTTTAGCTATCGCCATCCATTCCTGCCACAGCTTACGGCTATGATTGTCATAGCGGCGGTGCCACAGATCGTGAGCAAGCTCTTTCATTACCCAGCACAGGCTCGTTTGGGGTAACACCAGCCGGGCAACTTCTAACCTCTCTGTCCGGCACCCGAGGCGATTTTGTTTGCTGTAAAACCATAGATAGCGTGAGCAGTGGGCGTCTTTCCTGTCTGACGACGGGATCTGTTTCATCTCAGCCTGACGGGTTCTATCAACGACGGCGCACAACATTTTTGCCACATGGAAGTGATCGAAAGCGATTTTATCGACGGCATTGGGGAGATGGATGCGGGCTGCACTGATATAGGCCACGTTCATGTCCATAGACAGCGTTTTTATCTCATCAAGCTGGTGATCTCTCAGGCTGCGCAGATAACTGGCAAGGCTTTCTACACCGCGGTCGTCGGTCAGTTGCAAAGCGCGTCCCTGCCTGTCAGAGATAACGGTGACGTACTGGTGTCCTTTTTTGAACCCGACTTCATCCACGCAGAAGTGACGGGCGGATAAGGGTTGTTTTATCCGGGCCAAGCCTCGTTTGACTGCGCGCATCATGATGCTGTCAGCGGCATTCCAACTGAGTTTGAGCTGCTTTCTGACAGCATCCACGGTGCTGACTTTCAGCCATGAAAGAACAAAGGCTTCGAACAACAAGGTGTAGCGGCTGCCTGACCCTGCCCAGGGAACAGGCAGTGTCTGGCAACCGTGCTCGGGGCAGTCAACGCGGGGGACATCAGCCTCAACCAGCGTGGTGAACTGACAGGTATCGAGGTGACGCCATTTGCGACGCCGGTGATCATGTATGGAGCAGGATTTACCGCAGGTTGGGCAGACCAGTTGTGTGTGCTCGGCAATGCCGACAATTACCGTCACTGATCCAGATTTTTCATCAAGAGAAAGGGATTGTACCTGCCACGGTGCGGACAGGTTAAGGATATGGGCATAGAGGGACTTTTCGTCCATGGCAGACTCCTCAAAAATCAAGACTGCCATCATAATGCCCTTAGCCACCACAACAGGGGAAGACCCTTCTATTTACAGCCTTGACGGCGCCATTTTTAGCCTATTTGTGGCTTTGTTGAATAAATCGAACTTTTAGGTGACTGGCGGCTCTGATCACTACATTCGTTTCAACATCAGGTCCCCATGGCAAAGCAAAAGTTTAAAATTACCAACTGGCCCGCATATAACAATGCGCTCAGGCAGCGGGGGGACCTGACAGTATGGCTTGATGAGTCAGCCATTGCTGCATGGACTGAGAGTACACCACCTGAACATCGTGGCCGGCCGCTTCACTACACCGATATGGCCATTACCACGGTTCTGATGATAAAGCGCGTGTTTAACCTTTCGCTCCGGGCGTTACAGGGTTTCGTTGACTCGATTTTTAAACTGATGGGGCTGTCGCTGCGCTGCCCAGATTACTCTCTGGTCAGCCGGCGAGCAAAAACCGTCGACATCAGCATAAAAACGCCAACCCGCGGCGAAATCTCACACCTGGTCATCGATGGCACCGGCCTGAAAGTCTTCGGCGAAGGCGAATGGAAAGTCAGGCAGCATGGGGCTGAGAGGCGCAGAGTATGGCGCAAGCTTCATCTGGCAGTAGATAGCGTGACACATGAAATTATCTGTGCCGATTTATCGCTAAGCGGTACGACAGATGCGCAGGCGCTGCCCGGGCTGATTAACCAAACCCACCGGAAAATCAGGGAAGCGTCGGCTGACAGTGCTTACGATACGCGTTACTGTCATGATGCTCTGCTGAGGAAAAAAATAAAGCCTCTTATCCCACCGCGAAGTGGTGCGCAATATTGGCCAGCTCGATACCATGAGCGTAACCATGCGGTGGCAAATCAGCATCTGAGCGGCAATAACGATACCTGGAAAAAGAAAGTAGGTTATCACCGGCGTTCACTGGCTGAAACGGCCATGTTCCGGTTTAAAACACTTCTGGGTGGTCATCTGAGTCTGCATGACTATGACGCGCAGGTAGGTGAGGCAATGGCAATGGTTAAAGCACTTAACCGGATCACACTGTTAGGAATGCCAAACAGCGTCCGCATCATGTAACAATCGCCCTGATAGGAAGGAAGTCGTCACAAATTTCGGATTTATTCAACAAAGCGCCTATTTGTCCATTTATTTGCGACGTCGATCCGTTTTTCTGTGGATAAAATCATCGATGGTTGTTTTTTATCCATGCCCGGTGAAGAGATTTTTCACCGCGGCGGCGCGCCTTTCGTGACGAGAGTAAACGTTTTAGTCTGTTGATCTTCTTCTCTATTTTTTTGTTTTTTATCCCCAGCACGGGCGTTTGGCGAAAAGTTTTACCCATCTAATCCAGCGTTGCACACAAACCTATCCACAGAAAAAGTGCATAAAGTGGCGCCCGCTCGCCGATAACTGTTTATAACTCGGCGCCATTAAGCGCCCCGAAGAGTGTTATTCACCGACGATTAGTGAAAAGCAGTGGTTTACCGTTTAGAGCGAGTATGAAACAATCGGAACATCTTACATTTTATGTAATCGAGGTAGTCCGGTGATCGATGATGATGGCTACCGCCCGAATGTTGGTATTGTAATCTGTAATCTCGACGGGCAGGTGCTGTGGGCCAGGCGATACGGACAGCATTCCTGGCAGTTCCCCCAGGGCGGCATCAACGCTGGCGAGACCGCGGAGCAGGCGATGTACCGCGAGCTGTTCGAGGAGGTCGGTCTGAGCCGCAAAGATGTGCGTATCCTGGCTTCGACGCGTAACTGGCTGCGTTATAAACTTCCCAAGCGGCTGGTCCGCTGGGACACCAAGCCGGTGTGTATTGGTCAGAAGCAAAAATGGTTTCTGCTACAGCTCATGTGTCCGGATGCGGATATCAATATGCAGCGCGGGGGGATCCCTGAATTTGACGGCTGGCGCTGGGTCAGCTTCTGGTACCCGGTACGTCAGGTCGTTTCCTTTAAACGGGACGTGTACCGCCGGGTAATGAAGGAATTTTCCGGCGTCGTGATGCCGCTGCAGGAAACTGCGGCGCAGCGTTCCGCGCCGGCACACAGACGGAAAAGAGGCTAAGTCACGCAGATTATGCTCACGCGTTTGCGGGAAATCGTTGAAAAGGTCGCAGCCGCGCCACGTCTGTCGGATTCACTTGACATTCTGGTTAATGAAACCTGTCAAGCGATGAATACCGAAGTCTGTTCGGTTTATTTGGCCGATAACGATCGTCGCTGCTATTACCTGATGGCGACGCGCGGTTTGAATAAACCGCGCGGGCGCACGATCACGCTGGCATTTGACCAAGGGGTTATTGGCCTGGTCGGACGGCTGGCTGAGCCGATTAACCTGGCGGACGCCCATACCCATCCCAGTTTTAAATACATTCCGGCGGTGAAAGAGGAGCGTTTTCGTTCATTTCTCGGCGTGCCGATTATTCAGCGCCGTCAGTTGCTCGGCGTACTGGTAGTGCAGCAGCGCGAGCACCGGCAGTTCGACGAGAGCGAAGAATCGTTTATGGTCACGCTGGCCACGCAGATGGCCGGCATTCTATCCCAGTCGCAGCTCAACGCGCTGTTCAGCCAGTACCGGCAGACCCGGATTCGCGCCCTGGCGGCCGCGCCGGGGGTGGCCATCGCTCAGGGCTGGGTGGATAGCAGTCAGCCCTCCCTCGACCAGGTTTATCAGGCATCGTCGCTGGACAGCGGCCACGAGCGCGAACGGCTGACGCTGGCGCTGAACGAATCCGTCGCCGAATTTCGCCGTCTGAGCAAGCGGTTTACCGCCAGCGCACAGAAAGACAGCGCGGCGGTGTTCGACCTGTACAGTCATTTGCTCAATGACGCGCGCCTGAAACGCGATCTGTTTGCGGAAATCGACGGCGGCGCGGTGGCTGAGTGGGCGGTAAAGCTGGTGATTGAACGTTTCGCCGAGCAATTCGCGCTGCTAAGCGACAGCTATTTGCGCGAGCGCGCCGGCGATTTGCGCGCGCTCGGCCAGCGACTGCTGTTCCATCTTGATGACAGCGCCCGCAATGTTGTTCAGTGGCCGTCACGTTTCGTGCTGGTGGCCGACGAGTTGAGCGCTGCGCTTCTGGCCGAAGTGCCGCAGGATAAGCTGGTGGGGGTGGTGGTGCGCGACGGTGCCGCCAATACCCACGCCGCGATCCTGGTGCGGGCGATGGGGATCCCGACGGTGATGGGCGCCGATATTCAGCCGCTGCTGCTTAATCAGCGCTTGTTGATCGTCGACGGCTACCGCGGTGAACTGCTGGTGGATCCAGAGCCGGTGCTGGTGCAGGAGTATCAGCGGCTGGTGAGCGAAGAGCGTGAACTCACCCGGCTGGCGGAAGATGATGTGGAGCAGCCGGCGGCGCTGAAAAGCGGCGAACTCATCCAGGTGATGCTCAACGCCGGTTTGAGCGCGGAACATGAGCAGCGCCTCGATAATCGGGTGGACGGCATCGGCCTGTACCGTACGGAAATTCCCTTCATGTTGCAAAACGGCTTCCCCTCGGAGGAGGAGCAGGTGGCGCAATATCAAGGGATGTTGCAATTGTTCCCCGGTAAATCGGTGACGCTGCGGACTCTCGACGTCGGCGCCGATAAACAGCTGCCCTATATGCCGATAAGCGAGGAAAATCCCTGCCTGGGCTGGCGCGGTATTCGTATTATCCTTGACCAGCCCGAGATTTTTCTTATCCAGGTGCGCGCGATGCTGCGCGCCAACGCCGCTACCGGCAATTTAAGTATTCTGCTGCCGATGATAACCAGCGTCGATGAGATTGACGAAGCGCGCCGGCTCATCGACCGCGCCGGACGCGAAGTTGAAGACGTGCTGGGCTATGCGCTGCCCAAGCCGCGCATCGGTATTATGGTGGAAGTGCCGGCCATGGTGTTTATGCTGCCGGCGCTGGTGAACCGGGTGGATTTTCTGTCGGTCGGCACCAACGACCTGACGCAGTATTTGTTGGCGGTGGATCGCAATAATACCCGGGTGGCGGCGATGTACGATAGTCTGCATCCGGCGATGTTGCAGGTGCTGCAAAAAATCATTAGCGAGTCGGCGCGGCTGGGGCTGGCATGTAGCCTGTGCGGCGAAATGGCCGGCGATCCGATGGGCGCGTTGCTGCTGGCGGGCATGGGCTATCGTACGCTGAGCATGAACAGCCGTAGCGTGGAGCGCATCAAGTATTTACTGCGCAATGTGGCGCTGAACGAGGCGCAGGGACTGGCGGAGCGGGTCATTGGCGCGCAAAACAGCATCGAAGTCCGCCATCAGGTGGCGGCGTTCATGGAGCGGCGCTGCCTGGGCGGCCTGATTCGGGGCGGCCGCTGAGCAGGAATCGTTACACCTGCCGGCGGTTATTTACATCCCCTGACTCTCGCCGCCGCGCCGCTATGCTATGATACGCCACTTCACGCCGCGCAGGGAAAGCGCCTGCGCGGCATGTACAGCGACCGCCGCGGCATCCGGCGGCCGGATAACAAAAACGACGACGTTGTGGTGATGAATGACGACTCATTATCTGGCCTTTCTTCAGTTTGACCCGGTGATCTTTTCCCTGGGCCCGGTTTCCCTGCACTGGTACGGTCTGATGTATCTGGTGGGCTTCGTCTTTGCCATGTGGCTGGCGGTTCGGCGCGCGAATCGCCCCGGCAGCGGCTGGCGCAAAGAAGAAGTCGAGAATCTTCTCTATGCCGGTTTTCTCGGGGTGTTTCTCGGCGGCCGTATCGGTTATGTGCTGTTTTATAATCTGCCGCTGTTTCTCGATAATCCCCTTTACCTATTTAAGGTCTGGGACGGCGGCATGTCGTTCCACGGCGGCTTAATAGGCGTCATCGTAGTGATGCTGTGGTTCGCACATCGCACCCGCCGCCATTTTTTCCAAGTGGCCGATTTTGTCGCGCCGATGGTGCCCTTCGGCCTGGGCGCCGGCCGTTTGGGGAATTTTATCAACGGCGAGCTGTGGGGGCAGGTCACCACCGATACGCCCTGGGCAATGCTGTTTCCCGGTTCCCGAGAGGAAGATTTGGTGCTGCTGCCGGCCAATCCGCAGTGGCAAGCGCTGTTTGAGCGTTACGGCGTGCTGCCTCGCCATCCGTCGCAGATCTACGAGATGCTGCTTGAAGGCGTGGTGCTGTTTATTATTCTCAATCTGTTTATCCGTAAGCCGCGGCCTATCGGCAGCGTCTCCGGTTTGTTCCTGATTTGCTACGGCGCCTTTCGGATTCTGGTGGAATTTTTCCGCCAGCCGGATGCTCAACTGGGCCTGTTTAGCGGCGTCATCAGCATGGGGCAGATTTTATCGCTGCCGATGATACTGGCCGGCGTGATTATGATGGTCTGGGCGTACCGCCACCGTCCCCTGCAACCTATGTCCTGAGGTATTATGAAACAGTATTTGGATTTGATGCGTAGGGTGCGCGCGCAGGGTACGCCAAAAGCGGATCGTACCGGCACCGGCACCCTGTCGGTGTTCGGCCATCAAATGCGCTTTGATTTGCGCCAGGGGTTCCCGCTGGTGACCACCAAACGCTGCCATTTGCGGTCGATTATCCATGAGCTACTGTGGTTCCTTAACGGCGATACCAATATTGCCTATTTGCAGCAGAATAACGTTTCCATCTGGGATGAGTGGGCGGATGAAAACAGCGATTTGGGGCCGGTGTACGGCCGCCAGTGGCGCGCCTGGGGGACCGGCGACGGACGTCAGATAGATCAGTTGGCCGAAGTGGTGCGCCAGCTCAGGCAAGATCCGGATTCCCGCCGCATTATCGTTTCCGCCTGGAACGTCGGCGAGCTGGACAAAATGGCCCTGGCGCCGTGCCATGCGCTATTTCAGTTCTACGTCGCCAACGGCACCTTATCGTGTCAGCTCTACCAGCGTTCGTGCGATATTTTCCTCGGCCTGCCGTTCAATATCGCCAGCTATGCCCTGCTGGTACATATGCTGGCGCAGCAGTGCGATTTGCAGGTCGGAGATTTCGTCTGGACCGGCGGCGATACCCATCTCTACAGTAACCATTTGCAGCAGGCGGACCTGCAGCTGACACGCGATCCGCGGCCGCGGCCGCAGCTGCTGATTAAGCGCCGTCCGGCAACCTTGTTCGATTACCGCTTCGAGGATTTTGAGCTGACGGGCTATGACCCCCATCCGGCAATCAAAGCGCCGGTCGCGGTATAATTCGTCCGCGCGAGGGCGGTGGTCGTCTGCGCATAAACATGAAATGCGGGCGGCGGGCCGTTTTGTGCATAAATGTGAATGTGCCTGCCGCGATCCTCTCGTGCTCAAGTGCGATGATGCATGCAGCGGTCTTCTCGTGCACAAATGCGATGGCGCATGCGGCGGTCCGTTCGCGTATAAAAGGTTCATGCACGGGCGGAGATGTGCCTACGTCTGTTCGTGATGGCGCTCACGCCGCCGCTGTATCACTTGCTTCTCGCCGCTCAATGATTGCATCACACGCTGCATAACCCAATCTCGCCGCTGGTCCACCGCCGCGCGCCGCGTCACACTGCGGCAATGAATGATTCCCTTAACAAAATACCGACCGCGATAGCGGCTATACCTTGCCTGAGCTGCTCCTGACGCTGGCGTTGACCGCGCTGTTGATCCTGGCGGGAAGTTATGGTTGGCGTCAGCATCAGTTCGCCCGGCAACTGGCGAGCAGCGCACACCAGCTGATGGATTTTATCGTGCGCCAGCAGTGGCATGCCGCCTGGGGTAACCGCCGCTGCCGGATCACTGCGGTCGTCGGCGAATGCTGGCAGCTGTGGGGCGATCCGCTATGCGGCTTAGGCCGCGCTTCACCGGGAGCCAGGCGCGAACCCGCGCGCTGCGCTGCTCCCTACACGGGTGTTCGCCTGTCGTTGTCGACGGCGGGCGAGCTGAGTCTGGACGGGCTGCGCCACACCGCTAGCGCGGCGCACTTCGTCCTCAGCAATCGGGCGGGGCGTCTGCGGGTGGTGGTTTCCGGCCGCGGCCGGGTCCGGCTATGCAGCGTGCTGTTGACGGTGGCGCTGCACCTTTTTCCCGCACTGCACCGTGGTGCCGAAGGGGCGATACGGCAGTTGCAGTTGATGCGCCAGCTTATCTCTATGCGCTCAACATGGTCAAGGATCTGCGTCGCGCCGGCTTTTCGCCGCAGGGCAAGGCGGGGCGAGCGCTGTGGATCGGCAGGTACCTGAGGGAGCCAGCCGGCTCCTGTTTCGTGGTCGGTTATGCCTATTACGCGCGCAGCGATGCATCCGGGCATCTCGTCACCGCCACCTTCGGCTATCGCCTGCGTCGGGGGGCGCTGGAGACCCAGCGTGATGTAAGTGATTGCCAGGGGGGTGGCTGGGAAAAGGTGTTCAACAGCGATGAGCTGACGGTGACCCGGCTGCAATTCACCGTTCTCGCGGGTGGTGCGCTGCGCATTCATCTTGCCGCGACCGCCCGTCGCCGGCCGGATATAGGCTACGCCGTGACGCAGGTCGTGGCGCGGCGTAATTTATGAGTCGGGAACGGGGTAGCGGCAGTGTTCTAGCGCTGGCGCTCCTCAGCGGCTTTTGCCTGCTGGCGATGTTAAGTTGGCAGCAAGCGCTCCAGATTTCGCTGGAGCTGGCGCGGGCGCAGCGTCAATATTTGCAGGCTTTTCACCAGGCTGAATCGTCCCTCGCTTGGGGGCTAAGCCAGCATTGGCCTGCCCGGCACGGCGAATGCCGACAGCATCCCACCGCGCCATTGCGGGTTTGCCTACAGGTCAGCGGTCGGGGATATGGCTGGCTGCTGCGTGGGGAAGGAGGCGGCACGATGCTGGCGCCGCTGCTGCGGCATTATCAGCGCGTCACGCTGCATTTGGCCGTGGCGCCAGCCGCGGAGGATCCTGTTGCAGCAACTTGCCCGACGGCACCGAGGGATCCTGCGGGTGTGGAGCCCCCGCCGGCGGCTTCCCTCGCGGAGGGCGCATCGCCGGACCGGGCGCGGAGGTATTTTCTGCGGGCGCGGCACGACGGCTGGCTTGATTTTGACCCGGGCTAAAGGCTGCGGCAGGCGTGGTGTAATGGCGCAATAGTGTAGGTAAGGGCGCGCGGAGGCGCTGCTGGCGACGGCGCTGCTTGCCCTCACCGCGCTGGGGTTGCTGGATTATCGTCAGCGGCTGGCGGTCTTCCTGCGGCGGTTACAGGATGTCTCGCTGGCGCTGAGTTTATGCCATCAGCGCCTGGAGCTGCTGCGGTAGCCGACGGCCCCAGGCGCGCTATCTCAGCCGCCCGGCTGGCGGATTAGCGTGATTGAAATATCCTGCGACGCGGCTTGCCGGCGCGTTACCGCCATGGTCACCCTGCCGACCGGCGAGCGCATCAGCCTTAACGAATGGGTTTGCCAGAATCCGGCCGACATAACAGGTACGTGATTGCTTGTGTTTCGGGCAAATCGCGTTAGAGTGGGCGCAGGCATCGTAACAAGCCTTGGGCAGAAGGCGCGCATGGCGAGGAGTTTATGTTTACCGTTTATCATTCCAACCAGCTGGATCTGCTTAAGACCCTTACCGCCGCGCTGATCGCGGGCAGGCCGCTGCGCGATCCATTCCAGCCGGAAGTGATTCTGGTGCAAAGCAACGGTATGGCGCAGTGGATGCAGATGGAGTTGGCGGCACACTTCGGCATTGCGGCCAACATTGAATTTCCTCTGCCGGCCAGCTTTATCTGGCAGATGTTCACCCGCGTCCTGCCCGATATTCCTGACGAAAGCGCATTTGCCAAATCGGCGATGACCTGGCGGCTGATGACGCTGCTGCCGCGTCTGTGCCAGCAGGCGGATTTTGCGGCGATAAGCGAGTATCTGCGCGATGACGATGATAAGCGTAAAGTGTTCCAGTTTGCCGCCCGGGTGGCGGATCTCTTCGAC
Source organism: Candidatus Sodalis pierantonius str. SOPE (assembly GCF_000517405.1). Classification (NCBI taxonomy): domain Bacteria; kingdom Pseudomonadati; phylum Pseudomonadota; class Gammaproteobacteria; order Enterobacterales; family Bruguierivoracaceae; genus Sodalis; species Candidatus Sodalis pierantonii. The sequence continues at coordinate 3,726,973 of NZ_CP006568.1, read as the reverse complement.
CAATATTTGGTATATCGTCCCGACTGGCTGGAAAGCTGGCAGCGTGGTGAAGCGATCGACGATTTAGGCGAGGCCCAGCGCTGGCAGGCCCCCTTGTGGCGGGCGCTGATGGCGGAGACGGAACGGGCGGGGCAGCCGCTGTGGCACTGCGCCAATCTCTATCAGCGTTTTATCCAGACCTTGACGCAAAGCCAGACGCGGCCGCCTGGCTTGCCCGATAGAGTGTTCATCTGCGGCATCTCAGCGTTGCCCCCCACTTACCTGCAGGCGCTTCAGGCGTTGGGGCGCCATATCGACATCCATCTGCTGTTCACCAATCCCTGCCGCTATTACTGGGGGGATATCCGCGATCGCGCTTTTCTGGCGCGGCTGCTGCACCGCCGTCGCCGACACTATCAGCAGCAGACGGAGCAGGCGCTGTTTCGGCGCCCCGAACAGGCCGCCGCGCTATTCGACGCGCTGGGGGAGCAGCAAACAGGCAACCCGCTGCTGGCCTCCTGGGGCAAACAGGGGCGCGATAATCTTTATCTGCTGGCGCAGATGGACGGCATTGCCGAGGTAGATGCATTTGTTGAGCCGGCGGGTGATAACCTGCTAAGCCTGGTGCAGCGCGACATCCTGGCCCTTGAGGATCACGCGGTGATTGGCATGGACGGTGAAACGCTCACCCAGGGCGGCGGTAAGCGGCCGCTGCGGCTGGATGACCGCTCGCTGAGCCTGCATGTCTGCCATAGTCTGCAGCGGGAAGTGGAAGTGCTGCACGACAGCCTGCTGGCGATGATAGCGGAAGACCCGACGCTGCGCCCGCGTGACGTGATTGTCATGGTGGCCGATATCGACCGTTATACGCCGGCAATCCAGGCGGTGTTCGGCAATGCCGGCGGCGAGCGCTACCTGCCGTATGCCATTTCCGACAGACGCGCGCGGCATCTCCAGCCTGTTTTGCCGGCGTTTCTCAGCCTGCTGGAATTACCGCGCAGCCGCTTTGCCGCCGAGCAGGTGCTGGCGTTGCTGGAAGTGCCGGCGCTGGCGGCCCGCTTCGCCATTGATGAGCAGGGGCTTCAACTGCTGCGTCTATGGGTGGCGGAGTCCGGCATTCGCTGGGGGCTGGACGATGATACGCTGCGCGAACTGATGCTGCCCGCCACCGGCCAGCATACTTGGCAATTTGGTTTGACCCGCATGCTGCTGGGCTATGCGATGGACAGCGAGAGCGGCGATTGGCAAGGCATTTTGCCCTATGACGAATCCAGCGGCTTGATAGCCGGTCTGGTCGGCCAACTGGCTGAGCTGTTGATGCGGCTGCGCCATTGGCGCGACCGACTTGCCCAGCCCCGCGCCTTGGACGCCTGGCTTGGCTGCGCCCGCGAAATGATCGAGGATTTCTTTGCCCCCGACGCCGAGGCGGAAGCGGCGCTGGCGCTGCTGGAAAATCAATGGCAGCAGGTGCTGCAATGCGGTTTGCAGGTGGGATATGACCAGCCTGTGCCGGTGACGCTGCTGCAAGACGAGCTGGCCGCGCGGCTGGATCAGGAGCGGGTCAGCCAGCGCTTTCTGGCCGGCACCATCAACTTTTGTACGCTGATGCCAATGCGCTCAATTCCGTTTCGGGTGGTCTGCCTGCTGGGCATGAACGACGGCGTTTATCCGCGCACGCTGCCGCCGGCGGGGTTCGACCTGATGGCGCAGCAGCTACAGCGCGGCGATCGCAGCCGGCGCGACGATGACCGCTATCTGTTCATGGAGGCGCTGTTATCCGCGCAGCAGCGGTTGTATATCAGTTTTATCGGCCGGGCCATTCAGGATAATACGCCGCGTTATCCGTCGGTGCTGGTAAGCGAACTGAGCGATTATATTGCGCAAAGCTTCCATTTACCCGGCGACGAGCATGCCGATGCCGAGAGTAGCGCTGACCGGGTGCGCGCGCATCTTTGGCAGTGGCATAGCCGCATGCCTTTCGCGCCGGAGAATTTTCTGCCCGGTAGCGAGTCCCAAAGCTTCGCCGCCGAGTGGCTGCCGGCTGCCGGTGCCGAGGGCGAGCCGCAGCCGGATTTTGTCGCGCCGTTGACGGCGCCGCCCTGCGAAGCGCTGGCGCTGGATGAGCTGCTGGGCTTTTATCGCCACTCGGTGCGCGCCTGGTTTGTGCAGCGCCTGGCGGTCTCCTTTCACCAAACCTCCCTTGAGCTGGCGGCTGATGAACCCTTTGTCATCGACGGCCTGACCCGCTATCAGCTCAATGACCGGCTGGTGAATGCCCTTATCGACGGGGAAAGCACCGATCGGCTGTTCCGCCAGGTGCGCGCCGCCGGCCTGTTGCCTTATGGCGCGTTCGGCGAGCTGTATTGGGCCAAGCAGTGCCAGGAGATGACCGCGCTCTCTGAGCAGGTGCGGACGTGGCGATTGCCGGAAACGCACGGTGTTGAGGTCTTTTTGACGCTGGACGAGGTGACGCTTTCCGGCTGGCTGCCGCGGGTCCAGGCGAATGGCTTGCTGCGCTGGCGTCCCGGCACGCTGTCGGCCCGGGACGGCCTGCTGCTGTGGGTAGAGCACCTGGCCTACTGCGCCATGGGCGGCGAAGGCGAAAGCCGGATGTTCGGTACGCGCGGCGAGTGGCATTTCGCGCCGCTGCCCGCTTGTCGGGCGAAAGCGTTTTTACTTTCGCTGGTTTCCGGCTACTGTCAGGGTATGGCGTCGCCGCTGCTGCTGTTACCCCGCGCGGGTGGCGCATGGCTAAGCCAGTGTTACGACCCGGTAACGCAGAGCATAGACCGCGACGAGAGCCGGCAGCGGCAGGCCCGTGATAAACTTATCCAGGCTTGGCAGGGGAATGGCCATGTTCCCGGCGAAGGCGAGGATCCTTATCTGCAGCGGTTGATGCGTCAGCTGGAGGAACAACATATTGAGGCGATTATATCGGCCGCTGAACGGTATTTGCTGCCACCCTTTATGTTCAATCTGGCGCAGAGCGAGCCGGCGAAACGCGAAAACAAAGCCTGAGGCAAGCGTCCGGTGCGCCGCCTCGGCGACGGCGGCAAGTGCCGTGATGTGGTTATCTTGCACGTATGTGTCACCTAGAAAAAGACTGTGGTCAGGAACGGCCCGCAAGGCAGCTATCGGAGAGTGGAATGTTGAAACTGGTTAACGGGTTATTGGGTTTCGCACTGATTTTCTTGAGCACGGCGGCGCCAGGATGGGCGCAAAGCGGATGGCAACCGGTGCAAGAAGCCATCCACAAGAGCAGTCAAGATCCCCGCCACTATCAGGCCATCCGGCTGGATAACGGCATGACGGTGCTGTTGGTGAGCGATAAAGAAGCGGTCAAGTCGCTTGCGGCGGTGGCCGTGCCGGTAGGGTCGCTGGAGAATCCGCACAATCAGCTTGGCCTGGCCCACTATCTGGAGCATATGATCCTGATGGGGTCGCGCCATTATCCAGAGCCGGAAAATCTTTCGGAATTCTTGAAAAAGCACGGCGGCGATCATAATGCCAGCACCGCGTCCTACAGAACGGCCTTTTATTTGGAGGTGGAAAACGATGCGCTGCAGCCGGCCATCGATCGGCTGGCGGACGCTATCGCCGCACCGCGGGTGGATCCGGTTTACGCCGATAAGGAGCGCCATGCGGTGGATGCCGAGCTCAGAATGGCGCGCGCTAGCGACGGCTTGCGCATGGCGCAGATCCGGTCTGAAACCATGAATCCGGCTCACCCGGGTTCGCGCTTTTCAGGCGGCAATCTTGACACCTTGAGCGATAAGCCCGACAGCAAATTGCACGATGCGCTCCAGCATTTCTACAAACGTTATTATTCGGCCAACTTGATGGTAGCGGTCATTTACAGCAATCAACCGCTGCCCGATATGGCGAAGCTGGCGGCCGCTACCTTTGGCCACATCGCCAACCACCGGGCGTCGGTGCCGCCCATCACCGTACCGGCGGTGACCGCCGCGCAAACCGGTATCGTTATCCATTACCAGCCGGTCCAGCCACGAAAGATGTTGCGCATCGAGTTTCCCATTGCCAACAACAGCGCCGCGTTTCGCAGCAAAACCGATACTTACATCAGCTATCTCATCGGCAACCGCAGCCCGGGAACCCTGGCGGACTGGCTGCAAAAAGAGGGGCTGGCGGACGCTATCGACGCCGGCGCCGATCCCATGGTTAATCGCAACGGCGGGGTTTTCGCCATTGCCGCCTCCCTTTCCGACAAAGGGTATGCGCAGCGCGATCGGGTGGTGGCGGCCATTTTTGCCTATCTTTCATTGCTGCGGCATCAGGGGATTCAACGCCACTATTTTGACGAGATAGCCCATGTGCTGGACCAGGATTTCCGTTTCCCGGTGATGACCCGCAATATGGACTATATCGAATGGCTGGTGGATTCCATGCTGCGGGTGCCGGTGCAACATGTGCTGGATGCCTCCTATCTGGCCGACCGCTACGATCCGGCCGCCATCGGCGCGCGCCTCGACGCCATGAAGCCGCAGCATGCCCGCGTCTGGTTCATCAGCCCGGACGCGCCGCACGACAAGACCGCCTACTTTGTCGATGCACCTTATCAAGTGAGTAAAGTGACGCCGGTGCAAATCGCCCGCTGGCGACACCTGGAGCGGGCCATCACGCTTTCGCTGCCGGCGCTTAATCCTTATATCGCCAACGACTTCAGCCTGATCCGCAGCGCGAATCATCCCGAACATCCTGAAACCCTAATCGACGAGCCGGGGCTACGGTTGCACTATATGCTGAGCCGGGCGTTCGCCGACGAGCCGCGCGCGGATATTACGTTGAATTTTCGCAATGCCGCGGCCATGGGCAGTGCACGTAATCAGGTGTTGTATTCGTTAAACGACTATCTTTCCAATCTTGAACTGGCGGAGCTGAGCAATCAGGCCTATGTGGGCGGCATCAGCTTTTCCTCCTACGTCAACAACGGTCTGACCATCAAGGCCAGCGGTTACACCCAGCGCTTGGTGCCGCTGGTGAATGCGCTGCTGGACCGCTATCTGGCGATAGCCCCGACGGCGCAGCAGCTACAGCAGGCCAAGACCTGGTATCGCCAGCAACTGGACGGTACGGATAAGAGCAAAGCCTACTCCCAAGCGATCATTCCGGCCAAGGTCCTCTCCGACATTCCCTATGTCGAGCACGACGCGCGACGGGCGCTTATCGACGGCATTACGCTACAAGAGGTGATGGATTATCGCACAACGCTTATCAAACCCACCGCGCTGGACGTGCTGGTGGTGGGGAATCTGACCCCCGAGCGGGCGGAAACGCTGGCGCGTGGGCTGAAAGAACGCCTGGGGCTGACCGGCACCGACTGGCGGCGTGCCGATAAGGCCACCGTTGACGCGCCGCTGCGGGCGCTTATCCAGAAGCGGCTCGACAGCACCGATTCCGCCCTGGCGGCGGTCTATGTTCCCCTCGGTTATGACCGTATCGAAGGGATGGCCTGCAGTTATCTGCTGTCGCAGATTGTCGAATCCTGGTTTTACAAGCAATTGCGTACCCAGGAGCAGCTGGGCTATGCCGTGTTTATGCTGCCTATTTTCGTCGGCGATCAGGCAGGCGTCGGGTTTGTACTGCAAAGCGGCCGCTATCAGCCGGCCTATCTTTACCAGCGCTATCTGGTGTTTTTCACTCAGGCCGGCCAGCGGCTGAATACGCTGGACCCGACGGATTTCGAGCAATACAAGCAAGGCGTGATAGCCCAGCTGCAGCAGAAGCCCCAGACGCTGGGCGAAGAGGTGGATCTCTATACCGGCGATCTGCATCGCGATAATATGCGCTTTGATACGCGCGCTCGTCTGATTGCCCGTATGCGGACGCTGACCCAGCCGCAGCTGAGCGATTATTACCAGCGGGCGGTTATCAAGCAGCAGGGGCTGGCCCTGCTGTCGCAAATTTCCGGCGTCGGCGCGGGTAACGATACCGCCGATTACGCTCACCCCACCGGCTGGGCTCTGTTTTCCGATGCGTCAGCGCTGCAACAGGCGCTGCCGGTGCAACCAAAGGAAGCCGATGGCGCTGATGACCGCCGAGAGCCTTAACCCTCTCACGTTACCGCTACAGGGCGCTCGTCTCATCGAAGCGTCGGCGGGAACGGGAAAAACCTATACCCTGGCAGCGCTTTATCTGCGGCTGCTGCTTGGGCTGGGCGGCGAGGCGGCGTACCCGCGGCCCTTGAGCGTGGAAGAAATATTGGTGGTGACCTTTACCGAGACCGTCACCGAGGAGCTGCGCGGCCGTATCCGCGACAGTATTCATCGGTTGCGGCTGGTCTGTGTGCGGGGTAAGAGTGAGGATCCGCTGCTGGCGGCGCTGCTGGCGCAGCTCGGCTGTCTGCGGCTGGCCGCATTGCATTTGCTGGCGGCGGAGCGGCAGATGGACGAGGCGGCAATTTATACCATCCATGGCTTCTGCCAGCGCATGCTGAATCACAATGCTGTCGAATCCGGCATGTTATTTCAGCAAACCTTGCTGGAGGATGAATCGTTTTTGCGCCAGCAGGTGAGCGCTGACTTCTGGCGCCGCCACTGCTATCCGTTGCCGCTGGACGTTGCGCGCATGGTGCAGCAGCACTGGGAGGGGCCGGAAAATCTGCTGGCGGAACTGCTGCCTTATCTTCAGGGCGAGCCGCCGGTGGTGCGTGATCCGCCCGATATCAGCGAGTCTATCTTGGCGCGTCATGGGCGCATCATTGCCGGCATTGAAGACCTCAAGCGACAATGGCGCGCGGCGTCAGCGACGCTTAGGACGATGCTCGACGGTCATAAACTCGACCGTCGGGTGTATAGCAGCAAAAATCTGCCGACCTGGCTTGCGAAAGTCGACCGCTGGGCGAGTGAGCCCACCGTGGATTATCAGGTGCCGGATGAGCTGGTGCGGTTTAAAAGCTCGGTGCTGGCGGAAAAAACTACCGCCGGGGAGCCGCCTCGGCATGAACTGTTTGCCGCGGTGGAGGCCTTTTATCAGCATAGGCTCTCGCTGCGCGAGCTGATTTTCGTCATGGCGCTGGCGGAAATGCGTCAGGCGCTGGAGCAGGAAAAAAGGCGGCGCGCGGAGATGGGGTTCGACGATTTGCTGAGTCGCCTGGACCGGGCGCTGGCCGGCGGTGGCGGTGAAGCCCTGGCCGCGTCGGTGCGCACACGCTATCCGGTGGCGATGATCGATGAGTTTCAGGATACCGACCCGCAGCAGTACCGTATTTTCCGCCGAATTTACGGCGATCAGCCCGGCTGCGGCCTGCTGTTGATAGGCGACCCGAAACAGGCTATCTATGCATTTCGCGGCGCGGATATTTTCACCTATATGCGCGCCCGCAGTGAAGTGGATGCTCACTATACCCTTGATACCAACTGGCGTTCCGCGCCGGGGATGATCAATGCGGTCAATCAACTGTTCCAAAGCTTGCCGTCGCCGTTTATTTTCAATGATATTCCCTTTATGCCGGTGGCGTCTGCCGCGGGCAATGCCGACCTGCGGCTGGTGGTGCGGCATCAGCCTCAGCCGGCGCTGCGCGTCTGGCTACAGCCGGGCGCCGGTGTAGGCGTAAGCGAGTACCAACAATGCATGGCGCGCCAGTGTGCCGCCACCATTCGCGACTGGCTTTACGCCGCGCGCGAAGGCGAAGCCTGGCTTGAAGGGCGTCGGGGCTGTCAGCCGCTGCAGGCGTCGGATATTACGGTACTGGTGCGCAACCGCAACGAGGCGGCGCTGATACGCGACGCGCTGGCGGCGCTGATGATCCCGGCGGTGTATCTCTCCAACCGGGACAGCGTCTTCGAGACGCCCGAGGCGCGCGAACTGCAATGGATCCTTCAGGCGGTGTTGACGCCGGAGAAGGATACCGCGCTGCGCTGCGCGCTGGCCACCGGGCTGCTGGGTTTTGATGCCGCGACTATTGATGCGCTGAATAACGATGAACGCCGCTGGGAGCAGCGGGTTGAAGAGTTTGCCGACTATCGCCAGCGCTGGCAAAAAACCGGCGTACTACCGATGCTGCGTCAAATGATGATAAACCATCGCATCGCGGAAAGCCTGTTGGCAAGTCAGGGGGGCGAACGCCGGCTGACCGACGTACTGCATTTGGGAGAACTGCTACAGGAAGCCTCGACGCAACTGGAGAACGAATTTGCGCTGGTCCGCTGGCTGGCGCTGCAAGTGGAATCCCCTAATCCACAGGCGACGAATCAGCAATTGCGGCTGGAAAGCGATCGTCATCTGGTGCAAATCATTACGGTGCATAAATCCAAAGGTCTAGAGTTCCCGCTGGTGTTCCTGCCGTTCGCGGCCGATTTTCGCGTGCAAAGGCGGCCGCTGTTTCACGATCGCCAGGCGTACGGAGCCTGGCTGGATCTCAGCGCGGCGCAAGAGAGTTTACGGCTGGCGGAGGAGGAGCGGCTGGCGGAAGATTTGCGTCTGTTTTACGTGGCGCTAACGCGTTCTATCTACCATTGCAGTCTGGGCATCGCGCCGTTGTATCGCGGCAGCCGCAAAAAAACCGGCGCCAGCGATCTGCATTTGAGCGCACCCGGCTACCTGATTCAGCAGGGGCAGGATGGCGATGCGGATGACCTGCACGATCGGCTGGTAGCGTTGGTGGCGCGCGCCGACGGAGATATTGCCCTGTGCGAGGCGCAGGCCGAGCCGGCGCAACCGCTGAGACCCGCCCCCGAGCCCGCTCCCGCGGTAAGCGCCCGCAGCTGGCCCGCGCCGCCGCGCGATCCCTGGCGGGTCACCAGCTATTCCGGTCTGCAACGGCACGGCAGCTCGGTGGTGATGGAGTTGCAACCGCGGTTGGACGTGGATGCCGCGGGAGAGGGCGGGCAGCAGGAAAGGCTACAGTTGACGCCGCATACCTTTCCGCGCGGCGCGTCGCCGGGGACGTTTTTGCACGGTCTATTTGAAACGTTGGATTTCAACCGGTCGTTGGACCCGAAGTGCCTGAGTGAACAGCTGGCGCAGCAGGGCATCGACGCCGTTTGGCTGCCGGTGCTAACGCACTGGATGGAAAGCATTATCGCCATGCCGCTGGATGGCGGGTCGCTTTCTCTCGCGCATCTGGCGCCCGACAGCCGCCTTGCTGAATTGCCGTTTTATCTGCCTATCGACGCGGTGGTGCAGGCGCGCGATCTGGATCTGCTCTGCAAGCGCTACGATCCGCTTTCGGCACGCTGCCCACCGCTGGATTTTCCGCAGGTCAAAGGGATGCTGAAAGGGTTTATCGACCTGGTTTTCCGCTGGCAAGGCCGTTATTACCTGCTGGACTATAAATCCAACTGGCTGGGAGAGGAGAGTACCGCCTACACCTTGCCGGCGATGGAACAGGCGATGATCGCCCATCGTTATGAGTTGCAGTACCAGCTTTATACGCTGGCGCTGCATCGCTTTTTGCGCCACCGCCTGGTGGATTATGATTACCAGCGCGATTTCGGCGGGGTATATTATCTGTTTCTGCGCGGCATCGACGCAGCGCAACCGGGAAATGGCGTGTTTCATTGCCGGCCGGACATGGCCTTAATCGACGGACTTGACCGCTTATTCACCGGCGAAATGCGGCCGGCGGCGCAAAGCGGCTAACGCAGGAGACTTATAGATGGAAGAGATTCTTGCCGAAGCGCAACGGTTGCGTTTGTTCCGGCCGCTGGACGTCCAATTCGCCCGTATGCTGGCCACGCCCGCCGAGCCCGCGCTGATGTTGGCCAGCGCCTGCCTCAGCGCCGATGCCGGCGCCGGCCATGTTTGCCTGCCGCTGGCGCTATTAACGCCGGCGCGGCTGTTTGACGGCCGGATGCCGACGCAGGCGCAGCAGGCCTGGCTGCGGGCCGGTAGCCCCTCTCTTGACGAATGGCAGCAGCACCTGCTGGCGTCCAACGCGGTGAGCGACGGTTCACGTCCAACACCGCTGGTGCTGGATAACCAGCGCCTGTATTTACAGCGCATGTGGCGGTATGAATGCGCGGTGGCACAGTTCTTCAACCGGCCTCGACCGCCGGTGGCCGGCGACGAAACCACCCTCGCTGCGGTGCTGGCGCGCTACTTTCCCGGCGACGGCGCGGGAATCGACTGGCAAAAAATTGCCGCGGCGGTCGCGATAACGCACCCGGTGGCGCTAATATCGGGCGGGCCGGGCACCGGCAAGACCTCCACGGTGGCGAAGCTCCTGGCGGCCCTGTTGCAGTTGAGCGACGGCGGTCGTGCGCGCATGTTAATGGCGGCCCCCACCGGAAAAGCGGCAGCGCGCCTGAGCGAATCCCTCGGCCTGGCCCTACAGCGTCTGGGGCTGGATGAAGAGCAGAAACAGCGATTGCCGCGCGAGGCGATAACGCTGCACCGCTTGCTCGGGGCGCAGCACAACAGCCAGCGGATGCGCTATCACCGTGGAAACCCGCTGCATGTGGATATTCTCATCATTGATGAAGCATCAATGGTTGATTTGCCGATGATGGCCAATGTGATTGCGGCGCTGCCGCCGCAAGCGCGGGTGATCTTCCTGGGGGATCGATGCCAGCTATCCTCGGTGGAGGCGGGAGCGGTGCTGGGCGATATCTGCCAGTTCGCCGAGGCCGGTTACCGCCCCGCGCGCCGTGCGGAACTGACGCGGCTAACGGGCTTTACGCTGCCGGCGGGTACGGGCGGCGGCGGTTATGGCGTTGCCGATAGTTTATGTCTGCTGCGTAAAAGCTACCGTTTCGATGAAGGATCCGGTATTGGCCGGCTGGCAAATGCTATCAACGCCGGCGACGCCAAGGACGCGCTGGCGCTGCTTAACGCCGGCACCGCGGCGGATGTCGTCTACACGCCGCTGCGTGAGACGGCGGATTATCAGCGTATGCTGGACGACTGCGTCGAGGGCTATCGGGACTATTTGTCGCGGGTGCGCAACCATGATGCGCCGGCCGCGATTCTGGACGCCTTTAACCGCTTCCGCCTGCTGTGCGCGCTGCGGGAAGGGCCTTTTGGAGTCGCCGGTCTGAACGACCGTATTGAGCTGGCCTTGAGCCGGGTGGGGCTGCTCACCCTCGGCAATGCCGGGCGCAGCTACGCGGGGCGGCCGGTGATGATCGTACGCAATGCGCCGTCGTTGGGGCTGTATAATGGCGATATTGGGATCTTGCTCTGGGATGGCGAACAGACGCTGCGCGTGCATTTCTCCCTGCCGGACGGCGGTGTCAAAGCGGTGCCGCTAAGCCGACTGCCGGAGCATGAGACGGCATTCGCGATGACGGTGCATAAATCCCAGGGGTCGGAATTCCACCATACCGCGCTGGCGTTACCCAATCAGATCTTGCCGGTGTTAACGCGAGAATTGCTGTATACCGCGGTCACGCGCGCGCGCGCGCGGTTGTCCCTGTACGCGACCGACGTGGTATTGCAACACGCCATGGCGACCAAAACCCAGCGGCGCAGCGGCCTAATCGAGCGGCTGGCTGCGGGCCAGGCCGTACCGCCGCAGCCAGCCGACGACCGCTGACGCGCGCGGCGATGTTTTCCGCCTGGCCCGCCGGTCCCACGGTATTAGGCTCAACGGCCGTCCCGCGTGCTGGCCGTTAGGATTGCCTCACCGCACCGTGGCCGTCCTGTAACTTCGCCGTTTCGATCGCTTTATCGTTTAACAGCCGTCCTGCGTCTCAAGGTCGGCCACCAGAATTTTAGACCGGCGCTGGTAGTTATACAGCGCCTTTTTCTGGTTCGGCAGTATGTCCACTTCCGCCGGGGTGAAGCCGCGCTCTTGAAACCAGTGAATGCTGCGGGTAGTGAGTACAAACAGTTTCTTCAGCCCCATTCGACGCGCCTGTTGCGCGATGCGCGTCAACAGCATCTCGCCGTGTGACGAACTGCGATAATCGGGATGCACCGCCACGCAGGCCATTTCCCCTATCTGCTCATCGGGAAAGGGATAAAGCGCCGCGCAGGCGATGGTCATGTTGTCCCGTTCGATAATGGTAAATTTGTCGATCTCCATCTCCAATTGCTCGCGGGAGCGGCGCACCAAAATCCCCTGCTGCTCCAGAGGGCGAATGAGCGCCAGAATGCCACCGATATCGTTGATGGTGGCCCGCAGCACCTGCTCGGCGCTTTCCATCACAAGCTGCGTGCCAATGCCGTCGCGGGAAAAGAGCTCTTGCACCAGCGCGCCATCTTCTTGATAGCTAATAAGATGGCAGCGCCGCACGCCGCTGCGGCAGGCTTTTACCGCACCCCGCAGAAAGCGCACGGTGCCGGAATGGTAATCGCCGCGCGCTTCCAACTGTTCGATGCGCCGCTGGGCGTCGTTGGGGAACAGTTCGGAAATAATATCGTCGTCTTCGCCAATCACGCCCTGCGACGAGCAAAAGCCGATAATCTTTTCCGCTTTCAGCTTGATAGCCAGCTGCGTCGCCACCTCTTCGGAGGTGAGATTAAAACTTTCGCCGGTGACCGAAACCGCCACCGGGCCGAGAAGGACGATGGCGCCGCCGTCCAACTGGCGATGAATCGCCTCATCATCGATACGGCGGATGCGGCCGCTGTGGCAATAGTCCACGCCATCATCCACGCCCAAGGGCTGGGCAATAATAAAATTGCCGCTCACCACATTGATGTGCGCGCCCTGCAGCGGCGTATTATTCAAACTCATCGACAGTCGGGCGGTGATATCCAGCTGTAGCTGGCCGGCGGCCTGCTTCACTCGTTCGAGGGTGGGGGCGTCGGTGACGCGGGTATGTTTGTGGTAAATCGGCTCAAGATGGTGTACCGCCAGATTGGCGTCGATTTGCGGCCGGGCGCCGTACACCAGCACCAGGCGGATACCCAAGCTGTGCAACAGGCCGATGTCATTAACAATACTGGCGAAATTTTCATGCTCGATGGCTTCGCCGCCCAGCATAACGACAAAGGTTTTGCCACGGTGTGCATTGATATAAGGAACCGTATGGCGAAAACCCTGAACCAATTCTGTACTGCGTTCCTTCACGGCCTACCCTCTGTGAATGATTATTCTGATTTTGTGTATTTTTATTCTTTTAACCCCCGTTTGGCAAGTCCCGATTTACAGTAGTCCACTTTGTAAAGATGCGCAAAGTTCGCTCCGCACCGCCCATGTCTGGCCTTTTCGGGATGACAGCGGCCGGCGGTTTGGTTAAAGTTTCCGCCGTTAACGATAAACGATTGGTTTTTCAGATAATGCACATGTTATTACCGGGGCGTTATGCCTGATTCAGAACACAACCGCGTGCGCCGACATTTGTTGCAGGGCGTGGCCGCCACCTGGTTGCTAAGCGTCAGCCGGGTTGGCTTCGCCGCCACCCCAACCATTGTGGCGGTGCGCATTTGGCCCGCCTCTAGCTATACCCGCGTGACGCTGGAATCGAATGTCACCTTGAAATACCGCACCTTTACCTTGAGCGGCCCGGAGAGGCTGGTGCTGGATATCGAAGGTCTGCGGCTCAATTCGATGCTCAGCCAGCTCAGCGGGAAGGTGCGGCCGGAAGACCCCTATATTAGCCAGATGCGGGTCGGCCAGTTCGATGGCCAAACCGTGCGGCTGGTGCTGGAGCTGAAACAGAAAGTGGCGCCGCGTTTTCTGACGCTGGCGCCGGCCCACGGCTTCCGCCACAGGCTGGTGCTGGATCTTTACCCGCACCAGGGCAGCCGTTCCGCGGTGCAGGACGACCCGCTACTGGCGCTGCTGGAAGATTATAACAAGGGCGATCTGGCGCGCACCCTGCCGCCGGAATCCCAGGCGCCGCAGGCCGGGAAGGCCGGGCGCGATCGATCGGTGGTGGTGATGCTCGATCCGGGCCACGGCGGCGAAGATCCCGGCGCTATCGGCAAATATAAAACCCGTGAAAAGGATATTGTTCTACAGATAGCCCGCCGCCTGAGCGCGCTGATTAAACGCGAGCCGAATATGCAGGTCTACATGACCCGTAATGAGGATGTGTTTATCCCGCTGAAGGTGCGGGTGGCCAAGGCGCGTAAGCAGCGGGCGGATTTGTTCGTTTCAATACATGCCGATGCATTTACCCGCCGCACCGCCCACGGTGCCTCGGTATTCGCGTTATCCACTAAAGGGGCCACCAGCGCGGCGGCCCGCTATCTGGCCCAAACGCAAAACGCCGCCGATGAGATAGGCGGTGTGAGTAAAAGCGGCGATCGCTATCTGGATCATACGATTTTCGATTTGATGCAGACCGCTACCATCAACGACAGCCTGAAATTCGGTAAGCATGTGTTGAGTCATGTGGGCAAGATCACCCAATTGCATAAAAAGAGCGTCGATCAGGCGGGTTTTGCGGTTTTGAAAGCACCGGATATTCCTCCGATTCTGGTGGAGACGGTATTCATCAGCAATATTCAAGAAGAACGGCGGCTGCGTACCGCCCGTTATCAGCAGCAGATGGCGGAAGCGATTTTGGCGGGTATCAAAGCCTATTTTGCCGCCGGAGGCGTACTGGCGCGGCGCTAAAACGCCGCGCTTGGAAATGGGTGCCTGATGTGGCTGCTTCTCACTTCCGCGCTTCAGGCCGGCCTGCGCGAGCGCCGGACCTGGGTTTGGCCCATGTGTTCCGAACTCGGACGATAACGGAGCCGCGCGGGCGCCCTATCAAGGCAAATCCGGCGTCAGGTCCATTTTGCTCCATTTCTGCGACAGCTGGCGGATCACGCCATCGTGCACGGCGGCGGTGATAGCCGCGTCAAAGGTGGCTTTCAGACGGGTTTCCCCTTTGCGCATGCCCATTGCGACATCGGTGGCGAGCATCGCGCCTTTGAGATCCGGTCCGGCATTGATAAGCGTATCGTTGCTGGGTTTCGCCATCACCGACCGGGCATACACCCCGCTATCGAAACCGGCGTCGATACGGCCTGCCTTGAGATCCAGATCCCGCTCCGCCGAACTGCGATAGGTGCGTACCGTGACGTCATCGCCGAAGTAAGTTTTCATCAGTTGCTCGTGGCTGGTGGATTGCACCACCCCGACAGTTTTGCCTTTCAGCATAGCGCCAAGCGTCGCCATCACCGGATCCGCGCGGGTTTTATCGTTAAGGTTCAGCCGTTCGCCGCGCATCGGCATCGACGCCAACGGCCCGTTTTTCAGCACCAGGAAACTGGCGACGCCGCTGGCGTAAGGCACGGTGAAATCCACCACTTTCTTACGTTTTTCATTGATTCCCAGCGTCATCACCAAGTCATATTTACCCACGTTAAGGCCCGGTACCAGCGTGGCCCAGGCGCCACTTTCCAATTGACATTCCACTTTGGCCCGCCTGCACAGATCGTGGATAAGATCCACGTCAAATCCTTGCAACTGACCGTGGGAGTCGAGGGCGTTCCAGGGAGGAAACGCACCTTCGATAGCGACGCGCACCCGATGCCCGTCCTGGGCATCGGCGGTGAATGTCGTGAAGGCGAGGGCGACTGTCAACGCGGCGGCGATAACGCTAGGCTGTTTCATAGACGAGTTCCGGTTACAGAGGATAACGGCCGGCGCGCCGGCCGTGGCAATGCACCCGCCCTGAATCAGGAGGGGTGCGCAATAGCCGCTGCCAGCGCGGCGTGGGCTTCGCGCAGCGCATGCGCGGCCAGATTGCGGTTCTGGCGCGCGGGAGCGGCGTAAAACGGCTGTTCTTCGCTGTCGGCCGGCAGCGCGGCCAGTTCCCGCAAGCCGCCCAGCGACGGCCAAGCCGGATGCGGCAAAGCGCTATCGTGGCAAAAACGATTACCGGCGGTGTAATTGAGCGGAACCAGCAGACGTGAAGCGCGCATCAGCGCATGGTTCAGACGCTGGGCCTGCTCGCCACGGGCGCTTAATGCCAGTTGATTAACCGCCGCCGCCGCTTGCCGCAGATCCTGGACCCGCTGGCGCAATAGGCCGAGATCCAGACGATCCCCCAGCGCAGCTTGCAGGTTGACCAGCTCGGCGTCCAGCGAGGCGCAGAAGGTGGTGTAATCCAGCGGCACCACGGGCGAACTGAGCAAGTGCCACAGCACCCGCAGCACGATGGCGGTGTCGCGTTCCAGATTGGCGGGATCGATATGCTCAAGGGTATCGTGCGGCGTATGCCATCACCAGCCGAGGGCGGTCAGCATTTTGACCGGGCCCGGCGGTTGGTGGCTTAGGCTGCCGAACATTGACGGGATGCCCACGCCCCAAAAAGACTGATCGGCGGCCCGGCCGTGCCGGCGGCCGAGGTGCTGCTGGCCGCTGACGGCCGCCACCGCTTCGGCGGCGACGCCTTTTAGTTCGTCAATCACCGACGAATTCGTCAGGACGCTGGCGTTTTCACCGCCGGTGGAATCCACGTTAACGTGGGCGACGCAGCGCCTATCAAGCTCATCCCAGTATTCATCCGCATACCAGGCGGAGCCGGAGTAGCGGCCGTGGGAATGGCCGGACCAGAAACACAGACGCAGGTCGCGCTGCCAGCCTTCGCGCGCTTCGGCCAGCAACCGCGCCGCTTCCAACATCGTGGCATTGGCGCTACCGTTATCCATGACGCCGTAATGCCAAGTATCGTGATGGCCGGTGAACAGGACAAAGGGCGCATCATCGCCGCCGGGGGAGAGCTCGGCTACTAAAATCGGGGTTTTGCGCCAGCGGGTGTTGACCTGAGCGTACAGCGTGACCAGCGGTGATTCGCCGTCGCGGCAGCGGTCGCGCAGCGGCGCGCCGTCGTCGCGGCTGATGGTACAAATAACCGTAGTGGGCAATTGCTGGCGGGTGTGCTGCGAGGGGCTACCCCAGACCGGTGAGACGCACATCTCGTAGAGATGCTCCGTCGGGCTGATATGCAACTGGCCCACGGCGCCATAGCGCTTGGCCAGCGCCGCCTCTTCCTCGGTGGTGATGCCGTCTATCAGCACGATTTTGTCGACAACGTCGGCCGCGGCGAAATCCGCCTCATGCCCGGCGCCGATATAGGTAAGCGGCGCGGTGATCCCCGCCTCGGCCGTGGAGAGCGACATGGAGTGGGTAATGCAGGGAATGGACTGACCGTCCACCGTCACCCGCTCCTCGCCTGGCAGACTAATCCAGGCATCGTGCGACAACAGCTCGGTGCGATAGCCGTAGGATTGCATCTGTTGCTGTAAATAGTGGAAGCTCTCAAGCTCGGGCGCCGTACCGGATAACTTGACGCGTTTGGCGAATTCGGCCAAATGCGCCATCAGGCGAGGCCGATCCGGCGAAGCGGTGAGCTTAGACATGGGCGTTCTCCGATAATGGCGGATCCACATCGTCAGGGATGGGATTGATAAACGGACGATCGGCCAGGCGCCGGGCGAAGTCTTCTTGCGCGCGGGCGATAAGCGCCGGGTCCTGTAAGAGATCCAGCGCGGTGGCGGCCATCGCCTTGGCGGCATGGGTCATCCCTTTATGAGCGGCGGGCAATTTCCCCTGCGCAACCAACTGCCAGGAGTGCCCCGGCGTACCGATGGCATAAGTGGCGCCGCGCAGCTGGACCGTCGGCACCACCCAGCTTACGGTACCGACATCGGTGGAGCCGACCAGGGTGCCGTCGCCGCTTTCCGGCGCAAACACCACATCGCACAGGGGGACATCGTTACGCACCGGCAGGCCAAATCGGCCAAAGGAAGCGGCGATATCGTCCGCACTGAAGGTTTGCTGAAACTCGGCGGCGATCCGCCTCGTCGAACGGCGGCGGACCCAGCCGCTCGATATGCTGATGCATGAGCTGTTCGAGCGGGGTGTTGCCCACCAGGTTGGCGTCACCGCTAAGCACTTCGTGGCTTAACGTGGTTTCAGTCATCAGGGCGGCGCCGCGCGCCACGTTCTTCACGCGCTCCACCAGCGCCAGCAGGTCCGGCAGCGTGCGCGAGCGGATCAAATAGCGCACCGTCGCTTTCGCCTGGACTACGTTCGGCGAATGGCCGCCGGTATCGGTGACCGCGTAATGGATACGGGCCGTTGACGGCATATGCTCGCGCAGATAGTTGACGCCGACGTTCATCAGTTCGACCGCATCCAGCGCCGAGCGGCCCAGATGGGGGGAGGCGGCGGCATGGGCGGCGCGGCCGCTGAAATGAAAATTCAGTTCATTGCAGGCCAACGAAATGGGGTTGTTCACGCCGGTGAACGCCGCCGGGTGCCAGGATATGGCGATATCCACATCATCGAATACCCCGGCGCGCACCATAAACCCTTTTGACGAGCCGCCTTCCTCCGCCGGGCAGCCGTAATAGCGCACTCGGCCTTTAATACCGAGCGCGGCCAGCGTATCCTTCACCGCCGTCGCCGCCAGCAGCGAGCCGGCGCCCAGTAAATTATGGCCGCAGCCGTGGCCGTTGCCGCCGTTGACCTGCGGACGCGGTTCGGCGACGCCGGCCTGTTGACTGAGACCGGGCAGCGCGTCGAATTCGCCGAGAATAGCGATAACCGGTCCGCCTTCACCTGCCTCTCCCATCACCGCCGTCGGCAGGCCGGCCAGGCCGGTCTGCACCCGGAAGCCCTCTTTTTCCAACAGGGCTTTATGGGCGGCCGCCGATTGGTATTCCAGATAATTGGTTTCGGGGGTGTCCCAAACAAGATCGCTTAACGCGCAGAAGGCGGCCTGTTTCGCGGCGATATGCGCGTCCAGCAGGTCGTTGACGGAAGTAGACATGACGCGGTGGCAGAATGCGCCGATAAACCGTGAGAAATCCTTTATGCCTAAGCAGAAACGACCGGCGTCGTCGGCGATAATGATCGATAAGGTCACCGAATTGATCCTGCACGATATCCAGATCGGCTTACTGGCGCCCGGCGCCTGGTTGAAACAAATCGATCTGGAACAGCGTTATCGCTGCGGCCGACCGGAAGTGCGTCGCGCCCTGGACCGGCTGGCGCAAAAGCGGCTGGTGGCCCATGTTCCCAACCGCGGTTACCATGTCTATCGACCCGATGGCCGGCAGGAAGGGGAGGTGGCGGAGATCCGTATTTTGCTGGAAACCGGCGTTGCCGGCCGTATCGTCACCGCCGCCACGGCGACGGATATCGCGCTGCTTGAGCGGCTGGCGGCGGAATTCGTCCGGTTGATGGCCGACGGCACCACCCTGGAGCTATACGAGGCCAATCTGGCGTTTCATCATCATCTTTTATCGCTGTGCGGTACTCAGGAACTGGTGGCGCTGGTGGCGGAAATACGCCAGCGCACCAGCGCCACGCCGGTGCATCAGTGGACCACCCGGGCGCGGATTGAACAATCCGCCCGCGAGCACGATGAGATGATCGACGCGGTGCGCCAGGCCGACGGAGAGCGACTGCGGACGGTAATGACGCGGCATATCCGCCAGCAGGATCGCTAATGGCCATCAGCCCGCCAACAAGCGCAAATTCGTAAGCGGGCGCGTTAATGGCAGGAGAGTGACTCACGCCGGCAAGCCTGCCAACTGGCCGAGGCAGCACATTTGCCAACGCGGGGCGCGGCGCCGGGAGACGCCCGCTTCACCACCCCCGCGGTCGAGAGACGAAAAAAAACGCTTTATTGCTTTGCGTCATGAGAGAAATGAACAAAGCGATAAAGCGTTATTGACCATGGGCGAATTGGTTGCGGGGGCCGGATTTGAACCGACGACCTTCGGGTTATGAGCCCGACGAGCTACCAGGCTGCTCCACCCCGCGTCCGTGGATGCGCACTATACTCTGTAGCGGTTTTGATGCAACCCCTTTTTGCTAACTAGCCTCTATTCTCCTGATATTTGTTCAATTTCACCCCGTTGTGCTGCTTTTATCAACAACTCATTGATTGTATATAATAATTAATTTAATTATGATATCGCCTCTGCTATCGTTCGCCATTAGAATTAAACGGCGCGGGAACGTTATGAGTAAACAGTGGGCAAACTATGTGATCGGCGGCGTTATTATCGCCATTCTTGCCGGATGCCAATCCCGACCCACCGATCACGGGCAGCAGTATAAAGATGGTCAACTTACCCAGCCGCTGGCGCTGGTCAACGCGCCCAACGCCCGCGGCAAGCCGGTTAACGCCGGGGACTATGCCGATCAGGTGCTTGAAACCCAATACGTCGCCGCCTTATTTCAACGCAATCAGACCGATTTTGCCGCTATCCAGCGCTGGGCGCAGGCCGGCGGCGATACCCGTCAATTAAGCCAGTTCGGCATCAAAGCCTATCAAATGGAAGGTGCGGATAATTACGGCAATGTGCAGTTTACCGGTTATTACACGCCGGTAGTGCAGGCGCGCTACACGCCTCAGGGCGAGTTCCGTTATCCGCTGTACTGCATGCCGCCGCGCGGTAAGAATCGCCGCCTGCCGGACCGCGCAGCTATCTACAGCGGCGCACTGAGCAGTGGTCTGGCTATCGCCTGGACCAATTCGCTGATGGATAATTTCATGATGGAAGTCCAGGGCAGCGGTTACGTGGATTACGGCGACGGCCGGCCGCTGATGTTTTTTGCCTACGCCGGTAAAAATGGCCACGCCTATCGCAGCATCGGCAAAGTGTTAATCGACCGCGGCGAAGTGGCGCGGGAGGATATGTCGATGTAGGCGATACGCCACTGGGCTGACACCCACAGCGAAGCTGAAGTGCGCGAGCTGCTTGAGCAAAATCCATCGTTTGTGTTCTTTAAACCGGTTCCTTTTGCGCCGGTGAAGGGGGCCAACGCCGTGCCGCTGGTGGCGAAAGCGGCCGTGGCCTCCGACCGTTCGCTTATCCCCGCCGGTACCACGATCTTGGCGGAAGTCCCGCTGCTGGACAATAGAGGTAAATTCACGGGAAAATATGAGCTCCGTTTGATGGGTGGCCCTGGATGTCGGCGGTGCGATTAAAGGCCAGCATTTCGATATGTATCAAGGGATTGGCTCGGAGGCGGGACACTCCGCCGGCTATTACAACCATTACGGCCGGGTCTGGGTGCTGAAAAACGCGGTAAACACCGGTCCGCTGTTTACCGCCTATAATAGCGGCGGCAGCCAAGCCGGTGGCGTGGGTAGCAGCTCCAGCGGTGTGATGGGCGGCAGCTCCGGCGGTTTAACGGGTGCCCAGCCTGCCGCGCGGCCGGCGCCCAATACCCTGCAGGTGATTTACGACAACTGACCGTCGGCGGAGGTTTCACCCGTTCATCAAGCGGCCTGCGGGCCGTTTTTGTTAACTGAGGCATAAACAGTATGAATGATCACCTATCAGACGCCTGGTTGCAGCGTTTTGGCGGCACCGCTCGGCTGTATGGTCGGGATGCGCTGGCGGTATTCGCTGCCGCCCACGTCTGCGTGATCGGTATTGGCGGGGTCGGGTCCTGGGCGGCGGAAGCGCTGTCCCGTACCGGTATCGGCGCGATAACCCTGATTGATATGGACGACGTCTGCGTCACCAATACCAACCGGCAAATTCACGCCCTGCGTGATCGCGTGGGGCAGCCGAAAATTGCGGTGATGGCCGAGCGCATCGCGGCCATTAATCCCGAATGCCGGGTAACCGCTATCGATGATTTTGTCACCGCCGATAACGTGGCGCAGAGGCTGAATGGCGACTTTGACTATGTCATTGATGCTATCGCGACAGCGTGCGGGCCAAAGCGGCGCTGCTGGCGTACTGCCGGCGCTATAAAATACCGGTGGTCTGCGCCGGCGGCGCCGGCGGCCAGACCGATCCCACCCGCATTCAGGTGGCGGATCTGGCGAAAACCATCCAAGATCCGTTGGCGGCCAAAGTCCGCGATCGCTTGAAGCAGGGGTTTCAGGTGGTGAAGAACAGCAAAGGCAAGTTGGGCATTGATTGCGTTTTTTCCAGCGAACAACTGGTTTATCCCCAGCCCGACGGCTCGGTCTGCGCGTCCCCCGCTACGGCGGAAGGGCCTAAGCGCATGGACTGCGCGTCGGGTTTTGGCGCCGCGACCATGGTGACCGCGACCTTTGGCTTCGTCGCCGTTGCGCACGCGCTGAAAAAAATGCTTGCTAAAGCATGGCGGCAGTACGTCACGCCGCCCGCCGCCTGGAAAATGTGTCCGCGGGCGTTGTGCTGGTCCGCGGGGCAGCTCGCGGCGGAGGCCGGCGAGATTGCACCGTGACCCCGAGCGGACCGGTTGTGACGGCAAGGAGTGGCGCGCGGCCAGGGTTGGGATCGTGCGACCGCGGACCGCGCCGGCAGGCCCGGGGCGGTCGTCAGCCGGCGGCGGCGATATGGGCGATGCGGTTGCCGATTGCCGCCAGACCGTCGGCGCGGCTGGCGTCCAGTTCCGCTTCCAGCCCAAGCTGACGAAACAGCGCCAGCGGATCCGTTTGGCGCAGCTCAAGCGCGTTCTTGCCCTCCACGGCCGTCAGCACGATGGCGAGCAGGCCCTTAACGATGCGGCCGTCGCTGTCAGCATAAAAAGCAGCGTGCCGTCCGGCAGCGGTTGGTGCCCCAACCAGACCCGGCTTTCGCAGCCCGCGAGGATTGTCGCGGGAGTCTTCAGGCTGTCCGGCAGCGCCCTGACAAGCGTAATCACTTGCCGCAGTCTATCCTCCCACTGTCGGCAGTCGGCAAAGCGCCGGGCCAGTTCAGCGGCGGTAATGTCTGTGCCGAAGGGGTGCGGGCCGTTAAGGGGTAACGCCTCTTTTGTCATAACGGGCTCCGTTATTCGCTGAAAAGGGCCAGAGCGGCGGCGGTCGCTTCTACCAGCCGATCCACGTCCGTGCAGGCGTTATAAGGGGCGAAAGAGGCACGCACGGTACCGGGGACGCCCAGGGCGGCCATCAGCGGCTGGGCGCAATGCTGACCGCCACGCCGGATTGCGCCAGAACCTGGGCGATATCCTGATGATGAATACCGTCGAAGGCGAAAGACAGCAGGGGCGATCCCGGACAGCGGAAAGCGCGAAACCCCGCCAGCCGCTGGTGGGCGTCGTCCGCCAGCGAGACGCACCAGGCCTCGGCCGCCGTCATATCCTGCTGTGCCAGCCAGCCGAGCGCGGCGTCCAAACCGACAACCCCGGCGATATTCGGCGTACCCGCTTCAAAACGGTGCGGCGGCGGCGCGGGGACCACCTCGTCGAACGACACTGTGCTGAGCATTTTCCCGCCGCCCTGCCAAGGAGGCATCGCCGCCAGCAGCTCGGTTTTACCGTACAGCACGCCAATACCGGTGGGGCCGTACAGTTTATGGCCGGAGAAAGCGTAAAAGTCGATATCCAGCGCCGCAACATCCGGTCTGCCGTGTACCGCCCCCTGCGCGCCGTCCACCACCACCACCGCCGGCGTCCGCCGCACCTGGGCGATAATATCCTGCAAATCCGGGCAACCGCCGGTGACGTTGGACATTTGGCTCAACGCCACGATCCGCGTGCGTTCACTCAGCAGGGCGGAAAGCTGTCGTTTGTCGGGCAGCAAATCGGCGCCGATGGGCCATTTCACCACGCGAGCCCCGGTCTGCTGCGCCACCATAAGCCAGGGAACCAAATTGGCGTGATGCTCGCTTTCCGCTACCACGATGTCGTCGCCGGGCCGCAGGCGCGGCTGCGCATAGCTTTGGGCGACCAGATTGAGCGACTCGGTGGTGCCGCGCGTCCAGACAATATCTTCCGCACGCGGTGCGCCCAGCCAGCGGGTCATATGCTGACGCGCCAGCTCGTAACGGCAGGTTAACGATTGCGCCTGCCGGTAGCTGCTGCGGTGAACATTGCCCTGTGCCAGGCGATAGAAATCTTCGGTTGCCGCCAGTACCGGCTGCGGCTTCAGGGCGGGGGCCGCGCTATCCAAATAGGTCTCCCCGGCCGAGAGGGCCGGAAAATGCTGGCGGAAAGCCTTGCTGTCAAACTGTGTCACGGAACTCCTCTGGGGACAACGGCCGGCGCGCGCGGTGGCTAAGTCGCCGAATTACCTGTCATTTTCTGACAAAATCGTGAAAGCCGGTTATGCTTATTACTATCGGGTAATGCCAATACCCAAAGCGAATAGCGGATTAATACAGTAATTTACTCTGCGAGGAATGATCAATGAAGAAAACAGCCGCAGTCATTACCGCCTGTGCCTTAGCCTTTACGCTGAGCGCCTGCTCAAGCAATTACGTCATGTATACCAACGATGGCCGGACTATTGTAACCTCTGGCAAGCCGAAAGTGGATGAAGATACCGGCATGATAAGCTATCAGGATGCGTCGGACACCCAGCAACAAATCAACCGCTCCGACGTGAAAGAGATGATGGAAGAGCAATAAAGCCTGTGATAGGGCCTGTTACTTACGGCCGGTAGCGGTCGCGCCCGCCATCGCTCACCGCCGGTAACGGGCGCGAACGGCCCCTTCCGGTTGGTCAGCTTTCGCGCCCGACTTGCGTGCCTGAATGGGCCACGCGCTTCCTGTAGCAACGCGCTGAGGGCTGGGCGGCGCGCTCTGGCGCCTCCGTCTGTAAGCGACGGGCAAAAAAAGCACCGCAGGCGCGGTGCTACTTTTGTCTATGGACAGACAGAAAAATGTATCCTAAAATGGATTTAAACGTTAAGCGGCCCGCATTCGCGGCCCAATCTGCAAACACAACACAACATCACATCACATCACATCACATCACATCACTCGCCAAAAGCGCTTTGAAAACATTAGCTTTCCAAGTGCTTTTCGTTCCGGCTTGCGAATGGTTACGACTATAGGTATTTGCTGGCGCATCATCAACGGACAAATTATAATGCCTCGGATAAAAAAACTAATAGATGAAATGCCTATGTTGGCCCTACTCATAATTCTCAGTCCAGAAAAAGCGCTTGCCTATGTCCAAACGACTTCCTCCGCTTAATGCCCTGCGGGTGTTCGACGCGGCGGCGCGCCACCTGAGCTTTACCAAAGCGGCGGACGAGTTGTTCGTCACGCAGGCCGCCGTCAGCCACCAGATCAAATCGCTGGAGGACTTTCTCGGCCTAAAACTGTTCCGCCGCCGTAATCGTTCGCTGTTGCTGACTGAAGAAGGTCAAAGCTATTACCTCGACATCAAAGAGATTTTCTCCGCGCTGGCGGAAGCAACGCGCAAACTGCAATCGCGCAGCGCCAAGGGCGCGCTTACGGTCAGCCTGCTGCCGAGTTTCGCCATTCAGTGGCTGGTACCGCGGCTGTCGAGCTTTAACGCCGCCTGGCCGGGCATTGATGTTCTGATCCAGGCGGTGGACCGCGAAGAGGACAAGCTGGCCGATGACGTGGACGTGGCCATTTTCTATGGCCGCGGTAATTGGCCCGGGTTGCGGGTGGAAAAGTTATATGCCGAATACCTGTTGCCGGTTTGCGCGCCCGCGCTATTGACCGGCGTCCATCCGCTGAAAACGCCGGCGGATTTGATTTATCATACCCTCTTGCATGACGTCTCGCGGCGGGAGTGGCTGGCTTACAGCCGGCAATTGGGTTTGAACCAGCTCAATGTGCAGCAGGGACCGATTTTCAGCCACAGCGCCATGGTGCTGCAGGCGGCGATCCATGGTCAGGGGGTGGCGCTGGCCAATAACGTCATGGCGCAAACGGAAATCGAGGCCGGGCGGCTGGCGTGCCCGTTCAATGAGGTGCTGGAAAGCAAAAACGCATTTTACCTGGTGTGCCATGACAGTCAGGCGGAAGTGGGTAAAATCGACGCCTTTCGTCAATGGATCCTGGCGCGCGCGGCCAGCGAACAGGAGACGTTCCGCTTTCGTTACGGCGCGACGCAGCCTATGGCGCCGCTGCACGGCACACTCCATCAATAATTATCGGAATCGAGAAACATGCGTAGTCGTGGAATGCTGATTTTCGCCGCCCTGAGTGGATTCTTATTCGTGGCTATCGGCGCTTTCGCCGCCCATAGCCTGCGTCTGTCGCTTGGGGAGCTGGAAATGGCCTGGTTAAAAACCGGTTTGGAGTATCAGGCCTTTCATACGCTGGCGATTATGGCTCTAAGCACGGTGATGATGCGCAATCCCAACCTGTAGTTTTACTGGAGCGGCGTGCTGCTGGCTATCGGTATCGTGCTGTTTTCCGGCAGTTTATACTGCCTTGCGCTGTCGCACCAGCGCCTGTGGGTGTATATCACCCCCATCGGCGGCGTTTGTTTCCTGGCGGGCTGGATGATGCTGCTGATTGGCGCGCTGCGCCGCTTTGTTGAATAAATCCGAAATTTGTGACGACTTCCTCCCTATCAGGGCGATTGTTACATGATGCGGACGCTGTTTGGCATTCCTAACAGTGTGATCCGGTTAAGTGCTTTAACCATTGCCATTGCCATTGCCATTGCCATTGCCTCACCTACCTGCGCGTCATAGTCATGCAGACTCAGATGACCACCCAGAAGTGTTTTAAACCGGAACATGGCCGTTTCAGCCAGTGAACGCCGGTGATAACCTACTTTCTTTTTCCAGGTATCGTTATTGCTGCTCATATGCTGATTTGCCACCGCATGGTTACGCTCATGGTATCGAGCTGGCCAATATTGCGCACCACTTCGCGGTGGGATAAGCGGCTTTATTTTTTTCCTCAGCAGAGCATCATGACAGTAACGCGTATCGTAAGCACTGTCAGCCGACGCTTCCCTGATTTTCCGGTGGGTTTGGTTAATCAGCCCGGGCAGCGCCTGCGCATCTGTCGTACCGCTTAGCGATAAATCGGCACAGATAATTTCATGTGTCACGCTATCTACTGCCAGATGAAGCTTGCGCCATACTCTGCGCCTCTCAGCCCCATGCTGCCTGACTTTCCATTCGCCTTCGCCGAAGACTTTCAGGCCGGTGCCATCGATGACCAGGTGTGAGATTTCGCCGCGGGTTGGCGTTTTTATGCTGATGTCGACGGTTTTTGCTCGCCGGCTGACCAGAGAGTAATCTGGGCAGCGCAGCGACAGCCCCATCAGTTTAAAAATCGAGTCAACGAAACCCTGTAACGCCCGGAGCGAAAGGTTAAACACGCGCTTTATCATCAGAACCGTGATAATGGCCATATCGGTGTAGTGAAGCGGCCGGCCACGATGTTCAGGTGGTGTACTCTCAGTCCATGCAGCAATGGCTGACTCATCAAGCCATACTGTCAGGTCCCCCCGCTGCCTGAGCGCATTGTTATATGCGGGCCAGTTGGTGATTTTAAACTTTTGCTTTGCCATGGGGACCTGATGTTGAAACGAATGTAGTGATCAGAGCCGCCAGTCACCTAAAAGTTCGATTTATTCAACAAAGCCGCGCTGCGCCTGAAAAAAAAGGCGGAACGCCGTGAATAACGTTATTTTGTATTGCCGCCCCGGCTTTGAGAAAGAGTGCGCCGCTGAAATTACCGAGAAGGCCGCCGAACGGGAGCTCTATGGCTTTGCGCGCGTAAAGGAAAATAGCGGCTACGTGGTCTTTGTCTGTTACCAGCATGAAGAGGCGGATCGATTGATCCGCACTTTACCGCTGCGCAGTCTGATTTTTGCGCGTCAGATGATTCTGGCGGGCGACCTGCTGCGCGATTTGCCTACCGACGATCGCATTACGCCGATAGTGGGTATGCTGACGGGCGCCGTCGCCGAGACGGGGGAGCTGCGGGTCGAAGTCCCCGATACCAATGAAAGCAAAGAGCTGATGAAGTTCTGCCGCAAATTCACCGTGCCGTTACGCGCCGCCCTGCGCGCGCAACGCATCCTCCGGGGGGATGAACGCACCTCGCAGCAGGTCATCCATGTGCTGTTTATCGCGCCGGGATACTGCTACGTGGGCTACGCCTATCGGCATAATCATTCCCCCTTGTATATGGGCATTCCCCGGCTGCGATTTCCGCCGGATGCGCCCAGCCGCTCCACGCTAAAACTGGAAGAGGCTTTCCATGTCTTTGTTCCGGCGGATGAGTGGGGCGAGCGCCTCGGCAGCGGCATGTACGCGGTGGATTTGGGCGCTTGTCCCGGCGGTTGGACCTACCAGTTGGTTAAGCCGCAGCATGATGGTGCATGCGGTGAATAATGGCACGATGGACGAGGCGCTGATGGCCACCGGACAGGTGATCCATCATCGCGCCGACGGCTTTCGCTTCGAGCCGCCGCGCAATAATGTGTACTGGCTGGTGTGCGATATGGTGGAGAAGCCGTCGCGCGTGGCGCAATTAGCCGCGGATTGGTTGGTGAAGGGGTGGTGTCGCGAGGCGATTTTCAACCTGAAGCTGCCGATGAAAAAGCGCTATGAAGAGGTCAACCAGAATTTACGCCTGCTCTGCGACCAGTTGGCGGCGAACGGGGTGCATGCGGAAGTACACGCCAAGCAGCTGTACCACGATCGGGAGGAAGTCACGGTGCACGCCCGCCGGTTCTGGAGCGCGGTGCCGGGACGGCGCGATGAGCGTTGAGGGGGCGCCGCGGCGTTAAAGCCGCGTGCCGTTGCCTGTGAACGGGGAAGGGCCGGCGCAGTGAGAGCGGTCGGCCGCCGCCGGGCAGGGCCTCGCGCAGTGTCAGCCGTTGAGACCGAAGCCGCGTGGATAGCGGATATCGGTTATCGCCCCCTGCGGGCCGACATTATAGATATTCACCGGCAGTTTACCGCTTGGCTTTAGCTCCCCTACCAGCGCCCGCGCGGCGGCAAACAGCGATTCGTCGCGACGTACGCCGTTGTCCAGACCGTAATAGGCATAGGTGGCTACTATGGCGTCGGTCTTACCATCAAAGTGGATAATGTCGTAGGGCGAACGCATCAGCAATAGCACGATTTTCTTCTGCTGGCGGTGGGCATAATCGATAATGGCGGCAATGTGCTGATTCCGGTCGCCCGATCAGCGATTCCGATTCTGTCCGATCGCTCATCTTCTGTTCCGCCATACTCTGGAGACTTTTAGCTTCCGGGGGCATGGCATGGCACGTAAAAAGAAGAAAGCGAAAACGGAAATGTGCATCTATATTAATGTGTTACGTATGAAATTCGAGCAGCGTCGCTCGAATCGCACTATCGCAGCAGCGCTCGGCATAGGTTGTACTACCGTGCACGATATCCTCGGCCGATTCACGGTAGCTAACCTGGTCTGGCCATTGTCGGCGGAACTGTCCCCCGTCGACCTCGACCGCCTGCTCTATCCCGGCAAATCCGGAAAAGTTATCAATACCTTACCTAGCTGGCTTGATATCGATACCGAGTTAAGCCGCAAGGGCATGACCAAGCAGCTGCTCTGGATGGAATATCAGTCCGCCGTGGGCGGTGATGCCCTCGGTTACTCACAGTTTTGTGCACTGTTCCGTGACTGGAAAAAGAAGCAGCGGCGTTCCATGCGCATGGAGCACAAGGCTGGCGAAAAGCTCTTCATCGACTTCTGTAGCCCCACCGTACCTATCGTCAACCCTGCGACCGGTAGCGTACGCCAGGTCGCTATCTTCGTCGCTGCCATGGGCGTGTCAGGCTATGCGTATATCGAAGCCTGCGAAGGCCAGGACATGGCATCGTGGCTCAACGCCAATAGCCGCTGCCTGCACTTCATGGGTGGGGTTCCGGAGCTGATGATACCTGATAATCTGCGCAGTGCTGTCAGCACCCCTGACCGCTATGAGCCGGTCATAAACCAGAGCTACCAGGCGCTGGCAAATCACTATGAGACAGTGGTGCTACCGGCGCGCCCGAGAAAACCGAAAGACAAGGCGAAGGCAGAATCAACTGTGCAGCTGGTAGAACGCTGGGTTTTGGCCCGGTTGCGTAAACGTAGGTTCTACTCGCTGGCCGAACTCAACCAGGTGATACGAGAACTCAATCATGAGTTGAATCTGCGCCCGATGCGTCATTACGACGGACAAAGTCGCCTTGAACGCTTCGAGCAGCTGGACAAACCGGCTCTTGGGCCTCTACCGCCCACACAATGGGAATACAGTGAGTATCTCGTTGCCCGAGTGGGACCTGATTACCACATAGACTACGGCAAAAACTGGTACTCGGTGCCGCATCCGCTGGTTGGCGAGCGCGTTGACGTCATCGCCACCCAACGGCTGGTGCAAATCCACCATAAGGGCGTCTGCGTGGCTACGCACCCTCGCAGCGATAATGCCTATAGGCACACGACTCAGGCGGCGCACATGCCGGCTAACCATAAGGGGCAGAGTCAGTGGACGCCGGAAAGGCTGTGCAGTTGGGCGCTGTCGGTGGGTGTGTGCACACTGAAAGTGGTCGAGTCCATCCAAAAGAGCAAAGCCCATCCGGAGCAGGCTTACAGCTCCGTGCTGGGGCTACTCAATCTGCAACGGCGCTATGAGACGACGCGACTGGAGAAGGCCTGCGCGCTGGCGTTGGAGAAAGGGTGCATTAACCGCTCTTTCATAGCCAACGTATTGAAACACGGTCGTGAAAGTGAGGTCACCCAGGACGGAGCCGGCGTATCAATGCTGGTTCACGAAAACCTCCGAGGTCCGGACAGTTATCACTAAGGAGAATAAATATGGATACACTGTTAATGGCTCTGCGAGAGCTGAAGTTGTCGGCAATGGTCCAGGCGTTGGAGACGCAACGCGAACTCCCGGGGAGTTATGGGGAGCTGGGGTTCGAGGAGCGGTTGTCGCTGATGGTAGAAGCGGAAAATTTGCATCGAAAAAACAACTACATATGCCGTATGCGACGGCAATCGCAAATGCGCTTGCAGGCAAAACCGGAAGATAACCGTTATATCCCTAGCCGAGGAGTGACACCGGAACAAATGCGAGATCTGCTAGGGGGACAATATCTGAAATATCAGAAAAGCATACTCATCACGGGGCCGACAGGTACGGGCAAAACCTGGCTCAATTGTGCGCTTGGTGAGCAGGCATGCCGGCAGCAATATAACGTGCGTTACTGGCGAGTGGGTCGGTTGCTGGCCCATCTTCACCAGTGTCAGGTAGACGGGACCTATCTAAAACAGCTTAAGCAGTTAGAAAAAATAGAGTTACTGATCTTGGACGACGTGGGCCTAGAATCAATAAGTCCGATGCAGGCAACGATGCTGTTGGAGGTGATGGAAGATCGCTACGACAAAAGCAGCAGCATCCTGATCAGTCAACTGCCGGTGAAAAAATGGTATGGACTGATAGAAAACCCCACGACAGCTGACGCGTTACTCGATCGGTTAGTACACCCCAGCTATAGACTGGAACTTAAAGGCGAATCACTATGCAAAGAGCAAGGAGTAGCCAGCACAGGAAAAATAGACTAAACTCGAGTCAGAAGATGAGCGAACATGTGATCGAATATCACTGGAATGGGTGATCGGAAAATATCGGAATAACTGATCGGATGTCGCCGGAACAGCTGATCGGATACGTCGGAATGAGCCTGTTTAGAAATTTGTGTATTTGCCTGATTTTGATATGTTCAATCCAACATCAAAAACAGGTTAATTTATGGACGAAAAACAGTTGCAGGCTCTGGCTAACGAACTGGCCAAAAATCTCAAAACCCCTGAAGATCTCAGTCACTTCGATCGGCTGCTGAAAAAAATTAGCGTCGAAGCAGCTCTCAATGCCGAAATGACCCATCACCTCGGCTACGATAAAAATCAGCCTAAACCGGGGACCAACGCCCGCAACGGCTATTCCACAAAAACCGTTACCACTGGCGATGGCCCGCTGGCGCTGCGTACTCCGCGCGATCGTGACGGTTCCTTTGAACCGCAACTGGTGAAGAAGAACCAGACCCGGATTACCGGGATGGATAACCAGATTTTATCGTTGTACGCCAAAGGGATGACCACCCGCGAGATCGCCGCCGCGTTCAAAGAGCTGTATGACGCCGATGTCTCGCCGGCGCTGGTCTCAAAGGTCACCGATGCGGTCATGGAGCAGGTTGTCGAATGGCAAAACCGGCCTCTGGATGCAGTCTATCCCATTGTTTATCTTGACTGTATCGTTCTAAAAGTCCGGCAGGACAGCTGCATCATCAACAAATCTGTGTTCCTGGCGCTGGGCATCAACATCGAAGGCCAGAAAGAGTTGCTAGGTATGTGGCTGGCCGAAAATGAAGGCGCAAAGTTCTGGCTGAACGTGCTTACAGAGCTGAAAAACCGCGGCCTGAACGATATCCTTATCGCCTGCGTAGACGGGCTGAAAGGTTTCCCTGACGCTATTAACGCGGTGTATCCGGAGGCGCGGCTCCAGCTGTGTATCGTACATATGGTGCGCAACAGCCTGCGGTTCGTCTCCTGGAAGGACTACAAGGCCGTCACCCGCGACCTGAAAGCATCTATCAGGCCCCTACGGAAGAAGCCGGCTTGCAGGCGCTGGAAGCGTTCTCCAGTGCCTGGGACATCCGCAAGGTGATCTACACGACCAACGCCATCGAGTCGTTAAACAGCGTGATCCGGCATGCCATCAAAAAGCGCAAGGTGTTCCCGACCGACGACGCAGTGAAAAAGGTGGTGTGGCTGGCGATACAGGCGGCCTCACAGAAATGGACAATGCCTTTGAGGGACTGGCGCATGGCAATGAGCCGCTTTATTATCGAGTTCGGTGACCGCCTGGACGGTCACTTCTGAGAAAAGGCATTTACACAGAATCGTGTACAGGGTCGTCGGAATCTGCACAATGTGCGCCGTATCGCCCGTGCCGTTTGCTCCGCTGGCTTGGCCGTTGTTTTCCACCGGGCTGACGCCGACCGCCTGACTGCCGACAATCACGATATCGCAGCGATCGATTTCCTGACGCTGTGCCTGCCAGGCGATCTCGGCGATTTTATGGCTGCTGACGTATGAAAGCCCTTTTGTTGCAACACCTGCCGCACGGCATGGCCCTGCTCGCCCCAGGGCGTGAAAATGGAGATCCGGCGGCTGACGTCCCGCAGCGGCAGCAACTGATGATTTTGCAATAGCGTAATCGATTGATCGGCAATAGCGCTTTCCACCTCTTTCGCCAAGCGCCGCTCGGTCTCGCCGATCGCGGCGGGAGCCGCCTGGCCCGCCAGGATGTTTTTTGCCCGTTTGAGCGTTAGGATCCGCGCTACCGAGACATCGATTTCCTCGCTGTCTATCTCACCACGCTCCACCTGCGCGACGATGTAGTCGATAAGCTCGCGCAGTTTATCTTCCTCATCCGCCTCCTGTACGCTGACCGGCATCAGGGCAATATCAACACCGGCGTTAAATACTCGCTTAACCACATCACGCGGGTCGAAATTGTCGCTGATGGCCTTCATATCCAGCGCATCGGTTATGGTCACGCCGCGATAGCCCATCTCCTGGCGCAACAGGTGGTGCTGGATCCTGCGCGACAGCGTGGCGGGAACAATAATGTCCTCGCCGTCGAGTCGGGTTATCAGGCTGTCGTCAAGGGCGGGGTATTGGATGTGGGCGGTCATAATCATGTCCGGCGCGTCGTTATCGGCGATAGCGGCGATATAAGGCGCCAGATCAACGGCGTACGCCTGCTCCCGGTTGCGGTCCACCCGCGGCAAATTCAGGTGGGAATCGGTACGGGTATCGCCATGGCCTGGAAAGTGTTTGTAGCAGGTGACTATCTGCGCACTGCCTTTAACCATCTGGCGGGCCAGCCTGTCGACCTGTGCTGGGCAATCGCCGAACGCGCGTACATTAATCACCGGGTTGGCCTGATTGCTGTTCACGTCCACCACCGGCGCAAAATTGAGGTTAAGACCCAGGCTGCACAGTTCCTGCGCCATGATTTTGCCCTGCAAGTAGGGAAGCGCGCTTTCGCCGTGGCCTTCGTACAGCGCCCCGAGCGCCATATTGCTCGCAAACGCGGTGTAGTCGCCGCGCGGCAAGCGAAAAACATTGCCGCCCTCGTTGTCGGTACCGATCAGCAAACCGATGCCGTGGGTCTGGGGAATGGCGGCGAGTTGCCCGCTCAGGCGGCGGATCTGGTCGGCATCTTTCAGGTTGTTGGCAAACAGAATGACGCCACCGATGTGGTAATTGCGCAGGATGTTTTCAATGCAAGCGTTAAGCGCCACGGTGTCCCGCGCCGCTAGCGCTATCCCGGCCCCAGTAGCGGAAATTGAGCATGATTTTCTGACCGATTTTTTCTCTAAGCGTCATACCGGCCAGAACGGATTGGCTGTTGTCGGCGCGCGTCAACGCCTGGCCAAGCGCGTTGGCGCGAGGCGTCTGCGCCGTTACGGCGGCGACGCCGGTCACGCGTGATGGAGGGATGGTGTTCATCATGTGCTCTCTCGCTCGGGGTAAACAGGGGGCGGTCATCATTGCCCGTCGCCGGCAACGCAGCGGGATCCCAACGTGTTAGAGGAATATCCTTACCGTTCCGGTACGTAGCGCACGCCAGCACTGCGACACTATCATGCCAGCGGCGGACAAAACAGTAAATTGCCACGTGGCGGCGGAGCGGGCATTAGGCGGATAGCCGCCCATTGACCACAGGACATTGGCGTTCGGCCGTCGCTTGTTGCGGCGCAGTATCCAATTTCGCCGACGCAGGCTGGCCGGCCCAATGGCTGTGGCAAAGTTTGGCCAAGCAAGCGGGACGGTGCCGTTTTACAAGCCTGGAAGGCGCACCTCACTGGTCGCACGTTACCTGTCGCAGGTTGTAGGTTGCGCGTCACCCGTCGCGGGTTGTGGGTCGCACGTCACAAATCACAAGTCACAAGTTACAAGTCGCAGGTCGCAGGTCGAACGTCACCTGTCACAGAGCCGCCGCTGGCAAGCTTTAATACGGCAACTGCTGATTTACGCGGGCGCGCTGCCGCTCACGCCGCGCGTACAAGAGGGAATTGACGATGGCATCGTTAAATGTCGCCATGATGGCGTTTTGGTCCCCCTTAGGGGCGGAACGGCGCGACGCATGGCCGGGCTGGGAAACGTTAGGGGTCGCCGGACCTGCGGCGGGGACGCCGGTAGAAAGAGCCTTATCTTTCGTTTGTTCGCCACCGCTTTGGCAACTGCTATTGCTGTTGCTCGGTTTGACGGCGGGGCTGGCGCGGCATTTCGCGCTATTGCAGTTATTGGGCAACCTTCCCCGTCGGCGCGTCGGGCGCCTGGGAAAATGCCGTTTGTGCCGCTGGCCGCTGGTGCTGAGCGCCGGAGTGCTGTTTCTGCTGGCCGCCCTACGTTTCGCACCCGGCGCCGCGCTGGCGGGGGCGATACTGTTGTCTAGCGCGCTGCTGCTGGCGGTGGTGGACGCCGCTACCCTGCGGTTGCCGGACGTTGTCACCCAACCGCTGCTGTGGTTAGGGCTGCTGTTTAACCTCGGCGCCACTTTTGTGCCCCTACCGGATGCGGTGTGTGGCGCTGTGATCGGTTATCTGATGCTATGGTGCGTCAACGGTTGTTACCGGCTGGTGTGCCGCCGACACGGGCTTGGGGCTGGGGATTTCAAACTACTGACGGCGCCGCTGGCGTTTGGTCCCTGGCTTGCGCTGGCGGGGGCGCTGCTGCTATTCTGGAACGGCAGGTAAGGAAGCCCCACCGGCTATTTTCAGACGGCGGCTAACGTAACCGCAGCTGCTGTAAATTTCCCTGTAGCGTCACGGCGGTGTCCAGCGTAGCCACCCGACGGCAGAGAAACGCAAGATCACGGTCACGTTCCAGCTTGTGCCGCCATTTTTCCGGCAATCGCTCAAGCCGCTGGTAGAGGGTGTCCAGCGTACCTGCCTCGGTGATCAGCTGCGCGGCGCTTTTGGGGCCGATACCGGTAACGCCCGAGATTTTGCTGCTGCTGATTCCCGCTAACCCCCAAAAATCGGTCAACTGCTGCGGCTGTACGCCGAAATGACGCGCCACGAAGGGCATATCCAGCCAGCGCTTTTGAAAGTAGTCCCGAATTTGTATCGACGGCGAAAGCAGCTGGCAATAGCCTTTATCGGTGGAGACCAGTGTCACCTGATGGCCGCCCGCCGCCACCTTGAACGCCAGCGTCGCGGCAATATCGTCCGCCTCATAGCCGCTGGCGTGCCAGCAGGCGACGGACTCGCGGCTGAATTCGGCGCGAATGGCCGGCATCAGCGCCTGCAGATCTTCCGGCATCGGCGCGCGCCCACTTTTATATTGCGGCAATTGCTGATGGCGCCAGCTTTCGTGGCGCTCGTCGTCGTCAAACACCGCCACCGCGTGGCTGGGGTGGCAGTGCAGAATAAGCTGGCGCAGGGCGTGTCCGCAGGCGGCAAGGCAGGAAGCCCCCTGCACCGCATGAATGCGGCGGATAAGATTCAGCGCGTCAACTATCAACAAATGTACCGACATGGAGTGCCATCCTGATTATCCATTAGGCGGGACAAGCGGCCCCGCACGCGGTGAAAGCGCTGGCGCCGGCTTCCCGACGGCGCCGGTAAGCGTTAAATACGGATTTCATAGCAGGGGAGGTAGGCGCTGCCGGGCAGCTTCATCCGGTGCTGGGCAACGAAACCCTGCAGTAGCGTATCCATATGCCGCATGATTTCCGCATCGCCATGCAGTTGGTAAGGCCCGTACTGCTCGATAGCGTGAATGCCATACTCCTTTACGTTGCCGGCGACGATGCCGGAGAAGGCACGGCGCAGCGCGGCCGCCAGGCGTTCGGCCGGCTGTTCGCGGTGCAGATTGAGGTTGGCCATATTTTCATGGCTGGGCTCGAAGGGATGCTGCAAATCATGGGCGATGCGCAACGACCAGTTGAAGCCGTAAGCATCGCCGCTGCGGCGGCGATTTTCTTGGACCTCCGGCATCGCCTTTTTCATCCGGCGGGCCACTTCAGCGGTATCATCGATGATTATGGAATAATAGCGGCGGGCCTGGGGGCCGAGCGTGCTAACGATAAATTCATCCAGCACGCGGAAATAGTCGGCGCTCTCCTCCGGTCCGGTAAGCACCAGCGGCAGCATCTGATCGGCGTTTTCCGGATCCATCATGATGCCCAGCAGATGCAGGAACTCTTTCGCGGTGCCGACGCCGCCGGGGAAAATGATGATACCGTGGCCAAGGCGCACGAAAGCTTCGAGGCGTTTTTCAATATCCGGCATGATCACCAGCTCATTCACCAGGCCGTTGGGCGGTTCGGCGGCGATAATGGAGGGTTCGGTCATCCCGATAAACCGCCCCTCTTTATAGTGCTGCTGGGCATGGCCCACCGCGGCGCCCTTCATGGGGGCTTCCATCGCGCCCGGCCCGCAGCCGGTGCAAATGTTGAGCTCGCGCAGGCCAAGCTGATTGCCGACGGCGCGGGCATAGCGATATTCGTTTTCGTTGATGGAATGCCCGCCCCAGCAGACAATCATATTTGGCGCCTCGCCCACGTGCAGCGCGCGGGCGTTGCGCAGGATGGAAAATACCAGATTGGTGATATGGGAGGCGTTGGCCAGATTGAGATGTTGATGCCGCCCGGCGCTGGCGATTTGGCCGTTAACGAACAGGATATCCCGCAATACGGCAAACAGGTTGGCCTGCAGCGAGCGAATGATGCGGCCATCGACAAATGCTTCTTCCGGCGGGTTCACCAGTTCCAACTTCACGCCGCGCTCGCGGCGCAGCACGTTAATATCAAAATCCTGAAAGCGCTCAAGCAGCTCTTTACTGCTGTCGGTCTGGATCCCGGAATTGAGCACCGCCAGCGAACAGTTGCGAAACAGCCGGTAGAGATCGCTGCTGGCGGTACGTTTGAGCATGTCCACTTCGAGTTGTGACAATAAATCCATGGAGCCCAGCGGGCTGATATGCGTAATCAAAATAGCTCCTTGTCATGCCGGTACATACAACAAAATGAGAATCCTATTCTGGCCTGGCGCTGGGGAACGGCGGCGCGTAACCGCTGGCACAATGACCCAAAGGCCCGTCAGACCCGTTCTCGCTAAAAGTAAGGCCGGTAGGGCAGTTTTACCACCCTCGCCGCCGGGAGCGGGGCAATTTTGCGCGCCGCAATGCATTATTGCCGTGCAAGCCGCCCGGTTGCCGGCGAAAAGTGCGTATTACTACGTCAGGGATTGATATCCAATCCACCTCGGCGGGTATAGCGCGCATACACCGATAGGGTATCCGGGCGGCAAAATTGCATCAGATCGCAGAAGATGCGCTCCACGCACTGCTCATGGAACTCGTTATGCTGACGGAAAGACACGAGATAGCGCAGCAGCGCCTCGCGGTCGATTCGCGCCCCCCGGTAGCGGATTTGCACCGATCCCCAGTCCGGCTGATGGGTGATAAGACAATTGGACTTCAGCAGATGGCTAACCAGCGTTTCGCTCACCAAGGGTTCGCCGGCGGCGCCCTCAAGCCAACGGTTGCTAAAGGTATAGTCGTCGATGCGGATAGGTTGATCGTCGATGCATTCGCCGTCAAAACCCAGCACCGAGCTGCCGGTAAACTCGTCGAGCGCGCGCAGCGTGACCGCCACCTCGCCGTCGGCGCCGCGGGAGAGATCCTCGGCGAGACGGTCGCGCACCGCTTCGCGTGAGGGAAAGCGGGTCTGGTTGAAACTGTTCAGATACAGTTTAAAACTTTTGGATTCGATAAGATTGACGCTGTTGGCGCTAAGGGCGACTTCGCCAATCGCCACCTGCGGCAAGCCCGCATCGTTGAGCCAGGAGAGCTCGTACAGGGTCCAGATATCGGCGCCATGAAAGGGGAGCGCCGCCGCCTGCAGCTCCAGCGGATCGCGGTTGAGGGCACGCGGTACCGCCTGGAGCAGTGAGGGATCGTAACGCTCGCGGTACGGGGTGGGTTTCCCCAGCGTCAGCGATTGCAAAGCGCGATGTTGGTCATAATGCGTCATGGTGTTTACCTTGGGGCCTTACTGATACACTAGGCGTAGTGTACCGCACGGAGCCGTAAAATGAGAGAGAATAGGGACCCGGCCGCTGCGCTGGCGGATTTTACCGCGCGCTATGTAGAGTACTGGCGACAAACGACCGGCGGTTTACCCGTCAGCCACGGGGTATCCGATATACCGTCGCCCTGCGTCGCCGGGGGCGATGGCGACGCGGTTTACTGGCAGCCCCGCCCGGCGGCGCCGGATCAGACGCTGGCGGGCGTCGAGCGGGCGCTTGCCCTGCGGCTACAGCCGGCGGCGCAGGCCTATTATTGCAGCCAGTACGCCGGTGATATGCCGGCCGCCTTTGAGGGAGAACCTCTCGAACTGGTGCAGGTTTGGAGCGAGTCCGATTTCGTGCGCGTGCAGGAAAACCTGATAGGGCACCTGCTGATGCAGCAGCGGCTGCGCCAGACGTCGACGCTATTTATTGGCACGACCGCGTCCGAACTGACTATAATTTCATTATGCAACCTGAGCGAGCAAGTACTGCATGAGCAGGTGGGCGGCAAACGACGCTAGGTGCTAGCGGCCGATCTGGCCGACTTCCTCACCCGCCTGGCGCCGCGGCTGCCGGGGTAAATTCCACACCTTTTTATGCAAATTCTTGTAAGAGATATCTTGCAAAAACTGCAGGAAATAACCGTGTTTTAAAAGATTAAATTTAGCTAACAATTTAATTATTCTAGCAAGATCAACTCAATATAACGACTCGTTAACATTTCGTTTAATCTGTCGCTTTATAAATACATATCACTACTCTTGTTTAGAACGAAAGATTAAGCGATCTTAACAATCAAACTCAGTAAAGCAGGGACCGCCCACTGACCAGGGTTGCGCCGTAAGGATAGTGCGAGGAGGGTGAGCGTGGGACCGGCTTCAGGAAGAAGCCCGCAAGTTTTAGGATGATACTCAGGACACCTCCAGGATGGAGAATGTGAGCCGGTAATGGAACACCGGCGAGGCATGGAGTGCTTAAGGACATACGTTTGATAACGTAGGCGTTGCGCAAGGACGGGTACTGCCGACACGGTTTGTTGCAATGTTATCTTGTATAACAAGCGTCATGGAGGTAGGCAGGGAGCATAGATGTAGCGGGATTGCTATAAAACGAACCGGGGGTACTGTGTAAACAGTACCCCCTTTTCTTTGACGCAGACCCGCTCTGGCGTGAAAAAAGGACCGATATTAACCGTTGCCGTACCGTTATCCCGGCGCGAAGGAGGTTTGCCGTTGCGGGACGAGGGTGCCCGTTTTCTATCGCACAGAAATTATCACTCTTGAGAATAAAATCGTTTGTGCAACGCAGCCGTTAGTGCCTCAATTGTCCGTTTTATGCCCATAATTAGCACTGGCCCCGCTCTGATGATATTCTTTGCGGTTTTGCATGGACGGCGCTGACGGGTCGCGCGGCGCGGGAGGATCAGATGACGTTACATCAACAGGTTCGTCAGCGGCTGTTCGATATCGAGCAGGCCATGCGCGACGCCGAGATTTGGCAGCCGCAGCCGCCGGCGCGCGCGGCCTTCGACAGCGTAGAGCCGTTTTGCATTGACACTATGGAAGCGCAGCAGTGGTTGCAGTGGATCTTGCTGCCGCGTATGCATGCGCTCCTGGATCGTGACGCGCCATTACCGCAACGCTTCGCCTTGACGCCCTATTTTGAAGAGGCGCTGCCCGAAGCGCAGGCGTTATTGCAGCAATTACGCCAGTTGGATAGCCTGCTTGGCGGTGAAGCGCATGATTGAACTATGTTACCAGGATCAATACCTGGTGGTGGTCAATAAACCGGCAGGCTGGCTGGTGCACCGCAGTTGGCTGGATCGCAAGGAAAAAGTGGTGGTCATGCTAACGGTGCGCGACATGCTGGGGCAACACGTGTTCACGGTGCACCGATTGGATCGCCCGACCTCCGGCGTCCTGTTGCTGGCGTTGTCAAGCGACGTGGCCCACAGGCTGGCACAGCAATTCGAGCGCCATCAAGTGAAAAAGCACAATCGGGCGGTCACGCGCGGCTATCTGGAAGGCGAAGGGCTTATCGACTATGCGTTGATGCCGGAACTGAATAAAATCGCTGACAAATTCGCCCATCCCGAGAAAGCGCCGCAGCCGGCGCAGAGCCATTATCACGCATTGGCGCGGGTGGAGATGCCGGTTGCCGTTGGCCGTTATCCCAGTAGCTGCTACAGCCTGATGGCCCTCTCTCCCCTTACCGGCCGCAAACATCAGCTGCGCCGCCATATGGCGCATTTGCGCCATCCGATTATCGGCGATACCACCCATGGCGATCTGCGCCACAACCGCGGCTTTGCCGCCGCCTTCGACTGTCGCCGTCTGATGCTGCACGCTTGCCGATTGGCGCTGTCGCATCCGGTCACCGGCGTACCGCTGGTCATTGACGCCCGTTGGGACAACAGTTGGCAACAATTGACGCGCCAATTCGGCTGGCACGGCCTTCTCCCTGCATATGAAAGGGTTGAGTTTGCCGGGCCTTCGGGTCAGGATAAGGCCTTTCATCAAGCGTAGTAGGCTAGGGGAGTCGAGCGCCATGGCGCAAATAGGTATTTTTGTCGGTACGGTATACGGTAATGCCCTGTTAACCGCTGAAGAGGTGGAGTCGGTGCTAACAGAGCAGGGGCATCAGGTAACCCTGTTCGAGGACGGTGGCTTAGAGCAATGGCAGGCGTATGCTGAACGGGTAATCCTCATCATCACCTCCACCACCGGACAAGGGGGGCTACCGGATAATATCGTGCCGCTGTTCCAGCAGGTGAAAGATAAACTAGGGCATCAGCCGGCGCTACGCTATGGCGTTATCACGCTGGGCGACAGCAGTTATGATACCTTTTGCGGCGCGGGGCACGCTTTCGACGCGCTATTGCAGGAGCAGGGGGCTACGCGGGTCGGTGATCTGCTGGAAATCGATGCCGTGGAGCATCCCGAGCCGGAAACGCTGGCCTGCCCCTGGGCGGCGCAGTGGGGCGCTCTATTATAGTCTAGGCGCAGCGCGCGGCCTACTAGGCTTGCCGCCGCGCGCTAACCGGCGGGGTGTCCGTCCTGCCGCAGGCGTTAGCCGGGTGGGTTAGCCGTCGCCGCGTCTTCGCCGGGCGGGTCGATTGCCGCCGTGCTCGTGGCCGTCTTCGGTCTTTGCGCGGTCGCGGGGTTATTTCTGCCGGGTCAATTTTTCCAGATCCGCTTCGATCTCGGCGATTTTATTGGCCACCACGCTTTCCAGGTGGCGTAAGTCATCCAAAATTTTGTGCTTTAAATCCACCTCGGTCTGATCGCGCAGGCAGATTTGATCCAGCTCATCGATCACATAGCGCAGATTGGGGCTGATTTCGTTGATTTCCCGATAACCTTCCGCCGCATTATCCGACACCACGGTCTTACGTTGACGGGGGTATTTGAATTTAACGCTTTTGGCGAAAAACTCGCCTTTATCACGGCGAAAATAAATCTTGAGAATATCGTTATTGGCCTCCTGGCGCAGGCTGTAGCGATCGATATCGTCCGGATGATTAACGCCAAGGCTTTTCAGATTATCGTACATGGTCGTCCCCTGGTGATGTTCGGTATAGGTAAAATTATGACGCCTGGCGGCGTCATAAGCTGTGACTTACGGCCGGATTTGTCGCCGTACTGACCGGGCGCGAACGCTGCCGCCGTGGATAATATTAGTCTATGGTGCGTAATAACTCATTGATACCCACCTTGCCGCGGGTTTTGGCGTCGACTTTTTTCACAATCACCGCGCAATAGAGGCTATAGCGTCCGTCTTTGGAGGGTAAATTGCCGGACACCACCACCGACCCTGCCGGTACGCGGCCGTAATGCACTTCGCCGGTTTCACGATCGAAGATTTTGGTGCTCTGGCCGATAAACACGCCCATGGAAATGACCGAGCCCTCCTCGACGATCACCCCTTCGACGACTTCGGAACGAGCGCCGATAAAACAGTTGTCCTCGATAATGGTCGGATTGGCCTGCAGCGGCTCCAGCACGCCGCCGATACCGACGCCGCCGGACAGATGGACGTTCTTGCCGATCTGCGCGCAGGAGCCGACGGTGGCCCATGTGTCTACCATGGTGCCTTCATCCACATAGGCGCCGATATTGACATAAGAGGGCATCAGCACCGTATTGCGGGCGATATAGGCGCCCTGGCGCACGCTGGCCGGCGGCACCACGCGGAACCCTTCGCGCTGGAAGCGCTCGCTGTCCCAGCCGGCGAACTTCATCGGCACTTTATCGAAAAAGCGCGTTTCGCCGCCCTCGATCAGCTGATTGTCGGCGATGCGAAACGAGAGCAGTACCGCTTTTTTCAGCCATTGATGGGTCACCCATTCGCCATTGATTTTTTCCGCTACGCGCAGCGCGCCGCTGTCGAGGGAAGCGATAACTTGATTAATCGCGTCGCGGGTGGCGCCATCGACGTTAGCCGGCGTGATGGCGGCGCGTTGTTCAAAGGCGGTTTCAATAATCTGCTGTAATGACTGCATCCTGTCGTGTCCTGTCTGTCGGCTTAATGGGAATTCATAACGTTACTTGTATCACATTTTATCGTTTGGATTGAGCGCCTCTGTCAAGCGCTGCCGCAATTCCGCCTGCATTGCCGGGCTGAGGGCGCGGCGGTCGCCGCCCGCCAGAATGAATAAATCCTCCACCCGCTCGCCGATGGTTGAGATACGTGCGCCGTGCAGCGAAATGCCCAAATCGACAAAGACCTCGCTGACGCGAGCCAGTAGTCCCGGCTGGTCGAGCACCACGAAGGTATCCATCGCCATGCCGTCCCGGTTGGTGAAAATCTGCGCGTCGTGCACGCTCAGATTACGGCGATCCAGCTCGCCCGTCACCGCGGCGAACAAATAGGGACGGTCCTGATTACGAATGAAAATCTCGGTGCCGCCGCGGGTGGCCTGTGGGCTAATCAGCACCAGCGGTTCGTCGCGGCCGTGCAGCACCATATGGCGCGCATGCCAGGCCAGCTGATTGGGGGTATGGCGCAGGAAATAGTCGGCGCGGCACCGGCTCCAAATTTCTTGCAGGCGGTGTTCGTCGATCCCTTCCATGCGCAGTAGCGCCAGCGCCTGGCGACGGTTGTGACGCACCCGCGCCCGAACATCCGGCGTGACATGCATACCGCGACGCAACTGCTTTTCGGTGGCGAAAAACAGCTCGCGCAGCAGGCTTTGTTTCCAACTGTTCCACAGCGTTTCGTTGGTGGCGCAAATATCCGCCACCGTCAGGCACAGCAAATAGTGCAGGCGGCTCTCGCTTTGCATTTCGCCGGCGAACTGCACCAGCACGTCCGGGTCCTGAATATCCCGCCGCTGGGCGGTGACCGACATGACGAGATGGCTTTCCACCAGCCAGGCCACCAGTTGAGCATCCTCGGCGGGCAAATCGTGCAGCGCCGCGAATTCCAGCACGT
Source organism: Candidatus Sodalis pierantonius str. SOPE (assembly GCF_000517405.1). Taxonomy (NCBI): domain Bacteria; kingdom Pseudomonadati; phylum Pseudomonadota; class Gammaproteobacteria; order Enterobacterales; family Bruguierivoracaceae; genus Sodalis; species Candidatus Sodalis pierantonii. The sequence goes on along the minus strand of NZ_CP006568.1, from coordinate 3,682,972 downwards.
CGCGGGCGCCGAGCTGGGAATGATCGCCGCCGCGCCCTTTGGCGATGTCGTGAAATAGCGCCGCCACCAACAATAAGTGCCGCTGGCCCAGGCGCGGAAACAGCTCCACGCACAGCGGATGGTACGGCCGCTGGCTGTCGTCGGCGAAACCTTCCAGCTTCAGCAATACCCGAATGGTATGTTCATCGACGGTGTAGGCATGGAACAGGTCAAATTGCATCTGACCGACGATATTGCTCCATTGCGGCATATAGGCCCACAGCACGCTGTGTCGATGCATCGGCAGCAGAGCGTGTTTCACCGCACCCGGTTGATGCAAAATCTGCATGAACGGCGCGCGCGCCTCCGGGATCGTGCATAGCTGCGCCTTCAGATGACGTCGGGCATAGCGCAGCTGGCGCAGGGTGGCCGAATAGATCCCTTCGATATGTTGATTACGCACCATCTGCCAGAACAGGCGCAAAATGGCCTGCGGCTGTCGGCTGAACAACGTCTCGTCGCGTAAATCAATGAGATTGCCGCACAGCTGAAACTCGTCGTCCAGCGGCTGCGGCTTTTCATCGGGCGCCAGCGCCAGGATAGCTTCATCAAACAGCTGCAGCAGCATTTGATTCAGCTCGCTGACGCGGCGGGTGACGCGAAAGAAATCTTTCATCATCCGCTCAACCGGCAGGTTGCCTTCTCCCTGGTAGCGCAACAGTTGCGCTACGCTCTGCTGGCGGTCGAACAGCAGGCGGTTATCGTAGCGGTTCAGCACCAGGTGCAGGGCGAAACGGATGCGCCAGAGGAAGCTTTGGCACTCGTTGAGTTCATCCCGCTCGGCGCGGGTAATGAAGCCGAAGCCCACCATTTCATCCATCGAGGTGGCGCCGAAATGGCGGTGCGCGACCCAGAGCAGCGTATGGATATCCCGCAGACCGCCGGGACTGCTTTTAATGTCCGGCTCCAGATTGTAGCTGGTGCCGTGATAGCGCAAATGACGTTCCTGCTGTTCCGCCAATTTAGCGGGGAAAAACGCCCGAGAAGGCCAAAAGTCATCGCTGAATAACTGCTTTTGCAGGGTAAGAAACAGCGCCAAATCGCCGCAGATCAAGCGCGATTCAATCAGGTTGGTCGCAACGGTGAGATCGGCGTGGCCCTCTTCCAGGCACTCGGCAATACTGCGTACGCTGTGGCCAACCTCCAGCTTCAAATCCCACAACAGCGTCAGCAGTTCGCTAATATGCTGTTGCAACGGCGGCGTCAGCGGCGCCTGGCTCAAAACCAGCACATCGATATCGGACAGCGGATGCAGTTCGCCGCGGCCGTATCCCCCCACCGCCACCAGCGCGGTGCGAGGCGCATGGGCAAACCCGTGGTAATACCACAACTGCAGTAATAACTGATCGATATACAGCGTGCGGGCATCCACCAGCGTTTCCGCCGTCTCGCCCGCATCGAAGGCGTCGGCCAGCCAGCGGTGGAACTCGTCCAGCCGCTCTTTTAAAAAAGGGCGGTTGAGGGCGTCATCCGGCCAGGTGAGGGGAGAGGACGGTTTAACCGGCGACCGGCGCGGCGCCGGCGGGCTGGTATATTGAAGGATCTGGTCCGGCATCGGGTTGCCCTGCATAGTGCGGCAGCCCGGCGCGAAAGCGGTCTTACCGGGGCTGGCGCGGAATTAACGCTTGCCGCCGTCCGGCATGGGGCCGGGGGCTGTAAGCGGTATCAGGCCGGGTGGTGGATCACTGTCGGCAGCGAGTCATCGGTACGCAGCGTCATGATTTCGCAGCCGTCATCGGTCACCACGATCGTATGCTCGTACTGCGCCGACAGACTGCGATCCTTAGTTTTCACCGTCCAACCGTCTTTCATGGTGCGGATGCGGTAGTCGCCGGCGTTGACCATGGGCTCAATGGTGAACGCCATGCCCGGCTGCAACACCACGCCGCCGTCGTCGGCGTCATAATGTAGTACCTGCGGCTCTTCATGAAAGCCTTCGCCGATGCCGTGGCCGCAATACTCGCGTACCATCGAGAAGCTTTCTGCCTCGACGAATTGTTGAATCGCTTTGCCGAGGGTGCGGAGGCGGATGCCCGGCCGGACCATGCGGATAGCCAGATAAAGGCTCTCTTTCGTTATCCGGCACAGCCGTTCGCCGAGAATGGTCGGTTTGCCGACGATAAACATCTTCGAGGTATCGCCGTGAAACCCGTCTTTAATGACCGTGACGTCAATATTCAGAATGTCGCCATCTTTGAGCTTTTTCTCATCGCTCGGAATACCGTGGCACACCACTTCATTCACCGAAATGCAGACCGATTTCGGAAAACCGTGGTAGCCGAGCGACGCGGAAACGGCATGCTGTTTTTCGGTAATGTGCTGGTGGCACAAACGATCCAGTTCGCCGGTGCTTACGCCGGGTTTAATATAAGGTTCAATCATTTCCAGCACCTCGGCGGCCAGCCGGCCGGCAACGCGCATTTTAGCGATATCGTCTGATGTTTTAATAGGAATGGCCATGTAGAGATCCACAGTCGGCGCCAGGGTCGACAATAAATAATATATGATAAATTAGCGAGTGGCATTAATGGTATCAGTACGGCTCGGCACTGCCAAATTATCATTTTTCCCGCCGCGCGAGGAAAACATTTGGTGGAGTCCGGGCGTGGTTTATGGTATAAAGCGCGCCGACGATAGGCGCCAGGTTTTTTAGCCGCGCGCCGTTCGTCGCAACGAAACTCAATTGTGTTATTACACACACGTATCGGCACATGCGCCGGGGTGCTCTGACCGCAAGGCCGGGGTCGGCCGTATGGGATACGTGGAGGCATAACCCCAAACTTACTTAGAGGTTTAACATGGCAACTGTTTCCATGCGTGACATGCTCCAGGCCGGTGTCCATTTCGGTCACCAAACCCGTTACTGGAACCCGAAAATGAAGCCTTTCATCTTCGGCGCCCGTAACAAAGTTCACATCATCAACCTGGAACAAACCGTACCGATGTTCAACGAGGCTTTGGCCGAGCTGAACAAAATCGCCTCGCGCAAAGGTAAAATCCTGTTTGTCGGCACCAAGCGCGCCGCAAGCGAAGCGGTAAAAGAAGCGGCCAACAGCTGCGATCAATTCTTCGTCAACCATCGCTGGTTAGGTGGGATGTTGACCAACTGGAAAACGGTTCGTCAGTCCATCAAGCGTTTAAAAGACCTGGAAACCCAGTCTCAGGACGGCACTTTCGAGAAGCTGACCAAGAAAGAGGCGCTGATGCGCACTCGTGAACTGGACAAGCTGGAAAACAGCCTGGGCGGTATCAAAGATATGGGCGGTCTGCCGGACGCGCTGTTTGTTATCGATGCGGAGCACGAGCACATCGCTATCAAAGAAGCCAACAATCTGGGCATTCCGGTTTTCGCTATCGTTGACACCAACTCCGATCCGGACGGCGTAGACTTCATTATCCCGGGTAATGACGACGCCATCCGCGCAATCAACCTGTACCTGATCGCCGTTGCGACTACCGTGCGCGAAGGCCGTTCTCAGGATCTGGCGGAACAGGTTGAAGAAAGCTTTGTGGAAGCTGAATAATAAGGCATGCTCTCAGGAGCCCTTATTAACCAAGTTTTAAATATGTTGGTTAGAGGGCCTGTCTTCAGGCCCTCTTTTTTACCTATCTCCAACACGGAATAACGAGGAACAGATAATGGCTGATATTACCGCCGCCCTGGTTAAAGAACTGCGTGAACGTACCGGCGCAGGCATGATGGAATGCAAGAAAGTCCTGGTTGAAGCGCAAGGCGATATCGAACTGGCTATCGACAACATGCGTAAGTCCGGCCAGGCGAAAGCCGCCAAGAAAGCGGGCCGCGTCGCGGCTGAAGGCGTCATCCTGACCAAAATCGCGCAGGACGGCAAATACGGCGTCATCATCGAGCTGAACTGTGAAACCGATTTCGTTGCCAAAGACGGCGGCTTCAAAGCCTTTGGCGACGAGGTCATCACCGCGGCGCTGAACGAACGCATCGCGGATGTTGAGGCCCTGAAGGCCAAATTTGAAGAAAAGCGCACCGCGCTGGTGGCTAAAATTGGTGAAAACATCAATATCCGCCGCCTGGGCGTTCTGGAAGGCGACGTGCTCAGCTCTTATCTGCACGGCGCGCGCATCGGCGTCATGGTTTCCGCCGCCGGCGTGGACGAGGAACTGGTGAAGCACGTCGCGATGCATATCGCCGCCAGCAAACCGGAATATGTCAACGCGGATGATGTGCCGGCCGACGTCGTGGCCCGTGAGCATCAAATCCAGCTGGACATCGCCATGCAGTCCGGCAAACCGCGTGAAATCGCCGAGAAAATGGTTGAAGGCCGTATGCGCAAGTTCACCAGCGAGATTTCTCTGACCGGCCAGCACTTCGTGATGGATCCGAGCAAGGCCGTCGGCCAGCTGTTGGGAGAACACGGTGCCAAAGTTAACAACTTCATCCGTTTTGAAGTGGGCGAAGGCATTGAGAAAGCCGAAGTCGATTTCGCCGCCGAAGTGGCCGCGATGGGTAAGCAGTTTTAATTAAGTTGTTCGGAACCGCCTGCAGGCGGTTCCGCTTTAATGAGCCGGAATAATGTCAGACGACGTGTGCCGCACTCATCAGCCGGGCGGGGCACCAGGTCAATTCCATCCTATGAAATCGCTCTCAAGGAACAGATCAAATGGCAACCAACGCAAAACCCATTTACCAGCGTATCCTGCTCAAATTGAGCGGTGAAGCCCTGCGGGGCGCCGAAGGTTTCGGTATTGATGCCAGCGTGCTGGATCGCATGGCCCAGGAAGTAAAAGAACTGGTGGAGCTGGGTATCCAGGTGGGCGTGGTCATCGGCGGCGGCAACTTGTTCCGCGGTGCGGGGCTGGCGAAGGCTGGCATGAACCGCGTGGTGGGCGATCATATGGGTATGCTGGCGACCGTCATGAACGGTCTGGCGATGCGCGACGCCCTGCATCGCGCCTATGTCAATGCCCGTCTGATGTCGGCGATTCCGCTGAACGGCGTCTGCGACAACTACAGCTGGGCTGAAGCCATCAGCCTGCTGCGCAATAATCGCGTGGTCATTTTTGCCGCCGGTACCGGCAATCCCTTCTTTACCACCGATTCCGCTGCCTGTCTGCGCGGTATTGAAATTGAAGCCGAGGCCGTGCTGAAAGCGACGAAAGTGGATGGCGTCTTTTCCGCCGATCCGGTAAAACATCCGGATGCTACACTTTACGATCAATTGAGCTATCAGGATGTGCTAGAGCAAAAATTGAAAGTCATGGATCTGGCCGCCTTTACCCTGGCGCGGGATCAAAATCTGCCGATTTGCGTGTTCAATATGAACAAGCCTGGCGCGCTGCGGCGGGTGGTAATGGGTGATAAAGAAGGCACCTTGATTACCAAGTAATGCATAACGGGGCCTGGCTACCCACCGCCACGGTCCGCCCGGATAACCAAGTCTCAAGGGTTCGCAACGTGATTAATGAAATCCGTAAAGATGCCGAGAATCGCATGGAAAAATGCGTCGACGCGTTCAAAAACCACATCAGCAAAGTCCGCACGGGCCGCGCTTCCCCGAGCCTGCTTGACGGTATTCAGATCGAATATTATGGCACGCTGACGCCGCTGCGCCAGCTGGCCAATATTGTCGCCGAGGATTCCCGCACTCTGGCTATCACCGTCTTTGACCGCGCGCTGGCGCCGGCGGTGGAAAAAGCCATTATGGCCTCCGATCTGGGGCTCAATCCCTCTTCCGCGGGTACGGTTATTCGCGTGCCGCTGCCGCCGCTGACCGAAGAGCGCCGCCGCGATCTGATAAAAGTGGTGCGCGCCGAAGCGGAGCAGGGCAGGGTGTCGGTGCGCAATGTCCGTCGCGATGCCAACGATAAAGTGAAGGCGCTGCTGAAAGACAAAACCATCGGTGAAGACGAAGACCGCCGTTCGCAAGACGAGATCCAAAAGCTGACCGATGCCTGGATCAAAAAGCTCGATAGCGCTTTAGCGGAAAAAGAAGCGGAATTAATGGAAATTTAATCCGCTGGCGAAGTAAAACGCCGCAGCGGCGCCTCCCTGGCGGGGTGCTGTCGCTGCGGTGTTTTTTTTGTTTGAGCCGCCATAGACAAAATGGCACCATCGTCTCAGACTAGATGTTTCCTTCATAATTCCAACGCGGTATAAAAAGTAACTTCATGCGGCATTTGACGATTCTTGGCAGTACCGGCTCCATTGGCGTCAGTACGCTGGCGGTGGTAAAGCACAATCCCGACCAATTCACCGTGCGCGCGCTGGTGGCCGGTAACAACGTTGCCCTGATGACCGTGCAGTGTCTGGCCTTTCGTCCCGACTACGCCTGTATGGCGGATGCCGCCGCGGCGCGGGCGCTCAAGGCCAACCTCGACGCGGCGGGTGCCGCCACCGCGGTGCTGTCGGGCGCGCAGGCCGCCTGTGAGCTGGCGGCGCTCGATGAGGTGGATACGGTCATGGCCGCGATTGTCGGCGCCGCCGGGCTGTCAGCGATGCTGGCGGCGCTACGCGCCGGCAAGCGGGTATTGCTGGCCAATAAGGAGTCGCTGGTCACCTGCGGCCGGCTGTTCATGAACGAGGCGCGCCGCCATCACGCCCTGTTGCTGCCGGTAGACAGCGAACATAGCGCGATTTTTCAGAGTTTACCTGAACCACTTCAGCGCGGGTTGGGTTACGCTTCCCTGATGGAACATGGCGTGTCGCGCATTATCTTGACCGGCTCCGGCGGCCCCTTTCGCCAGACATCGCTAGCCGAGCTGGCCATGATGACGCCGGAGCAGGCCTGCGCCCACCCCAATTGGTCGATGGGACGTAAAATATCGGTGGATTCCGCCACCATGATGAACAAGGGATTGGAATATATCGAAGCGCGCTGGTTGTTCAATGCCGCGGCCGAGCAGATGGAAGTGCTGCTGCATCCCCAGTCCATCATCCACTCCATGGTACGCTATACCGACGGCAGCGTGCTGGCGCAATTGGGGTCGCCGGACATGCGTACGCCGATCGCGCACGCCATGGCCTATCCCGAGCGTGTGCCCTCAGGGGTCGCGCCGCTGGATTTTTTACGCCTCGGCACGCTGAGCTTCGAGCAGCCGGACGCCGCCCGTTATCCCTGTCTGCAGCTGGCGGTCGACGCCAGTCAGTGCGGCCAAGCGGCGACCACTACGCTTAATGCCGCTAATGAAATCGCGGTAGCGGCGTTTTTGCGTGGCGATATCCGCTTTACCGATATTGCCGCCGTCAATCGGCGGGTGCTGGAGCAGGCCAACCAGCCCGAACCGGACAGCGTGGAAGCGGTGCTGTTCATCGACGGCCAGGCGCGGGAAATGGCGCGCCAAAGCGTCAGGTTTTACGGGGCGGTGACGCGACTTAGCGCCGCGACGGCTGATTTGTTCGTTGACCGGTAAAATGATATAGTCTGCGCCACTCATCCCGTCGATGAAGGCCAGCCGGGTAAAAACAGTGACAGGCCGTGTACGCACACGGCTTTTTTGCGCGTTCGGGGACCTTCGTTCCGGTAAGACGGTGGTATTCTTAGTGAGGAAATACGTAAGCGTGATGTCGTCCGAAAATCAGCAAAAGCCAAAAGCGTTGCCTCCCTCCTCACCACGCCATGTGGCTATTATTATGGATGGCAACGGCCGCTGGGCGAAAAGCCGGGGGAAATTACGTATCTTCGGTCACCAAGCCGGCGTCAAGTCGGTCCGCCGCGCGGTAAGCTTTGCCGTCAGCCATCATTTCGACGCGTTGACGCTGTATGCGTTCAGCAGCGAAAACTGGAATCGCCCCAGCCAGGAAGTTTCCGCGCTAATGGAGCTGTTCGTGCGGGCGCTGGACAGCGAAGTGAAAAGCCTGCACAAGCATAACGTCCGGCTGTGCATTATCGGCGACACCTCGCGCTTCGGTATGCGGTTGCAGGAACGTATCCGCCGCTCCGAGGCGCTGACCTGCAATAATGACGGGTTGACCCTGAATATTGCCGCGAATTATGGTGGACGTTGGGATATCATTCAGGGGGTGCGGCAACTTGCCGACCGGGTGCAAGAGGGCATCCTGCGTCCCGATCAGATAGATGAGGACGCCTTATGCCAGGTAGTCTGCATGAACGAGCTGGCCCCGGTGGATCTGGTGATCCGCACCGGAGGGGAACATCGCATCAGTAATTTCTTGCTGTGGCAGATAGCCTATGCAGAGCTGTTTTTTACCGACGTGTTATGGCCGGATTTTGACGACGCTGTTTTTGAAGGTGCGCTGAATGCTTTTGCTCAACGCGAGCGGCGTTTCGGTGGAACTACACCTAATGATGCCAACGCATCCTAGGGGGGATTTTTGCTGAAGTATCGCCTGATTACTGCTTTTGTCCTGATACCCATTGTTATCGCCGCACTGTTTTTGTTGCCGCCGATTGGATTCGCCCTGGTTACCCTCGCGGTGTGTATGCTGAGCGCCTGGGAATGGGGGCTGCTTGCGGGACTGGCCTCCCGCCGCCAGCGCATCTGGCTTGCCATACTCTGTGGCCTGCTGCTGGCGCTGATGATGCTCACCGTACCGGCCTACCGGCCGTTCGTGACCGTCTGGCAGGCGCAATATGCCCTATGGGCCGCCCTGGTCTGGTGGCTAGCGGCGCTGTTGCTGGTATTGTGCTATCCCCGTTCCGCCACGCTTTGGCGCGACTCCCGGCTACTGCGGCTGGCGTTCGGTATCCTGACCATTTTGCCCTTTTTCTGGGGCATGCTTGCGCTGCGTCAGCACCATTATGATATTAACCATACCGGTGCCTGGTGGCTATTGTATGTCATGGTGCTGGTCTGGGGCTCAGATTCCGGCGCCTACATGTTCGGGCGCGCGCTCGGTCGTCACAAGCTGGCGCCGAAGGTCTCGCCCGGCAAAACCTGGGAGGGGCTGGTGGGCGGTCTGGTCACTTCTGCGGTGATAGCCTGGCTGTTCGGCAAATATTCGCCCCTTGACGCGGCACCGCTTACGCTGCTGATTTGCTCGGTTGTCGCGGCGCTGGCGTCGGTGCTGGGTGATTTAACCGAAAGTATGTTCAAACGGGAGGCCGGTATCAAGGACAGCGGCCATTTAATCCCCGGCCATGGCGGCATTTTAGATCGCATAGACAGTTTGACCGCCGCGGTGCCGGTGTTCGCCTGTCTGATGCTGCTGGTCTTTAACGCTATCTGAGTCGAGACTGGGAGCGCTTATGCTGCACTTTTTCTGGAGTCTTGCCGCGTTCATCGTCGCGCTGGGCGTATTGATCACGGTGCATGAGTTCGGCCATTTTTGGGTGGCCCGCCGCTGCGGCGTGACGGTGGAACGTTTTTCCATCGGCTTCGGGCGTGCGCTGTGGCGCCGGCGTGACAAACGCGGCACGGAGTATGTTATCGCCGCCATTCCCCTGGGCGGCTATGTCAAAATGCTGGACGAGCGGGTAGACACCGTCGCGCCCGAGCGTCGTCATGAAGCATTCAACCATAAGACCGTCTGGCAGCGCGCCGCGATTATCGCCGCCGGGCCGGTGTTCAACTTCCTGTTCGCCATTTTCGCCTATTGGCTGGTGTTTCTGATAGGTGTGCCGAGCTACCGGCCGGTTATTGGCGATGTTGCCCCCCATTCCATCGCGGCGCAGGCCGAAATTTCTCCCGGTATGGAACTTAAGTCAGTTGACGGTATCGAAACGCCTGATTGGGATTCAGTTCGCCTGCAGCTTATCGATAAGATTGGCGACGGCGAAACCACCCTTGGCGTCGCGCCGTTCGGCGCCGCGCAGAGCGAGCGGAAAACGCTGGATTTGCGCGGCTGGCAATTCGAGCCGAACAAGCAAGACGCCATCGTTGCCCTGGGCATTATTCCCCTCGGTCCGCGCATTGAGCCGGTGCTTGCCGAAGTCCAACAGGGGTCGGCCGCGATGAAAGCCGGTTTGCAAGCCGGCGACAGGATCGTTAAAGTCGATGGTCAGCCGGTCGCCGCATGGCAGCTGTTTGTGACCCAGGTACGTGATAATCCCGGCCGGCCGCTGCAAGTCGGCATTGAACGGCAGGGCAGCGCACTGGATATCACCCTGCGGCCCGACAGCAAGCCGGTGGGCAAAGGGGAAGTGGAAGGTTTCGCGGGCGTCGTGCCGAAGATAATCCCGCTGCCGGCGGAATACAAAACCGTGCGGCAGTACGGTCCGCTCCCGGCCCTGGCCCAGGCCGGCGAAAAAATCTGGCAGCTGATGCGGCTTACGGTCAGTATGTTAGGCAAATTGGTAACCGGGGATATTAAGCTGAACAATCTGAGCGGGCCGATTTCCATCGCCCAGGGCGCAGGGATGTCAGCGGAATACGGTTTGATTTATTACCTGATGTTTCTGGCGCTGATAAGCGTCAATTTAGGGATTATCAATCTGTTCCCGTTACCGGTGTTAGATGGTGGCCATTTGCTCTTCCTGGCGATAGAAAAGCTCAAGGGAGGGCCGGTGTCCGAACGAGTGCAGGACTTTAGTTATCGTATCGGCTCGATTTTGCTGGTGCTGCTAATGGGTCTGACCCTTTTCAATGATTTCTCCAGGCTATGATAGCCTGAGATTATGTTAGGAAGAACGCATAACCACGATGGCGATGAAAAAATTGCTCATAGCGTCGCTGCTTCTTAGCAGCGCCACCGTATACGGTGCAGACGGGTTCGTAGTGAAGGACATTCATTTCGAAGGGCTGCAACGGGTCGCCGTCGGTGCGGCGTTACTCAGTATGCCGATCCGTGTCGGCGACACGGCGACCGATGAAGATATCGGCAATACTATCCGCGCGCTCTTCGCTACCGGAAACTTTGAGGATGTCCGGGTGCTGCGTGACGGAGATTCACTGGTTGTACAGGTCAAGGAGCGCCCGACCATTGCCAGCATTACCTTCTCCGGCAACAAAGCGGTGAAGGAGGAGATGCTCAAGCAAAACCTGGATGCCCAGGGCGTTCGGGTCGGCGAGGCCCTTGACCGCACCACCATTTCCAATATCGAAAAAGGCCTTGAGGACTTCTGCTACAGCGCCGGTAAATACAGCGCCACGGTGAAGGCGGTGGTCACGCCGCTGCCGCGCAACCGCGTCGATCTGAAGCTGGTGTTTACCGAAGGCGTCTCGGCCAAGATTCAGCAAATCAACATTGTCGGCAACCATGCTTTCACCACCGATGAGCTGATTTCACGCTTCCAACTGCGCGATGAAGTGCCGTGGTGGAACGTGGTGGGCGATCGTAAATACCAAAAACAAAAGCTGGCCGGCGATCTCGAAACTCTGCGCAGCTTTTATCTCGATCGCGGTTATGCCCGCTTCAATATCGATTCTACGCAGGTTAGCCTGACGCCGGACAAAAAGGGCAGCTACATCACCCTGAACATCACCGAAGGTGCGCAATACAAGCTGTCCGGCACGGTGGTCAACGGCAACATGGCCGGCCACTCCGCCGAAATCGAGCAGTTGGCCAAGGTGCAGCCGGGCGAACTGTACAACGGCGCCAAGGTCACCAAGATGGAGAACGACATCAAGCAATTGCTGGGTCGTTACGGCTATGCCTATCCGCGCGTGGCAACGCAGCCGGAAATCAACGACGCGGACAAAACGGTCAAGCTGCACGTCAGCGTCGATGCGGGCAACCGGTTCTACGTGCGCCACATACGCTTTGAAGGCAACGATATCACCAAGGACTCGGTGCTGCGCCGCGAAATGCGCCAGATGGAAGGCGCCTGGCTCGGCAGCAATCTGGTCGGTCAGGGTAAAGAGCGCCTCAATCGTCTGGGCTACTTTGAAACCGTGGATACCGAAACCCAGCGCGTGCCCGGTTCGCCGGACCAGGTAGACGTGGTCTACAAGGTGAAAGAGCGCAACACCGGCAGCATCAACGTCGGCGTCGGCTTCGGGACCGAGGGCGGCGTCAGCTTCCAGTTCGGTATCCAGCAGGATAACTGGCTGGGGACCGGTAACTCCGTCGGCTTTAGCGGCACCAAGAACGACTACCAGACCTATGCCGAGCTGTCGATGACCGATCCGTATTTTTCGGTGGATGGCGTCAGCTTGGGCGGTAAGATCTTCTACAACGACTTCAGCGCCGACGACGCGGATCTGTCTGATTATGATCTGCGCAGCTACGGCGTGGGCACCAGGCTGGGCTTCCCCATTAGCGAAAACCATTCGCTGAATTTCGGGCTGGATTACGTGCATGACGATCTGACCAATATGCAGCCGCAGGTGACAATGTGGCGCTATCTGAACAGCGTCGGCATCAATCCTAAGGTGGTTACCACCAATAAGGCGGACAGCGACGCCGATTTCAGCGCCGATGATTTCTTCTTATCTATGGGCTGGCGCTACAACAATCTGGACCGCGGCTATTTCCCCACCGCCGGTTCGCGCGCCAGCTTGACCGGTAAGGTGACGGTGCCCGGTTCCGATAACGAATATTACAAAATTACCTTCGACGCCAGCCACTACATCCCGCTTAGCGAAAGCGGCAACTGGGTGCTGATGGGCCGGGCGCGCGCCGGCTACGCCGACGGTCTGGGCGGCAAGGATGTGCCGTTTTACGACAACTTCTATGCCGGCGGCTCCAACACCGTGCGCGGTTTCCGTTCCAATACCATTGGTCCGAAAGCGGCGTATTATAAGTGCAATAGCGGCAATACCCGCTATAGTGATTGTCCGGTGAACAAATCCAGCGATGCCGTGGGCGGTAACGCGATGGCCATCGCCAGCGCCGAACTTATCGTACCGACGCCGTTCCTGAGTGAGAAGTATGCCAACTCGGTGCGCACCTCGCTGTTCGTTGATGGCGGCACCGTTTGGGACACCGGCTGGCAAAATACCAGCGCGACCCGCGCCGCCGGTATTCCCGACTACAGCGATCCGGGCAATATCCGTATTTCCAGCGGTATCGCCCTGCAGTGGATGTCGCCGCTGGGGCCGTTGGTGTTCTCTTATGCGCAGCCGGTCAAGAAATACGACGGCGACAAGTCAGAGCAGTTCCAGTTTAATATTGGTAAAACGTGGTAATATGACACGGGATGATAGGCAGGTAAGGAGCAGGGCGACAGAGGCATTGACGTAGGATCAAGATGTTGCGTGCAAAGCAGGTTTACACTGTCGCCTGGCTTTACAATGAAGCAAAACACAATGAGAGGTTAAGGAGTTTATAGTGAAAAAGTGGTTATATGTCGCGGGCCTGGGTTTAGCACTCGCTACCTCCACCGTCGCGCAAGCTGCCGATAAAATTGCTGTGGTTAACGTCTCCAGTATTTTCCAGCAGTCGCCGCAGCGTGCCGTGGTCGCTAAACAGCTCGAAAATGAATTCAAGGGTCGCGCCACCGAACTTCAGTCTATGGAACGCGATCTGCAAACCAAGATGCAGCGTCTGCAGCGTGACGGTTCCACCATGAAAGCCAGCGAGCGTAGCTCACTGGAGAAATCGGTGATGGCGCAGCGCGAGATCTTCTCCACCAAAGCGCAAGCGTTCGAGCAGGACAACCGTCGCCGCCAGACGGAAGAACGTAATAAAATTCTGAGCCGTATTCAGGACTCGGTGAAGAGCGTTGCCACCAAGGAAGGCTATGATGTCGTTATCGATGCTAACGCCGTCGCTTATGCCAGCAACGCCAAAGACATTACCGCTGACGTTCTGAAACAGGTCAAATAAGTCATGTCTTTAATTCGACTGGCTGATCTAGCACAGCAGTTGGATGCACAATTGCACGGTGATGGCGAGATCGTCATCACCGGCATTGCCTCCATGGGCAGCGCGCAAGCGGGCCAGATTACGTTTCTCTCGGACAGCCGCTTTCGTGAAAAACTCTCTTCCTGTCAGGCGTCGGCGGTGGTGCTCACCGAAGACAGTCTGCCTTTCTGCACCGGCGCCGCGCTGGTGGTTAGTAATCCTTACCTGACTTACGCCCGCATGGCGCAGCTGATGGACACCACGCCGAAGCCTGCCGAGGATATCGGCGCGAGCGCGGTTATTGCGCCTGACGCGACCCTGGGACAGCGGGTGGCGGTGGGCGCTAACGCCGTGGTAGAATCCGGCGTGGTGCTAGGGGATGACGTGATAATCGGCCCTGGCTGTTTTGTCGGCAAGAACACCCGCATTGGCGCCGGCACGCGCTTATGGGCTAACGTCACCGTTTATCACGACATCGTCATCGGCGAGCGTTGTCTGATCCAATCCGGCACCGTTATTGGCGCCGATGGTTTCGGCTATGCCAACGATCGCGGCAACTGGATCAAAATTCCGCAGCTGGGCCGCGTCATTATCGGCGATCGGGTTGAAATCGGCGCCTGCACCACCATCGATCGCGGCGCGCTGGACGATACCACCATCGGCAACGGCGTGATTATCGATAATCAGTGCCAGATTGCACATAACGTGGTTATTGGTGACAATACCGCGGTCGCCGGCGGCGTTATTATGGCGGGCAGTCTGACCATCGGTCGCTATTGCATGATTGGCGGCGCGAGCGTCATTAATGGCCATATGGCCATTTGCGATAAAGTCACGGTGACCGGCATGGGCATGGTTATGCGCCCGATAACCGAACCCGGCGTATACTCCTCCGGGATCCCGTTACAGCCGAATAAAGAGTGGCGTAAAACCGCCGCGTTAGTCATGAATATCAGCGATATGAGCAAGCGGATGAAAGCCATCGAGCGAAAATTAGCAAAAAACTAATCGCTCCCGCCCCTTATAAAGGATAATGCGCGTCGAGGCTTCTAAGCCCGGCGAGCCATTATTATATTCGCGGCCTGCTTGTTTTATCCTGCCGGAATTAAAGCAGGCCGTGTTGTTAATGCCACGTTTTTTAAAGACAGGAAGAGTATTTTGACTACTGACACTCATACTCTGCATATTGAAGAGATATTAAAACTGCTGCCCCACCGGTTTCCGTTTCTGCTGGTGGACCGCGTGCTGGATTTCGAGAAAGGGAAGTTTCTGCGGGCGGTGAAGAATGTTTCCTTCAATGAACCGTTTTTCCAGGGTCATTTCCCGGGCAAACCGATTTTTCCTGGGGTGTTAATCCTGGAGGCCATGGCTCAGGCGACGGGCATTCTGGCGTTCAAGAGCGCGGGTAAGCTGGCGCCGGGTGAACTCTATTATTTCGCCGCCATCGATGAAGCGCGTTTTAAGCGTCCGGTGCAGCCGGGCGATCAGATGATCCTCGAAGTTGAATTCATTAAAGAGCGTCGCGGCGTCGCGCGCTTCAAAGGTGTTGCCAAAGTTGATGGCGAAGTGGCTTGCGAAGCGTCAATGATGTGCGCCCGTCGCCGGGAGGCCTAAATACGTGATTGATCAATCCGCCTTTATACATCCCAGCACCATCGTGGAAGAGGGCGCTATTATCCATGTCGGCGCGCATGTCGGCCCGTTCTGCGTTATCGGGCCGCAGGTCGAAATCGGCGCGCGCACGGTGCTGAAGTCCCACGTGGTGGTGACCGGTATTACCCGCATCGGTGAAGATAACCAGATTTATCCGTTCGCCTCCCTTGGCGACGTCAATCAGGATCTGAAGTATGCCGGGGAGCCAACGCGGGTCGAAATCGGGCACCGCAACCGGATTCGGGAAAGCGTGACCATTCATCGTGGCACGATACAAGGCGGAGAAGTGACTCGCGTCGGCAGCGACAATTTGCTGATGGTGAATGCCCATGTCGCCCACGACTGCGCGGTGGGCGACCGCTGCATCATGGCCAATAATGCCACGCTCGGCGGCCATGTGGCGGTGGACGATTACGCCATTATCGGCGGCATGACCGCGGTGCATCAGTTCTGTGTCATTGGCGCCCACGTCATGGTCGGCGGCTGTTCCGGCGTTGCCCAGGATGTACCGCCTTTCGTTATCGCCCAGGGCAACCACGCCACACCGTTCGGCCTGAACATTGAAGGGCTGAAGCGCCGCGGTTTCGATCGCGCCGCGCTTCACGCGATCCGCGCCGCTTATAAAATTATTTACCGCAGCGGCAAAACCCTCGACGAAGCCAAACCGGAGCTGGAAGCGCTGGCGCAGGAGCATCAGGTGGTAAATACCTTCCTGGACTTCCTGTCACGCTCGCAGCGCGGTATCATCCGCTGATTATGTCGGCACGTCCCATTACCATCGGTCTGGTAGCCGGAGAGACCTCCGGCGATATTCTCGGCGCCGGTCTGATACGCGCCCTGCGCGGCCATCTACCGGAGGCCCGCTTTGTCGGTGTCGCCGGCCCGCGCATGCAGGCGGAAGGAATGGAAGCCTGGTACGACATGGAAGAATTGGCGGTAATGGGTATCGTCGAGGTGCTCGAGCGCCTGCCGCGGCTGTTGCGCATCCGCCGCGATCTGACTCGCCGCTTCGCTGCGCTGCGGCCCGACGTTTTTGTCGGTATCGACGCGCCGGATTTTACGATTACCTTGGAAGGCCGCCTCAAGCGGCGTGGCATCCGCACTATTCATTACGTTAGCCCTTCCGTCTGGGCCTGGCGGCAAAAGCGGGTGTTCAAAATCGGCCGCGCCACGGATAATGTGTTGGCTTTCCTGCCGTTTGAAAAGGCGTTTTACGACCGCCACCATGTCCCCTGCCAGTTTATCGGCCATACGCTGGCGGACGTCATGCTGCTCGATCCGGATAAAGCCGCCGCGCGGCAGAAGCTGGGCATTCCCGCCACCGCGCGCTGTCTGGCGCTGCTGCCGGGCAGTCGCCACAGCGAGGTGGCGATGCTGAGCGCGGATTTTCTGCGCGCCGCCGAGAAGGTGAGCCAGCGTTTCCCAGGGCTAGAGATTGTCGTGCCGTTGGTGAATCCGGCCCGGCGGGCGCAGTTTGAGCATGTCAAGGCGGAGATGGCGCCGGCGTTGTCGGTCAGGCTTCTGGACAATCAGGCCCGTCAGGCGATGATTGCCGCTGATGCCGCCCTGTTGGCCTCCGGCACCGCGTCGCTTGAGTGTATGCTGGCCAAGTGCCCCATGGTGGTGGGCTACCGCATGAAGCCGATGACGTTCGCGCTGGCGTGGCGGCTGGTGAAAACCCAGTGGGTGTCGCTGCCCAATTTGCTGGCCGGGCGTGAGCTGGTCAAGGAATTATTGCAGGAGGCGTGCCGGCCGGACGCGCTGGCGGCGGCCGTCATCGAGCTGCTCGACGATGATGCCGAGCGCGCGGCGCTGCTGGCCACGTTTCGCCAATTGCATCAGCAGATTCGCTGCAACGCCGATGAACAGGCGGCGCGCGCGGTGCTGGCGCTGATTAACCGATAATACTCTTGCAGGTAGTGATACGCATGACGGAACCTTTTATCTATCCTGTGGCGACGCTTATCGCCGGCGTCGACGAAGTCGGGCGCGGGCCTTTGGTGGGGGCGGTGGTGACCGCCGCCGTGATCCTGGATCCCGCCCGGCCGGTGGCGGGGCTGGCGGACTCGAAAAAGCTAAGTGAAAAGCAGCGCGAGGCGTTGTATGAGGACATCACCCGCCACGCGCTGGCCTGGAGCGTGGGCCGCGCCGAAGCCTATGAAATTGACCAGATCAATATTTTTCAGGCCACGCTGCTGGCGATGCAGCGGGCGGTCGCGGGTCTGGCCGTCGCGCCGGATTTTGTACTGGTGGACGGCAACCGCTGCCCCCTGCTGCCTATGCCTTCACAGGCGGTAGTGAAAGGCGATAGCAGGGTGGCCGAAATCAGCGCCGCCTCCATCATTGCCAAAGTGACCCGCGATCGGGAGATGGCCGCGCTGCACCAGCAGTTCCCCGAATATGGTTTCGCCCAGCATAAGGGGTATCCCACCGCTTTCCATTTGGAAAAGCTGGTGCTGCATGGGGCGACCGTGCATCATCGACGAAGCTTTGCTCCGGTCCGGAGGTTGCTGGAGCCGGCATGAACCTGGCATTGTCGCGCGGCGCGATCGTCGCGCCAACACTTCACATCGGGTAGCATCTATGGCCGAACCACGTTTTATTCACCTGCGCGTACACAGCGACTATTCCATGATCGATGGGTTGGTCAAAGTCGGACCGTTGGTAAAAAAAGCCGCGGCTCTGCATATGCCGGCGCTGGCCATCACGGATTTCACCAATTTATGCGGCCTGGTTAAATTTTACGGCAGCGCCCACGGCGCCGGCATCAAACCGATTATCGGCGCGGATTTTTTCGTACAAAGCGAGATGCTGGGCGATGAACTGGCGGAATTGACCATTCTGGCGGCCAATAATGTGGGCTATCAGCACCTGACCCTGCTGATATCGGACGCCTACAAACGCGGCTACGGCGCCGCCGGGCCGGTCATCGATCGCGACTGGCTGATTGAGCATAACGAGGGATTGATTCTGCTCTCCGGGGCGCGCAAAGGGGATGTCGGTAAATACTTGATGCGCGGTAATATGCCCCAGGTGGAACAGTGCCTGGCGTTTTACGAGCGCTATTTCCCCGACCGCTATTATCTGGAACTCATCCGCACCGGCCGGGCGGACGAAGAGAGTTACCTGCACGCCGCGGTGGAGCTGGCGGCGCGTCGAGGCCTACCGGTAGTGGCCACCAACGATGTGCGCTTTACCAGCGCGGATGATTTCGACGCCCACGAGATCCGGGTGGCGATACACGACGGCTTTACCCTCGATGACGCCAAGCGGCCGCGCAATTATAGCCCGCAGCAGTATATGCGCAGCGAGGAGGAGATGTGCGAGCTATTCGCCGATCTGCCGGAAGCGCTGGCCAACAGCGTGGAAATCGCCCGGCGCTGCAACGTCACTATCCGCCTCGGCGAGTATTTCCTGCCGCAGTTTCCGACCGGCGAAATGTCCACCGAGGATTATCTGGTCAAATGCGCGCGCGAAGGCCTGGAGGAGCGGTTGGCATTCCTGTTTCCCGATGCCGATAGGCGGCGCGAGCATCGCCCGGCCTACGACGAACGTCTGGACATCGAACTGCAGGTGATAAACCAGATGGGGTTCCCGGGATACTTCCTGATAGTGATGGAGTTTATCCAGTGGTCGAAGGATAACGGCGTACCGGTCGGACCGGGGCGCGGATCTGGCGCGGGCTCGCTGGTGGCCTATGCGCTGAAAATCACCGATCTTGACCCGCTGGCGTTCGATTTGCTGTTTGAACGTTTCCTGAACCCGGAACGCGTATCGATGCCGGACTTCGACGTCGACTTCTGTATGGAGAAGCGCGATCTGGTGATAGATCACGTGGCCGAGACCTACGGTCGCGACGCGGTTTCGCAAATTATCACCTTCGGTACCATGGCGGCCAAAGCGGTCATCCGCGACGTCGGCCGGGTGCTGGGCCACCCTTACGGTTTTGTGGATCGCATTTCCAAATTGGTCCCCCCCGATCCCGGCATGACGCTGGAAAAAGCCTTCGTCGCGGAGCCGCAATTGCAGGCCATCTATGACGCCGACGAAGAGGTCAAAGCGCTGATTGATATGGCGCGCAAGCTCGAAGGTGTCACGCGCAACGCCGGCAAACACGCCGGGGGCGTGGTGATCGCGCCCACCAAAATCACCGATTTCGCGCCGCTTTATTGCGATGCCGAAGGCAACCATCCCGTTACCCAGTTCGATAAAAACGATGTGGAATATGCCGGCCTGGTGAAGTTTGACTTCCTCGGCCTGCGCACCTTGACCATCATCAACTGGGCGCTGGAAATGATCAACGCCCGCCGCGCCCGGCAGGGTTTGGAGCCCATCGATATCGCGGCTATCCCGCTGGAGGATAAGAAAAGCTTCGATATGCTGCAGCGCTCTGAAACCACGGCGGTATTCCAGCTGGAATCGCGCGGCATGAAGGATCTGATAAAGCGCCTGCAGCCCGACTGTTTCGAGGATATGATCGCGCTGGTGGCGCTGTTCCGGCCCGGTCCGCTGCAATCGGGCATGGTGGACAACTTTATCGACCGCAAGCACGGCCGCGAAGCCATCTCCTATCCCGATATCGAGTGGCAACATCCCTCACTGCAACCGGTGCTGGAGCCGACTTATGGCATCATCCTTTACCAGGAACAGGTGATGCAGATAGCCCAGGTGCTGGCGGGCTATACCCTGGGCGGCGCGGATATGCTGCGCCGCGCGATGGGGAAAAAGAAGCCGGAGGAGATGGCCAAACAGCGCTCGGTATTCAAAGCCGGAGCGGAAAGTATCGGCGTCGACGGCGAACTGTCGATGAAGATCTTCGATCTGGTGGAAAAATTCGCCGGCTACGGCTTTAACAAATCCCACTCCGCCGCCTATGCGCTGGTGTCGTATCAGACGCTGTGGTTGAAAGCCCATTATCCCGCCGAGTTCATGGCGGCGGTAATGACCGCCGATATGGATAACACCGAAAAGGTCGTGGGGCTGGTGGACGAATGTCTGCGTATGGGCCTGAAGGTCCTGCCGCCGGATATCAATAGCGGCCAGTACCATTTTCACGTCAACGAAGAGGGCGAGATAGTCTACGGCATCGGCGCCATTAAAGGCGTGGGGGAAGGCCCTATTGAAGCCATTATCGAGGCGCGCAATCAGGACGGCCATTTCCGTGAGCTGTTTGATTTGTGCGCGCGCACCGATATCAAAAAGCTCAATCGTCGCGTGCTGGAAAAGCTGATAATGTCCGGCGCTTTCGACCGCCTGGGGCCGCACCGCGCCGCGCTGATGAACTCTCTCGGCGACGCGCTCAAGGCCGCCGATCAGCATGCTAAAGCCGAGACCATTGGTCAGGGCGATATGTTCGGCGTGCTGGCGGAGGAGCCGGAAGCGGTGGAAGCCTCCTACAGTACCGTGGCGCCATGGCCGGAGCAGGTGGTGCTGGACGGCGAGCGGGAAACGCTTGGCCTGTACCTGACCGGGCATCCCATCACCCAATATCTGCGCGAGATTGAACGCTATGCCGGCGGGGTGCGCCTGAAGGATATGCACCCCATCGATCGCGGCAAAATGGTGACCGCGGTGGGGCTGGTGCTCTCCGCGCGGGTGATGGTCACCAAGCGGGGCAACCGGATCGGCGTTTGTACGCTAGACGATCGTTCCGGCCGGCTGGACGTGATGCTGTTCACGGATGCACTGGAAAAATACCAGTATTTACTGGTAAAAGACCGTATCCTTATCGCTCAGGGACAGGTCAGCTTTGATGATTTCAACGGTAGGTTTAAGATGACCGCCCGTGAATTGATGGATATTAGCGAAGCACGTGAAAAATATGCGCGCGGGCTTGCTATCTCGCTGATCGACAGGCAAATTGATGACCAGCTATTAAACCGTCTCCGTTTATCGTTGGAACCGCATCGATCGGGGACGATTCCAGTGCATCTTTATTATCAACGGCAAGATGCGCGCGCGCGGCTGCGCTTTGGGGCAACCTGGCGGGTGACGCCGACCGACCGTTTACTGAATGACTTGCGAACACTTGTGGGAAATGAACAGGTGGAACTGGAATTTGACTAATATAGGAATACTATGAGTCTGAATTTTCTTGATTTTGAACAGCCGATTGCAGAGCTGGAAGCGAAAATTGACTCGCTGACCGCAGTCAGCCGTCAAGACGAAAAATTAGATATTAATCTGGATGAAGAGGTGCAGCGCCTGCGTGAAAAAAGCGTGGAGCTGACGCGGAAAATTTTCTCCGATCTGGGCGCTTGGCAAATCGCCCAGCTGGCGCGACATCCGATGCGTCCCTATACGCTGGATTATGTGCGGCATATCTTCACCGATTTTGACGAATTGGCGGGCGATCGCGCCTATGCCGATGATAAAGCCATCGTCGGCGGCATCGCGCGTTTGGATTCGCGGCCGGTGATGATCATCGGCCACCAGAAAGGGCGGGAAACGAAAGAGAAGATCCGCCGCAACTTCGGGATGCCGGCGCCGGAAGGTTACCGCAAGGCGCTGCGGCTGATGGAGATGGCGGATCGGTTCAATCTGCCGCTGCTTACCTTCATCGATACGCCGGGCGCCTACCCGGGTGTCGGCGCCGAAGAGCGCGGCCAGTCCGTGGCTA
This sequence comes from Candidatus Sodalis pierantonius str. SOPE, assembly GCF_000517405.1. NCBI lineage: Bacteria > Pseudomonadati > Pseudomonadota > Gammaproteobacteria > Enterobacterales > Bruguierivoracaceae > Sodalis > Candidatus Sodalis pierantonii. Next base: position 3,661,001 of record NZ_CP006568.1, on the reverse strand, counting down.
TCGCAAAAAACCTGCGCGAAATGTCGGGCCTGCGGGTGCCGGTGATCTGCACCGTAATAGGCGAGGGCGGCTCCGGCGGCGCGCTGGCGATTGGCGTGGGCGATAAGGTCAACATGTTGCAGTACAGCACCTATTCGGTGATCTCCCCGGAAGGCTGTGCCTCTATTTTGTGGAAAAGCGCGGACAAAGCGCCCATCGCTGCCGAAGCGATGGGCATTATTGCCTCGCGCCTGAAAGAGCTGGAGCTAATCGACAGCATCGTGCCGGAGCCGCTGGGCGGCGCGCACCGCGATGTGCCGACCATTGCCGCCGCTCTGAAAACGCAACTGCTGGACGATTTGGCCGAGCTTGACGGTCTCAACGAGGAAGAGTTGCTCAACCGCCGTTATCACCGCCTGATGAACTATGGCTATTGCTGAGTGACCGACGCCGGACGCCGACGCTCGAGGTGCCCGGGCCAGACCGGCGATGTCTCACACCCCGCATGTTCGCGCCAGCGGGGTGTTTTTTTTCGGCCGGCGATGTGCTTTGGCCGCGCCCGGCCAGTCGCAATGCCGGCTATGCTTAACTTTCGGCCGAGATAACTGAGCGAAGGTCTTACGAAGGATGCGTTGAATGAATATCATTGCAATACTTTTGCCGGAACATGTATTTTACAAAGCCGAACCGGTGCGGGAGCTGGCACAGGCGCTGACCGATCAGGGCTATCACATTGTCTATCCCAGCGGCAGCCAGGATTTATTAACCTTACTTGAGCAAAATCCGCGCATTGCAGGCATTATTTTCGACTGGGAACAGTACGGCATGGATCTCTGCCTGGCCATTAACGAGATCAACGAGTATCTGCCGCTGTATGCGTTTATCAGCACCCATTCGGTGCTTGATGTCAGCGCCAATGATATGCGCATGGCGCTCTATTTTTTTGAATATGGCTTAAACGCCGCCGCCGATATTAGCCAGCGTATCCGGCAATATACCGCCGAATATATTGATGCCATCATGCCGCCTTTGACCAAGGCGCTGTTCCATTATGTGGAAGAGGGTAAATATACTTTTTGCACGCCGGGCCATATGGCCGGTACCGCCTATCAGAAGAGCCCGGTGGGCAGCCTGTTTTATGACTTCTTCGGCGGCAATACGCTGAAGGCGGACGTGTCGATTTCGGTGACCGAACTGGGATCGCTGTTGGACCATACCAGCTCCCACCTGGAGGCGGAGGAGTATATCGCCCGCACTTTCGGCGCCGAGCAGAGTTATATGGTCACCAACGGGACCTCCACCTCCAACAAAATCGTCGGTATGTACGCCAGCCCCGCCGGCAGTACGGTGCTCATTGACCGCAACTGCCATAAGTCGCTGGCTCACCTGCTGCTGATGAGCGATGTGGTGCCGATTTACCTGACGCCGAGCCGCAACGCCTACGGCATTTTGGGGGGAATTCCGCAGCGGCAGTTCAGCCGCGCGTGCATCGCGCAGAAGGTGGCAGCGACCCCGCAGGCCAGTTGGCCTGTGCATGCGGTAATTACCAACTCCACTTATGATGGTCTGCTGTATAACACGCAGTACATTAAACAGACGCTGGCGGTGCCGTCGATCCATTTTGACTCCGCTTGGGTGCCGTACACCAATTTCCATCCTATCTATCGCGGCAAAAGCGACATGAGCGGAGAGCGAACCCCCGACAAAGTCATCTTCGAGACGCAATCGACGCACAAATTGCTGGCGGCCTTTTCACAGGCGTCAATTATCCATATTAAGGGTGATTATGATGAACTCACCTTTAACGAAGCGTACATGATGCACACCACCACCTCGCCCCATTACGGCATCGTGGCGTCCATTGAGATGGCGGCGGCGATGGTGCGCGGCAAACCGGGGCGCCGCCTGATTCAACGCTCCATTGAGCGGGCGCTGCATTTTCGTAAAGAGGTTTACCGTTTACTTCAGGAGTCGGAGGGCTGGTTTTTCGATATCTGGCAGCCTGAGATCATTGAAGACGCCGTCTGCTGGCCGGTGGAGCCGGGCGCGCCGTGGCACGGGTTTCGCGATGCCGACGCCGACCATATGTACCTCGATCCCATCAAGGTCACCATCCTGACGCCGGGAATGGACGAGACCGGCGAGATGGCGTCGGAGGGGATCCCGGCTTCGCTGGTGGCCAAGTTCCTCAATGAGCGCGGCGTGGTGGTGGAAAAAACCGGTCCTTATAATCTGCTGTTTTTGTTTAGTATTGGTATTGATAAAACCAAGGCGATGAGCCTATTGCGCGGGTTGACCGAGTTTAAGCGCGCCTACGATCTTAATCTGCGCGTGCGCAATATGTTGCCGGACCTGTACGCGGAAGATCCTGATTTCTACCGCCACATGCGTATTCAGGACTTGGCGCAGGGTATCCACGGGTTAATCCGCCAGCAGCATCTGCCGCAACTGATGCTCAATACTTTCGCGGTGCTTCCCGAGATGAAAATGACGCCTTACGCCGCGTTCCAGCAGCAGGTGCGCGGTAACGTAGAAACCGTTGAGCTGTCGCAAATGGTTGGCCGCATTTCCGCCAACATGCTGTTGCCGTACTCGCCGGGGGTACCGGTGGTGATGCCCGGCGAGATGATCACCGAAGGCAGCCGCGCGGTGCTGGATTTCCTTTTGATGCTGTGTTCAATCGGCCAACATTATCCGGGCTTTGAAACCGATATTCACGGCGCTGAACTGACCGACGATGGCCGCTATTGGGTACGGGTCCTGAAATAAAGCGCCACCCGGCGGACGGCATGGGCGCAACCGCCCTGTACGAGCCGTGGGAAAATTGGTACAAAGGCGGGGACGCTGGTCGCGGGCGGAACGGCGGCGACCGAGTTGCCGCCGGCGGGACACAGAATGGAGACGGGGATCTTGAAACATGATTAGCCTACAACGAATGCACCATATCGCCATTATCGCCAGCGATTATGCGCGCAGTAAACATTTTTACTGCCAGGTGCTGGGCTTTACGCTTATCGGCGAACATTACCGCGCCGAACGGGACTCTTGGAAAGGGGATCTGGCGCTGCAAGGGGAGTATCTGATTGAGCTGTTCTCCTTTCCCGGCGCGCTGGGGCGGCTCAGCCGGCCGGAAGCCCAGGGGTTGCGCCATTTAGCCTTCAGCGTCGCCGACATCGATGGGGCGATTGCCAGCCTAGAGGCCGACGGCGTGGCCTGCGAGCCGGTGCGGGTTGATGTGCTCACCGGCAAGAAATTCACTTTTTTTACCGATCCCGATCGGTTACCGCTGTAGCTGTATGAAGCCTGATGCCGTTGGGCAGGTGCAGGCGCTGCGCCGTCGTGTCGCAGCCCGTGTCGCGCCTTATCGCGCGCTGCTGCTGGCATTCAGCGGCGGGCTCGATTCCACGGTATTACTGGATGCCCTCACCGCGCTGCGCGACGGTGATGACGACCTGGATGGCGCAGACGCGCCGGCGCTGCGGGCGGTTCATGTCCATCATGGATTAAGCCGCCACGCCGATCGTTGGGCCGCCCATTGCGCGCACGAATGCCGCCGGCGCGACGTTGCGTTTAGCACGGCGCATGTGGTGCTCGACGGGACGCCCGAGGGCATTGAGGCGGCGGCGCGTAGCGCCCGTTACCAGGCGCTGGCGGCGACGCTGGGGGACGATGAGGTGTTGCTTACCGCCCAACATCAAGACGATCAGGCGGAAACGCTGTTGCTGGCGCTTAAACGCGGTAGCGGTCCGGCCGGCCTGGCGGCGATGGCGGCGGATGCGCCATTTCGCGGTCGCCGCCTGGTGCGGCCCCTGCTGGAGTGCGGCCGTGCGGAGCTGGAGGCGTACGCCCGTGCACGCGGGCTCCGCTGGATTGAGGATGACAGCAATAGCGACCTGCGGTTCGATCGCAATTTTCTGCGCCTGCGGATCCTGCCGCCCCTGCGGCAGCGCTGGCCGCAATTTGCCGCCGCCGCGGCGCGCAGCGCGCAGCTTTGCGCCGAGCAGGAGCGGCTTTTGGATGAACTGCTGGCGGAGACGCTGGAGACGCTTACCCTGCCGAACGGGTCGCTGCGCTTGACGGCGCTAACGGCGATGAGCGATATCCGGCGCGCGGCCGTTTTACGGCGCTGGTTGGCCAGCCGCGGCGTGAGAATGCCCTCACGCCAGCAATTGGCCCGCCTGTGGCAAGAGGTGGCGCTCAGCCGGCGCGATGCGGTTGCACAAATGCAGCTCGACGACCGGCAGGTGCGACGCTTTCGCGACCGTCTGTATGTGCTGCCGCAATTGCCGACGCTTTCCGATGGCGCGGCGATAGTGCCCTGGCCGCCGCAAAGCGAAAGGCTTAGGTTGCCCTCAGGGCTAGGAATCCTCCATCGACGCCCGGTGGGCTTCAACAGCGTGGCGCAGGGCATAGCTAACGCGCCGCCGATGCCCGACAACGTCCCCGGGGGGCGCCTGGACGTCGGTGCCGCGATCGTCGCCGCTGAGGCTAATGCCGCCGCCTCTGATCTTAGCGCCGCTGCTGCTGCCGGTGTTATTTCTGACGCCGCCGGTGTTGCCTCTGATGCCGGTGCCGCCGCTGATACTCCTGTCGCTAGTGATGCTAATATCGCCGCGCACGACAACGTCGCCGCGGGAGGGATCGTCGTCAACACCGACGGTGCCGCCAGTGCGGCGCTGCCCGAGGCTGTGGTGCGCGCACCGCGGCCCGACGAACGGGTGTCGGTGCGCTTTGGCCCCGTGCGCGGTCTGCTGTATATCACCGGGCGCCGCCGCGGGCGTACATTGAAAAAAATCTGGCAAGAACTGGCTATTCCTCCGTGGCGACGCGGTAGCACGCCGCTGCTGTTTTATAATGATCAGCTCATCGCGGCGCTGGGGGTATTTGTCACCTGGGCGGGCGCGGCGCGGGAATCGGAGGCGCAATGGCATCTTTTTTGGCGGGCGGACAGCACTGACGCAAAAGCTGTCGCGTCAGAAGACGGTGGCCAGGACGGCATAGTGGCAAACGAGGATAGCGAAAGCGATTAACGGTAAGCGGGCAGCCGTAGCGGCCCGCGCAAGTGAGAGGGAATTACTCTGCGCTGACCACCACGGTGCCCAACTCGGGATGGGTGAAGCTGGCAATGTGATCCAACCGGATGTCCTGGCTGACGCCCGCCTGTTCGATAACCAGATATTCAACGCGCTTTCTCGACAGCATTTCGCGTGCCGCGCCGGTCACTGTTTCCCCATTACGAAGCGTAAGGTTCAATACCCAATAGCGCGTACAGGCGAGCTCAAAATTATCGTAATCATCACAGTTAATGGGCTGATACTCTTCTATTCATAGTCATAAGCGCTCACCTACATTTATTGGGCGGTAAATGCCGCCTGTTCCCTGAGGAAGGATACACCGCCATTCACCCGCTTTGTTGAATAAATCCGAAATTTGTGACGACTTCCTCCCTATCAGGGCGATTGTTACATGATGCGGACGCTGTTTGGCATTCCTAACAGTGTGATCCGGTTAAGTGCTTTAACCATTGCCATTGCCATTGCCATTGCCATTGCCTCACCTACCTGCGCGTCATAGTCATGCAGACTCAGATGACCACCCAGAAGTGTTTTAAACCGGAACATGGCCGTTTCAGCCAGTGAACGCCGGTGATAACCTACTTTCTTTTTCCAGGTATCGTTATTGCCGCTCAGATGCTGATTTGCCACCGCATGGTTACGCTCATAGTATCGAGCTGGCCAATATTGCGCACCACTTCGCGGTGGGATAAGCGGCTTTATTTTTTTCCTCAGCAGAGCATCATGACAGTAACGCGTATCGTAAGCACTGTCAGCCGACGCTTCCCTGATTTTCCGGTGGGTTTGGTTAATCAGCCCGGGCAGCGCCTGCGCATCTGTCGTACCGCTTAGCGATAAATCGGCACAGATAATTTCATGTGTCACGCTATCTACTGCCAGATGAAGCTTGCGCCATACTCTGCGCCTCTCAGCCCCATGCTGCCTGACTTTCCATTCGCCTTCGCCGAAGACTTTCAGGCCGGTGCCATCGATGACCAGGTGTGAGATTTCGCCGCGGGTTGGCGTTTTTATGCTGATGTCGACGGTTTTTGCTCGCCGGCTGACCAGAGAGTAATCTGGGCAGCGCAGCGACAGCCCCATCAGTTTAAAAATCGAGTCAATGAAACCCTGTAACGCCCGGAGCGAAAGGTTAAACACGCGCTTTATCATCAGAACCGTGGTAATGGCCATATCGGTGTAGTGAAGCGGCCGGCCACGATGTTCAGGTGGTGTACTCTCAGTCCATGCAGCAATGGCTGACTCATCAAGCCATACTGTCAGGTCCCCCCGCTGCCTGAGCGCATTGTTATATGCGGGCCAGTTGGTGATTTTAAACTTTTGCTTTGCCATGGGGACCTGATGTTGAAACGAATGTAGTGATCAGAGCCGCCAGTCACCTAAAAGTTCGATTTATTCAACAAAGCCCCCGTGACCCACAGCATGGCGCTGAGGGATCTGGAACCGGGTAAATTGGTGGTCTGCTATACGCCCGAAAAACATTACCATATGTTATTAAGCTTGGGCGACAATCATTTTGCCGGCTGGAACAATCATCTATTTAATAATAAGTTGGGTGAGAAGGATACTATCATTAGCGCCCGGCAATTAGGGTTGTTCAACAAAGGTTTTTTGCAGCAACAGGATCTGTCCTATCGGGTTTTGAGCGGGGCGGTTAACGTCGAAAAGACGCGCGTGGCCGCGCTGCTTGGTCCTGACAGCCGTATTGCCTTCACCCATAATACCAGCGTGCCGGGCGGCAGCGTGCAAATGCAGTTGAAAGCCCACGGCGCACCTACCAGCATTAACCATTACGATGCTTTGGAATGCGCCGAGGTGGTGTTGGGGATAAATGAATTACATAATCACGGCAGACCGCTAAAAGAATTAGAACTTATCTCCTGCTACGGGGGGTATGGCGGGGCGCACTCCTGCGCCCAAGTTCTGGCCAATCGATTACAAATACCGGTAAAAAGTTATCGCCGGGTGGTGGTGGATCACAAATTCCAGCGGCAGGGTAGCGCATTGGAATTTTCGCCGCAGAAGACGTTCGGCGCCAGACGTCTACATGAAAGCGTCGTTTGGCATTTGCGGTTGCATAATTTATTAGAGCGCCTATACCTGCGGTGGCATCGCCTAGTCAGCGTCCGCCGGCCCCGTTCCGATCTTCTCGATATGTCGTTCATTTTGATCGCGATGAATATTCTCAGGCTGCTGAAAGGCATGATCGACAGTGAATCTTTTTTTGAACGTTATCCCGGTTTTACGACGCCCAAGCTTATTAAAGAGGCTTTAACGCAGCTCGGCGCCGACGCGGAGAGCGACGGGCTGCTCGGCGCGATACTTATTTTGTTGTACGGCGAGCGGAAAATGCAGTGCGCGCTGCAACAATTTCTGGTGGAGAACGACCACGTTCGGTTGCGCCACGCTGATCCCACACCGCCCCCTCAACCGCCCGTGCCACACGAAATAGGTCATGCAACGCTCGATGAGAGCAATGACATTGCGCTAGCTCCTTTGGAGGCGTGTTGCGACCTACCCCTAATGAGCCAAATTTATCTCAGTTTTAGCGCGGGCGACGAGAAGCCGTTACTGAAACGCATCGTTAATATTGCCGCGCAGGATGCGGACAAACGGCGGTGGCCGAGCAAAGTAGCGCAAGCGCTTAACGCTTTGCCTGGGGTGCCCGTTCAGGCCGGCAAGCGAGACGGTACGCGTATCATCCCCGGCGATGGAGAAAAAGAGAATCTTATCTATATTGATGCCAATGCGACCTATGATTTTACTTTGCAGTGGGCCTTGATGAATGATGATGCGCCGTCACAGACCGCTCGTCTCGACGCGTGGCTCCCGTTTCCCACCGTCGCCAAACAGGGGGGTAAAATCTATCAGACGTTCCTTGATTTTCGGTCTTTGCGGTTGCAAAGGGATGCGCCGGCCATATTACTGCCCCAATTGGGAAGCGCCCTTTTGACGGTGCCGCGAGTGATTATCCAGATACTGGAAAATGGCACGCGGATGATCATCATGCAGCGGAGCCTGCCGCAGGAGTGCTACCACAGTAACGGGAAATTGGCCCGCTATATTGCCCAGGAAATAAACGACTATACCGCGTGCCTCAAAGTCGGTAAAAAGCAGGGGGCGCGATATAGCCGGTCGACTCGGTTGATGAAAATCTGATCTATGTTGACCCGGACTGCCTGCAACGCAGCCGATTAACGGCGAGTGTAGTACTGATGGATGATGAGACGCGCGCGCTGCAGATTCCGAGAGCCTGTTTAGAAATTTGTGTATTTGCCTAATTTTGATATGTTCAATCCAACATCAAAAACAGGTTAATTTATGGACGAAAAACAGTTGCAGGCTCTGGCTAACGAACTGGCCAAAAATCTCAAAACCCCTGAAGATCTCAGTCACTTCGATCGGCTGCTGAAAAAAATCAGCGTCGAAGCAGCTCTCAATGCCGAAATGACCCATCACCTCGGCTACGATAAAAATCAGCCTAAACCGGGGACCAACGCCCGCAACGGCTATTCCACAAAAACCGTTACCACTGGCGATGGCCCGCTGGCGCTGCGTACTCCGCGCGATCGTGACGGTTCCTTTGAACCGCAACTGGTGAAGCAGAACCAGACCCGAATTACCGGGATAGATAACCAGATTTTATCGTTGTACGCCAAAGGGATGACCACCCGCGAGATCGCCGCTGCGTTCAAAGAGCTGTATGACGCCGATGTCTCGCCGGCGCTGGTCTCAAAGGTCACCGATGCGGTCATGGAGCAGGTTGTCGAATGGCAAAACCGGCCTCTGGATGCAGTCTATCCCATTGTTTATCTTGACTGTATCGTTCTAAAAATCCGGCAGGACAGCCGCATCATCAACAAATCAGTGTTCCTGGCGCTGGGCATCAACATCGAAGGCCAGAAAGAGTTGCTAGGTATGTGGCTGGCCGAAAATGAAGGCGCAAAGTTCTGGCTGAACGTGCTGACAGAGCTGAAAAACCGCGGCCTGAACGATATCCCTATCGCCTGCGTAGACGGGCTGAAAGGTTTCCCTGACGCTATTAACGCGGTGTATCCGGAGGCGCGGCTCCAGCTGTGTATCGTGCATATGGTGCGCAACAGCCTGCGGTTCGTCTCCTGGAAGGACTACAAGGCCGTCACCCGCGACCTGAAAGCTCTATCTATCAGGCCCCTACGGAAGAAGCCGGCTTGCAGGCGCTGGAAGAGTTCTCCAGTGCCTGGGACATCCGCTACCCGCAAATAAGTCGAAGCTGGCAGGCAAACTGGGCCAATCTGGCCACGTTCTTTGCCTACCCAACGGACATCCGCAAGGTGATCTACACGACCAACGCCATCGAGTCGTTAAACAGCGTGATCCAGCATGCCATCAAAAAGCGCAAGGTGTTCCCGACCGACGACGCAGTGAAAAAGGTGGTGTGGCTGGCGATACAGGCGGCCTCACAGAAATGGACAATGCCTTTGAGGGACTGGCGCATGGCAATGAGCCGCTTTATTATCGAGTTCGGTGACCGCCTGAACGGTCACTTCTGAGAAAAGGGAGCCTGTTTAGAAATTTGTGTATTTGCCTGATTTTGATATGTTCAATCCAACATCAAAAACAGGTTAATTTATGGACGAAAAACAGTTGCAGGCTCTGGCTAACGAACTGGCCAAAAATCTCAAAACCCCTGAAGATCTCAGTCACTTCGATCGGCTGCTGAAAAAAATCAGCGTCGAAGCAGCTCTCAATGCCGAAATGACCCATCACCTCGGCTACGATAAAAATCAGCCTAAACCGGGGACCAACGCCCGCAACGGCTATTCCACAAAAACCGTTACCACTGGCGATGGCCCGCTGGCGCTGCGTACTCCGCGCGATCGTGACGGTTCCTTTGAACCGCAACTGATGAAGAAGAACCAGACCCGGATTACCGGGATGGATAACCAGATTTTATCGTTGTACGCCAAAGGGATGACCACCCGCGAGATCGCCGCCGCGTTCAAGGAGCTGTATGACGCCGATGTCTCGCCGGCGCTGGTCTCAAAGGTCACCGATGCGGTCATGGAGCAGGTTGTTGAATGGCAAAACCGGCCTCTGGATGCAGTCTATCCCATTGTTTATCTTGACTGTATCGTTCTAAAAGTCCGGCAGGACAGCCGCATCATCAACAAATCTGTGTTCCTGGCGCTGGGCATCAACATCGAAGGCCAGAAAGAGTTGCTAGGTATGTGGCTGGCCGAAAATGAAGGCGCAAAGTTCTGGCTGAACGTGCTGACAGAGCTGAAAAACCGCGGCCTGAACGATATCCTTATCGCCTGCGTAGACGAGCTGAAAGGTTTCCCTGACGCTATTAACGCGGTGTATCCGGAGGCGCGGCTCCAGCTGTGTATCGTGCATATGGTGCGCAACAGCCTGCGGTTCGTCTCCTGGAAGGACTACAAGGCCGTCACCCGCGACCTGAAAGCTATCTATCAGGCCCCTACGGAAGAAGCCGGCTTGCAGGCGCTGGAAGCGTTCTCCAGTGCCTGGGACATCCGCTACCCGCAAATAAGTCGAAGCTGGCAGGCAAACTGGGCCAATCTGGCCACGTTCTTTGCCTACCCAACGGACATCCGCAAGGTGATCTACACGACCAACGCCATCGAGTCGTTAAACAGCGTGATCCGGCATGCCATCAAAAAGCGCAAGGTGTTCCCGACCGACGACGCAGTGAAAAAGGTGGTGTGGCTGGCGATACAGGCGGCCTCACAGAAATGGACAATGCCTTTGAGGGACTGGCGCATGGCAATGAGCCGCTTTATTATCGAGTTCGGTGACCGCCTGGACGGTCACTTCTGAGAAAAGGCATTTACACAGAATCGTGTACAGGGTCATATTTTCCGATCACCCATTCCAGTGATATTCGATCACGTGTTCGCTCATCTTCTGACTCGGGTTTAGTCTATTTTTCCTGTGCTGGCTACTCCTTGCTTTTTGCGTAGTGATTCGCCTTTAAGTTCCAGTCTATAGCTGGGGTGTACTAACCGATCGAGTAACGCGTCAGCTGTCGTGGGGTTTTCTATCAGTCCATACCATTTTTTCACCGGCAGTTGACTGATCAGGATGCTGCTGCTTTTGTCGTAGCGATCTTCCATCACCTCCAACAGCATCGTTGCCTGCATCGGACTTATTGATTCTAGGCCCACGTCGTCCAAGATCAGTAACTCTATTTTTTCTAACTGCTTAAGCTGTTTTAGATAGGTCCCGTCTACCTGACACTGGTGAAGATGGGCCAGCAACCGACCCACTCGCCAGTAACGCACGCTATATTGCTGCCGGCATGCCTGCTCACCAAGCGCACAACTGAGCCAGGTTTTGCCCGTACCTGTCGGCCCCGTGATGAGTATGCTTTTCTGATATTTCAGATATTGTCCCCCTAGCAGATCTCGCATTTGTTCCGGTGTTACTCCTCGGCTAGGGATATAGCGGATATCTTCCGGTTTTGCCTGCAAGCGCATTTGCGATTGCCGTCGAATATGGCATATGTGGTTGTTTTTTATATGCAAATTTCCAGCTTCTACCATCAGCGACAACCGCTCCTCGAACCCCAGCTCCCCATAACTCCCCGGGAGTTCGCGTTGCGTCTCCAACGCCTGGACCATTGCCGACAACTTCAGCTCTCGCAGAGCCATTAACAGTGTATCCATATTTATTCTCCTTAGTGATAACTGTCCGGACCTCGGAGGTTTTCGTGAACCAGCATTGATACGCCGGCTCCGTCCTGGGTGACCTCACTTTCACGACCGTGTTTCAATACGTTGGCTATGAAAGAGCGGTTAATGCACCCTTTCTCCAACGCCAGCGCGCAGGCCTTCTCCAGTCGCGTCGTCTCATAGCGCCGTTGCAGATTGAGTAGCCCCAGCACGGAGCGGTAAGCCTGCTCCGGATGGGCTTTGCTCTTTTGGATGGACTCGACCACTTTCAGTGTGCACACACCTACCGACAGCGCCCAACTGCACAGCCTTTCCGGCGTCCACTGACTCTGCCCCTTATGGTTAGCCGGCATGTGCGCCGCCTGAGTCGTGTGCCTATAGGCGTTATCGCTGCGAGGGTGCGTAGCCACGCAGACGCCCTTATGGTGGATTTGCACCAGCCGTTGGGTGGCGATGACGTCAACGCGCTCGCCAACCAGCGGATGCGGCACCGAATACCAGTTTTTGCCGTAGTCTATGTGGTAATCAGGTCCCACTCGGGCAACGAGATACTCACTGTATTCCCATTGTGTGGGCGGTAGAGGCCCAAGAGCCGGTTTGTCCAGCTGCTCGAAGCGTTCAAGGCGACTTTGTCCGTCGTAATGACGCATCGGGCGCAGATTCAACTCATGATTGAGTTCTCGTATCACCTGGTTGAGTTCGGCCAGCGAGTAGAACCTACGTTTACGCAACCGGGCCAAAACCCAGCGTTCTACCAGCTGCACAGTTGATTCTGCCTTCGCCTTGTCTTGCGGTTTTCTCGGGCGCGCCGGTAGCACCACTGTCTCATAGTGATTTGCCAGCGCCTGGTAGCTCTGGTTTATGACCGGCTCATAGCGGTCAGGGGTGCTGACAGCGCTGCGCAGATTATCAGGTATCATCAGCTCCGGAACCCCACCCATGAAGTGCAGGCAGCGGCTATTGGCGTTGAGCCACGATGCCATGTCCTGGCCTTCGCAGGCTTCGATATACGCATAGCCTGACACGCCCATGGCAGCGACGAAGATAGCGACCTGGCGTACGCTACCGGTCGCAGGGTTGACGATAGGTACGGTGGGGCCACAGAAGTCGATGAAGAGCTTTTCGCCAGCCTTGTGCTCCATGCGCATGGAACGCCGCTGCTTCTTTTTCCAGTCACGGAACAGTGCACAAAACTGTGAGTAACCGAGGGCATCACCGCCCACGGCGGACTGATATTCCATCCAGAGCAGCTGCTTGGTCATGCCCTTGCGGCTTAACTCGATATCAAGCCAGCTGGGTAAGGTATTGATAACTTTTCCGGATTTGCCGGGATAGAGCAGGCGGTCGAGGTCGACGGGGGACAGTTCCGCCGGCAATGGCCAGACCAGGTTAGCTACCGTGAATCGGCCGAAGATATCGTGCACGGTAGTACAGCCTATGCCGAGCGCTGCTACGATAGTGCGATTCGAGCGACGCTGCTCGAATTTCATACGTAAAACATTAATATAGGTGCACATTTCCGTTCTCGCTTTCTTCTTTTTACGTGCCATGCCATGCCCCCGGAAGCTAAAAGTCTCCAGAGTATGGCGGAACAGAAGATGAGCGATCGGACAGAATCGGAATCGCTGATCGGGTGACCGGAATCAGTGATCGGATGAAATCAGAATTAGTGATCGGATGTGATCGGAACCAGCACGCGCCGTCCACGACCGTGGACGGCGCATGAGTGAGGCGAGTAGTGTCTCGTTTTATTTCGCGGCGGTGATTTCACCGACGAGAAAATCAACAATCGCGCTGAGTTTGATCATCTGCTTCTCACCACTGCGGCGGTTTTTATACTCGATTTCATCCGCATCCAGATTGCGATCGCCTATGACCAACTGGTGCGGTACACCGATAAGCTCCATATCGGCAAACATCACGCCCGGACGCTCTTTGCGATCGCCGAGCAGAACGTCGATACCGCGCGCCTGCAACTGCCGGTAAAGATCTTCCGCCACCTCTTTCACCCGGAAGGATTTATGCATATTCATGGGCAAAATGGCGACATTGAACGGCGCCAGGGCTTCCGGCCACAAAATGCCACGCTCGTCGTGGTTTTGCTCGATAGCAGCCGCCACCACGCGGGTGATGCCGATGCCGTAGCAGCCCATGATCAGCGTTTGGTTACGGCCGTCTTCACCCTGCACGGTGGCTTTCATCGCTTCTGAATATTTGGTGCCCAACTGGAAAATATGGCCCACTTCGATCCCGCGCTTGATTTGCAGTGTACCGTTACCGTCCGGGCTGATATCGCCGTCAACAACCTTGCGCAGGTCGGCTACCTGAGGCAGCGGCAAATCCCGTTCCCAGTTGATGCCGAAGAAGTGTTTCCCCTCGGCGTTGGCGCCGACGGCGAAGTCGCTCATCACCGCCACGCTACGGTCGATGACCAGCGGCAGCGGCAGGTTCACCGGCCCAAGCGAGCCAGGACCCGCGCCGACCGCCAGACGGATTTCCTCTTCGCTGGCGAACGTCAACGGGGCGGCGACCTGCGGCAATTTTTCGGCTTTGACGTCGTTGAGCTGATGATCGCCGCGGACCATCAGCGCCACCAGCGGATGACCGGCGTCTTCGCGGGCGCGGACCAGCAGCGTCTTGACGGTTTTTTCCACCGGCAGCGAAAATTGCGCCATCAATTCGGCGATGGTGCGAGCGTCGGGGGTGTCCACCAGCCGCATCTCTTCGCTGGGCGCGACGCGGGTGGCGGCCGGGGCGACCGCCTCTGCCAGTTCGATATTGGCGGCGTAGTCTGACGCGGTCGAGAAGACGATATCGTCCTCACCGCTGTCGGCCAGCACCTGAAACTCGTGGGACGCGCTGCCGCCGATGGAGCCGGTATCCGCCTGCACCGCGCGGAATTCCAGCCCCATACGAGTGAAAATAGCGCTATAGGCCTGATACATAGTGTCATAAGTCGCCTGCAGCGACGCCTGGCTGGTGTGGAAGGAGTAGGCGTCTTTCATCACAAACTCCCGCGAACGCATGACGCCGAAACGCGGGCGCACTTCGTCGCGGAATTTGGTCTGGATCTGATAAAAATTCAACGGCAACTGCTTATAGGAGCTGACCTCATTGCGAATAAGGTCGGTTATCACCTCTTCATGCGTGGGGCCCAGGACAAACGGCCGCGCGCCGCGATCGGTAAACCGCAGCAGTTCCGGGCCGTACTGGACCCAACGTCCGCTTTCCTGCCACAGATCTGCCGGCTGCACTACCGGCATGGCCACTTCAATCGCGCCGGCGTTGTTCATCTCTTCGCGCACGATATTTTCCACTTTACGCAGCACGCGCAAACCGGTGGGCAGCCAGCTATACAGGCCGGACGCCAGCTTACGAATCATCCCGGCGCGCCGCATCAGCTGATGGCTGACCATTTCCGCATCGGCGGGGACTTCCTTGAGGGTGGAGAGCAGATATTGGCTAGTACGCATGTTAGTTAGGTTCCACAAAAGCGGCTGAGTGCCGTAGGCTGCCGGCAGGCAGCAAAAAAATGAAAGTGATATAGTCTACCAGCGCCCGCCGACGGCCAAAAGGACCGGCGGGAAATTTAACTCGTTATCCCGCCTGCGCTGCTGGATTCGGGCTCGGTGATCGGGCCGGCGGCGTCAGTGTCGCCGCCCGGTAACGTATCGATGGCGATAACCTCGGCAGTCGTCTCGCTCACGCGCCAGCGGACATTAAAATCCAGCAGCGCCGCGGCATACTCCCGCGCCGGCATTCCCCGACGGTGATAGACGGGACGGGAATCCTGCGCCAGAACATCGCCGATAAATTCCCGCAATCGGGGCCAGACGTGAGCCTGCGCGCGCAGCTGCCGCTCCGCCGGGGGGGAGAAAATGACCTGTAGGGTATCGGCGGGGGCGGCTTGCGCAAAGCCCGCGCGGGCGTCGGGCAGGCTTTCGGCATAGGGAAGATAGGGTTTAATATCCACCACCGGCGTCCCATCCACTAAATCCAGACTGCCAAGACGTAAAATGACGTCGGCGCCGTGCCGCGTAATGCCCTCCAGTGCCACCAGCGACATGCCGATGGGATTGGGGCGAAAAGGCGAGCGGGTGGCGAACACCCCCATCCGGCTATTGCCGCCAAGCCGCGGGGGTCTGACCGTGGGCCGCCAGCCGCCAGCCGCCAGCCGCCAGCCGCCAGCCGCCAGCCGCCAGCCGCCAGCCGCCAGCCGCCCTCCGGCGTTTGATGAAAAACAAACAGCAGCCAAATATGGCTGAACTCCGTCAGGCCGCGTACCGCTTCCGCTTGATTATAGGGCGGCAGCAAATGCAACTCGCCGACGCCATCCGCTACCAGCCCCGGCTGGCGCGGCACGGCGAACTTTTCTTTATAGGGCGAGCGGACAACGCCTATTTGCCTGAAGCCGAAAGTCGAGGTCATTGCGAAACGCTGAGCGCGGTCCCCTGGCAAATGGCCTGCTGATAGCAGCCAGCGACGGCGCTCACGATCTGGCACTGATGCAGTAACACGCCGTTGCCTTTCATCGCGGCGGCGCGGATCTGCATATTGCGGCGTACGGCGCTGATGCTCGGCGGCGGATCTTGCAGGCTGACTTTGCAGGTGGAGCCATACACCTCGCCCAGATCGCGGAACGGCTTGCCTACCAGCTCTTCAGGATTTTTATACAATTTCGCCGGCAGGGGCGCGCTGCGTGGCGCGGCTTTATGTACGGCGGAGGTCGTGTCTTTAAACGGATTTTAGGGGCCGCTTTGTACGGCGGAAGGTGCGTGGTATAGCCCGGAGCATCCCGTTAGCGAGAGAAGGAGCAGCGAAACAAGTAATGCGCGTATCATTTTTCCTCTGGTTATTGTTATAACGGCTGCTATTGAAGCAATCTACGGCAGAAATAACAAGACGGGCCGTGACCCGTCTGATTAAAACACCGCGAAAAACTGTTATTAACAATTACCAGCCTTTGACTGCGCCACCGTTAAAGATTTTGTTGGCGGCATCGTTCACTTCATCGGACTGATAGGCCTGAACGAATTTCTTCACGTTTTCGGTGTTTTTATTGTCTTCGCGCGCCACGATCAGGTTGACATAAGGCGAGTCCTTATCCTCGACAAACAGACCGTCTTTGGTCGGCGTCAGGCCAATCTGGCTGGCGTAAGTGGTATTGATAACCGCCAGGGCGATCTGCTGATCGTCAAGCGATCGTGGCAACTGCGGGGCTTCAAGTTCCGCCAGCTTCAGGTTCTTCGGATTATCGGTCACATCCAGAACGGTCGGCATCAGCCCCACGCCCGGTTTCAAACCGATCAGCCCAATTTTTTGCAACAGCAGCAGCGAACGGCCCAGGTTGGTCGGATCGTTGGGTAGCGCGATTTGTGCGCCGGGCTTCAGCTCGTCCAGCGATTTGATTTGCTTGGAATAGCCGGCGATGGGATACACAAAGGTATTCCCTACGGCCGCGAGCTTATAGCCGCGATCTTTTATTTGCTGATCCAGATACGGTTTGTGCTGGAACGCGTTAACATCGATATCGCCCTTGCTGAGCGCTTCGTTCGGCAATACGTAATCATTAAAGGTCACCAGCTCCACGTCCAGGCCGTATTTCTCTTTGGCCACTTTTTGCGCCGTTTCCGCTACCTGCTGTTCCGCGCCATTGATCACGCCTACTTTGATGTGATTCGGATCTTTTTCATCCTGTCCGCAGCCGGCCAGCGCCACCGCGCTAACCAGTGCCGCCACCTTTGCCAGAGTTTTAATATTGAAAGACATATCCCTTTCCTCACAGTGAGATGTAGTGTCCTTACGCCATAATGTCGACGCAGGGACGGTCGCGTTATTTATGGGTAACCGCTCTGACGAGCCGATCACCGCAAAATTGTATTAAATAGACCAGAACCACCAACAATACTAATACGGTATTCATCACGGTGGCGTTGTAACCGATATAGCCGTATTGAATGCCGATTTGTCCCAGGCCGCCGGCGCCCACGGTACCGCCCATGGCGGAATACCCCACCAGGGTAATGAGCGTAATGGTCGCGGCGTTAATGAGACCCGGCAGCGCTTCCGGCAGCAGCACCTTGCGGATAATCTGCAGCGGTGTGGCGCCCATGGCGCGAGAGGCTTCTACCAGGCCAGAGGGAATTTCCAACAGGGCGTTTTCGACCATTCGGGCAATAAAGGGGGCGGCGCCTATCGTTAGCGGCACAATGGCGGCCTTAAGGCCGATGGAAGTCCCGACGATGATACGGGTAAACGGAATCATCCAAACCAGCAGAATAATAAAAGGAACGGAACGGAATATGTTTACTAACGCCGATGCCATTCGGTACAGTTTGGCATTGTCGACAATCTGACCGGGACGGCTAACGTAAAGCAATACACCGATGGGTAGACCGATGACAAAACCGAAAAATCCCGAGACGAATGTCATCGTCAGGGTTTCCCAAACTCCACGGGCCAATAGGGCGATCATTCCATCAGACATAACCCAGTACCTCTACATTGACCTGATGCTGCTGCAAATAAGCGATGGCGGCGGCAGCGTCCGCTTCATCCCCGTCCATTTCCGTCAACATGATGCCGAATTTAACGCCGCCGGCGTAATCCATCTGGGCGCTGATAATGTTATTGTTGACGTTGAAACGGCGCGCGGTTTCTGACAACAGCGGCGCATCCACCGACTGACCGGTAAATTCCAACTGTAATATGGGAATGCGGCCGGGCGCACGTTCGGTATGCATGCGCTGCTGATAATCCTGCGGAATATCCAAATGCAGCGTGGAACGGATGAAAGCCTGGGCCAGCGGCGTTTTCGGATGGGAAAACATTTCGCTTACTGAATCCTGCTCAATGAGTTCCCCTTGGCTGATGACCGCAACCTGATCGCAAATGCGTTTCACAACATCCATTTCATGGGTAATCAACAGTATGGTCAGTCCTAGGCGCTGATTGATATCTTTCAACAACGCTAAGATTGACTGGGTCGTGGCGGGATCCAGCGCGCTGGTGGCTTCATCGCACAGCAGCACTTTAGGATTGCTGGCCAGCGCGCGGGCGATGGCGACACGCTGTTTCTGCCCGCCCGAAAGATTCGCCGGATAGTTATCCGCTTTATCCTCCAGCCCTACCAGCGCCAGCAACTCGGCGACCCGCTGGGTGATAGCGCTTTTAGGCCGCTTATCCAATTCCAGCGGCAGCGCGACATTGCCGGCCACCGTGCGTGAGGAAAGTAAATTAAAATGCTGGAAGATCATGCCTATCTGACGACGGGCATCGATCAACTTCCGCTCGGGCAGATTCGTCAGATCGGTACCGTTGACCACCACCGAACCGGATGTAGGCCGTTCCAGCAGATTGACGCAGCGTATCAAGGTGCTTTTCCCCGCGCCAGACGCCCCGATGACGCCGTAAATTTGCCCAGCGGGCACGTGAAGGCTAACATCTGATAGCGCGGTAATCGTCCGCGTGCCCAGCGTGAAGTGCTTGGTGATGTGAGAAAGTGTGATCATGCTTATTTTTATATATAGGCCGCATAGCGAACGTAAAGGTAACAAATCAAAGCCGACCGGCATTGAAGTGCGTGGATGTTAAGGCGTCTAGACGTCTAAGTTAACTGCGTTACGTTCCATTTTATGGGTTTCTCTTCCCATGTCAAAACATGCGATACTTGAGGCTTATCCGTAATCAGGAGCCTTGCAGTGGCACAGTCTGTTTCCGCAATTTTTTTAGACCGTGACGGTACGATTAACGCCGATAACGGTTACGTCCATGAGATTGACGATTTTCAATTTATCGATGGTGTGATCGAAGCCATGCAGGAATTGAAAAAAATGGGCTTCGCCCTGGTGGTGGTCACGAATCAATCCGGGCTGGCTCGAGGTTTTTTCAGCGAAGAGCAGTTTATGCGCCTGACGGAATGGATGGACTGGTCACTGGCGGATCGTGACGTTGATCTGGACGGTATCTATTTTTGCCCTCACCATCCCCAGGCGGCGGTGGAGGCGCTACGCCAAGAGTGTGATTGCCGCAAGCCGAAACCCGGGATGCTGCTGGACGCGCAGCGCCACCTGCATATCGATATGGCTTCTTCTTACATGGTGGGGGACAAACTGGACGATATGCTGGCGGGCAAGGCGGCGGGGGTTGGCACTCGGGTACTGGTGCGCAGCGGCAAAGTGGTAACGGAGCAGTCCAGCGCGGCGGCAGATTGGGTCATCGATAGCCTGGCCGCGCTGCCGGCCGCGATTAAGCGGCGTCAATCCGGCGCGTAACGAATGATTTGTGACCGGTTGGAAAAAAAGTAAGGATATTCCCTTGCCATTTCAAACCGGCTCCCTACAATGCGCCTCCATCGACCGGTCATGTGAATATCATCACAGTGAACGGGAGGGTTCAGAAACAGGCGAAACGGCTTGACACTGAATGAGGAAGGCGTAATATACGCTGGCCGGATTCCAGCTGCGCAGCGCTCTTTAACAATTTATCAGACAATCTATGTGGGCACTCACAAGACGATATCGATACACGAAATATCAAGTCTTGAAGAGTGAACAGCGAATATTCATAAGAATACCAGTTTTAATTCTTTGAGCATCAAGCTTTTAATTGAAGAGTTTGATCATGGCTCAGATTGAACGCTGGCGGCAGGCCTAACACATGCAAGTCGAGCGGCAGCGGGAAGAAGCTTGTCTTCTTTGCCGGCGAGCGGCGGACGGGTGAGTAATGTCTGGGGATCTGCCCGATGGAGGGGGATAACTACTGGAAACGGTAGCTAACTACCGCATAACGTCGCAAGACCAAAGTGGAGGACCTTCGGGCCTCACACCATCGGATGAACCCAGATGGGATTAGCTAGTAGGTGGGGTAATGGCTCACCTAGGCGACGATCCCTAGCTGGTCTGATGAGGATGACCAGCCACACTGGAACTGAGACACGGTCCAGACTCCTACGGGAGGCAGCAGTGGGGAATATTGCACAATGGGGGAAACCCTGATGCAGCCATGCCGCGTGTGTAAAGAAGGCCTTCGGGTTGTAAAGCACTTTCAGCGGTGAGGAAGGCGGTGGCGTTAATAGCGCCATCGATTGACGTTACCCGCAAGAAGCACTGGCTAACTCCGTGCCAGCAGCCGCGGTAATACGGAGGGTGCGAGCGTTAATCGGAATTACTGGGCGTAAAGCGTACGCAGGCGGTCTGTTAAGTCAGATGTGAAATCCCCGGGCTTAACCTGGGAACTGCATTTGAAACTGGCAGGCTAGAGTCTCGTAGAGGGGGGTAGAATTCCAGGTGTAGCGGTGAAATGCGTAGAGATCTGGAGGAATACTGGTGGCGAAGGCGGCCCCCTGGACAAAGACTGACGCTCAGGTACGAAAGCGTGGGGAGCAAACAGGATTAGATACCCTGGTAGTCCACGCTGTAAACGATGTCGATTTGAAGGTTGTGGCCTTGAGCCGTGGCTTTCGGAGCTAACGCGTTAAATCGACCACCTGGGGAGTACGGCCGCAAGGTTAAAACTCAAATGAATTGACGGGGGCCCGCACAAGCGGTGGAGCATGTGGTTTAATTCGATGCAACGCGAAGAACCTTACCTACTCTTGACATCCAGAGAACTTGGCAGAAATGCCTTGGTGCCTTCGGGAGCTCTGAGGCAGGTGCTGCATGGCTGTCGTCAGCTCGTGTTGTGAAATGTTGGGTTAAGTCCCGCAACGAGCGCAACCCTTATCCTTTGTTGCCAGCGATTCGGTCGGGAACTCAAAGGAGACTGCCGGTGATAAACTGGAGGAAGGTGGGGATGACGTCAAGTCATCATGACCCTTACGAGTAGGGCTACACACGTGCTACAATGGCGCATACAAAGAGAAGCGATCTCGCGAGAGTCAGCGGACCTCATAAAGTGCGTCGTAGTCCGGATTGGAGTCTGCAACTCGACTCCATGAAGTCGGAATCGCTAGTAATTGTGGATCAGAATGCCACGGTGAATACGTTCCCGGGCCTTGTACACACCGCCCGTCACACCATGGGAGTGGGTTGAAAAAGAAGTAGGTAGCTTAACCTTCGGGAGGGCGTTTACCACTTTGTGATTCATGATTGGGGTGAAGTCGTAACAAGGTAACCGTAGGGGAACCTGCGGTTGTATCACCTCCTTATCTAGACGATACGTTAAGTGACGTGTCCACACAGATTGTCTGATAACTGTCACGAGCAAGAAAAACCTTCTATAGGCTTGTAGCTCAGGTGGTTAGAGCGCACCCCTGATAAGAGCCTGTTTAGAAATTTGTGTATTTGCCTGATTTTGATATGTTCAATCCAACATCAAAAACAAGTTAATTTATAGACGAAAAACAGTTGCAGGCTCTGGCTAACGAACTGGCCAAAAATCTCAAAACTCCTGAAGATCTCAGTCACTTCGCTCGGCTGCTGAAAAAAATCAGCGTCGAAGCAGCTCTCAATGCCGAAATGACCCATCACCTCGGCTACGATAAAAATCAGCCTAAACCGGGGACCAACGCCCGCAACGGCTATTCCACAAAAACCGTTACCACTGGCGATGGCCCGCTGGCGCTGCGTACTCCGCGCGATCGTGACGGTTCCTTTGAACCGCAACTGGTGAAGAAGAACCAGACCCGGATTACCGGGATGAATAACCAGATTTTATCGTTGTACGCCAAAGGGATGACCACCCGCGAGATCGCCGCCGCGTTCAAAGAGCTGTATGACGCCGATGTCTCGCCGGCGCTGGTCTCAAAGGTCACCGATGCGGTCATGGAGCAGGTTGTCGAATGGCAAAACCGGCCTCTGGATGCAGTCTATCCCATTGTTTATCTTGACTGTATCGTTCTAAAAGTCCGGCAGGACAGCCGCATCATCAACAAATCTGTGTTCCTGGCGCTGGGCATCAACATCGAAGGCCAGAAAGAGTTGCTAGGTATGTGGCTGGCCGGAAATGAAGGCGCAAAGTTCTGGCTGAACGTGCTGACAGAGCTGAAAAACCGCAGCCTGAACGATATCCTTATCGCCTGCGTAGACGGGCTGAAAGGTTTCCCTGACGCTATTAACGCGGTGTATCCGGAGGCGCGGCTCCAGCTGTGTATCGTGCATATGGTGCGCAACAGCCTGCGGTTCGTTCTCCTGGAAGGACTACAAGGCCGTCACCCGCGACTTGAAAGCTATCTATCAGGCCCCTACGGAAGAAGCCGGCTTGCAGGCGCTGGAAGCGTTCTCCAGTGCTTGGGACATCCGCTACCCGCAAATAAGTCGAAGCTGGCAGGCAAACTGGGCCAATCTGGCCACGTTCTTTGCCTACTCAACGGACATCCGCAAGGTGTTCCCGACCGACGACGTAGTGAAAAAGGTGGTGTGGCTGGCGATACAGGCGGCCTCACAGAAATGGACAATGCCTTTGAGGGACTGGCGCATGGCAATGAGCCGCTTTATTATCGAGTTCGGTGACCGCCTGGACG
The DNA here is from genome assembly GCF_000517405.1 of Candidatus Sodalis pierantonius str. SOPE. Classification (NCBI taxonomy): domain Bacteria; kingdom Pseudomonadati; phylum Pseudomonadota; class Gammaproteobacteria; order Enterobacterales; family Bruguierivoracaceae; genus Sodalis; species Candidatus Sodalis pierantonii. The sequence continues at coordinate 3,637,815 of NZ_CP006568.1, read as the reverse complement.
GTCACTTCTGAGAAAAGGCATTTACACAGAATCCGGTACGGGCTCTGACCCGCCTTCCTCCGCGGTGCAGAAACGCCTCCAGCGCCGGCGCCAAAGCTCGGTGTAGCAGCGTAAACGTGGGATGATCGTGACCTTTATCATCGCTGGCAAAGGCCGCGGACGCCTGCTGTCGATTCTCCCACAACCGCGCCACCAAATCGTTCGGAAACACCGGAACATCACAAGGGACAAACGCGACCCATTCGCTATCGGCAAGGCGTAGGCCCGTCAGCATCCCGGCCAGCGGCCCAGCAAAACCGGGAAAAGTATCCGCCACAACCGGAAAACCGCCGTGCTGATAGGCATCTTCGTTACGATTGGCGTTAATCATCAGCACAGCGACCTGCGGCGCCAGACGATCGGCTACGTAACGGTATAATGGCTTATGATTGATTTGCAGCAGGCCTTTATCTTCACCGCCCATGCGCGTCGAAAGCCAGCCCGCCAGGATCACGCCGGTAATGCCGTTGGTTGCCATCGCCCTCTCCAGGATGAAATTCTAGGGTACGGGGATTACCCTTCATATTAGGATACAATGTTTTAGCGAATGCAGGATAATGCTGTTTATCCCCGTTCGCGAATCTTGCTACAGTACTGTCAGACCTTCACTAAGGAATGTATTATGAAATGCCATCGCGTTAATGAATTAGTGGCGCTGTTGCATCCCGCCTGGCAACAGGAGCCCGATCTCAACCTGGTACAATTTCTGCTAAAGCTGGCGCAGGAAGCAGGTTATCAGGGCGATTTAAGCGGCCTGACCGATGATATTCTAATCTATCATCGCTTTGTTGAATAAATCCGAAATTTGTGACGACTTCCTTCCTATCAGGGCGATTGTTACATGATGCGGACGCTGTTTGGCATTCCTAACAGTGTGATCCGGTTAAGTGCTTTAACCATTGCCATTGCCTCACCTACCTGTGCGTCATAGTCATGCAGACTCAGATGACCACCCAGAAGTGTTTTAAACCGGAACATGGCCGTTTCAGCCAGTGAACGCCGGTGATAACCTACTTTCTTTTTCCAGGTATCGTTATTGTCGCTCAGATGCTGATTTGCCACCGCATGGTTACGCTCATGGTATCGAGCTGGCCAATATTGCGCACCACTTCGCGGTGGGATAAGCGGCTTTATTTTTTTCCTCAGCAGAGCATCATGACAGTAACGCGTATCGTAAGCACTGTCAGCGCTTCCCTGATTTTCCGGTGGGTTTGGTTAATCAGCCCGGGCAGCGCCTGCGCATCTGTCGTACCGCTTAGCGATAAATCGGCACAGATAATTTCATGTGTCACGCTATCTACTGCCAGATGAAGCTTGCGCCATACTCTGCGCCTCTCAGCCCCATGCTGCCTGACTTTCCATTCGCCTTCGCCGAAGACTTTCAGGCCGGTGCCATCGATGACCAGGTGTGAGATTTCGCCGCGGGTTGGCGTTTTTATGCTGATGTCGACGGTTTTTGCTCGCCGGCTGACCAGAGAGTAATCTGGGCAGCGCAGCGACAGCCCCATCAGTTTAAAAATCGAGTCAACGAAACCCTGTAACGCCCGGAGCGAAAGGTTAAACACGCGCTTTATCATCATAACCGTGGTAATGGCCATATCGGTGTAGTGAAGCGGCCGGCCACGATGTTCAGGTGGTGTACTCTCAGTCCATGCAGCAATGGCTGACTCATCAAGCCATACTGTCAGGTCCCCCCGCTGCCTGAGCGCATTGTTATATGCGGGCCAGTTGGTAATTTTAAACTTTTGCTTTGCCATGGGGACCTGATGTTGAAACGAATGTAGTGATCAGAGCCGCCAGTCACCTAAAAGTTCGATTTATTCAACAAAGCCATCTATCATTTGAAAATGCGCGGCAGCGATAAAACAGCCGCAATTCCTGGGCTAGCAAAAGATTATGAAGAAGATTTTAAAACGGCCATTTTGCGCGCCCGCGGTATTATCAAAGAGTAAGCGGGGGCTGATGAGCACAGAATTCAATTTTCAGGCATTAATGCCCGATTTGATTATGGACGCCCTGCAACAGACGGGGATCGTCGTCGATTCCGGCTTAACCGCCCTCAACAGTTATGAAAATCGCGTCTATCAGTTTCTGGACGAAGAGAAAAAGCGCTATGTGGTGAAATTTTACCGCCCCGAACGCTGGCGTGCCGAGCAAATTTTAGAAGAGCACCAGCTGGCGCAAGAGCTTGCGCAGGCCGAAATACCGGTCGTAGCGCCGCTGGTCATTAATAATGCGACGCTGCACAACCATCTTGGCTACTATTTCGCCCTGTTTCCCAGTGTTGGCGGGCGGGCTTTTGAGCAGGATAACGAAGACCAGCTGGAGTGAGTAGGGCGTTTTCTTGGCCGTATTTACCGACACAACGGCAGCCGCTGTTTTAGCGCGCGCCCGACCATGGGACTGGAAGAATATCTGACGTTGCCACGACGCGAGCTGGAAAACAGTACCCTTATCTCTGGCCGGCAGAAAGCGATGTTTTTACAGGCGTGCGACCAGCTCATAGCGCAGGTGCATGAGGTGTGGACTACCGACTGGCGCCCGCTGCGTCTGCATGGCGATTTGCACGCCGGTAACATCTTGTGGCGCGACAGCCCGACGTTTGTCGATCTCGACGATGCCCGTAATGGCCAGGCTGTCCAAGATCTCTGGATGCTGCTTAACGGGGATCGCCGCGACAGGCTGTATCAACTGTCGCTGCTGTTGGACGCTTATGCTGAATTTATTGATTTCGATCCTCGGGAACTGGCGCTTATTGAGCCGTTGCGGGCAATGCGAATGATCCATTATCTCGCCTGGGTTAGCCGTCGCTGGGGCGATCCGGCTTTCCACGTAGTTTCCCGTGGATGGTTGAGGCGGAATTTTGGTCGCAACAAACCGCGCTATTCATCGAACAGGCAACGCTGCTGCAACAACCTCCGCTGCAGCTGATGCCGGTCTATTGATTATGTTTACGCCTAAATGATTCATTTCGGAGAGAGACTATCTATGAAAAAAATATGGTTTGCGTTGATGGGTATCGCGTTGGCATTCAGTGCCTCGGCCGCGCAGTTTACTGAAGGTCAACAATATGTCCAGCTCGACAAGCCGGTAACCAGTGAACCCCAGGTGCTAGAGTTTTTCTCGTTTTATTGCCCGCACTGTTATCAATTCGAGCAGGTCTATCACATTTCCAGTACGGTGAAAAAAGCGCTGCTGGCAGGAACCAAAATGACCAAATATCACGTGGACTTCCTGGGGTCGATGGGTAAACAGCTCACCCAGGCCTGGGCGGTAGCCATGGCGCTGGGGGTAGAAGATAAAGTCAGTCCGCTGCTGTTTGATGGCCTACAGAAAACGCAGACGATTCAAACGCCGGATGACATCCGCGCGGTCTTTGTTAAAGCGGGCGTCAGCGCGGAAGAATATGATTCCGCCTGGAACAGCTTTGTCGTGAAATCCTTGGTCGTACAGCAGGAGAAAGCGGCCGCCGATCTACAACTGCGCGGCGTACCGGCAATGTTCGTCAATGGTAAATATATGGTGAAGAATGACGGATTGGATATGTCATCGATGGACGCTTACACCAAACAATTCGCCGATGTCGTGAAATTTCTTCTTAGCCAAAAGTAATATCGCCTACGGGCGAATGAAGCACAACGCCGGCGACCGCCGGCGTTGTCGTTCCTGACGTCAATAGAAATAGCGGTATCTCCTTAATCTGCCAGAGGATAATTCCTTTGCCCGCAACGGGCCATAGCAGGTTTATATCCACAATGGCAATACCCTTGTGATGAAATTTGCTATTGACAGGTTAATATATTAATCACTTGATATTAAAGGTTTTTTGTCTAGAGACCTCGCAAATATCGCGGCTGTCAATAAAAACTATAATTTTTACTCACAAAGTTATCCACAGCATGATCCTGCGGATCTCGCCGCATTCCCGGTATTTTTATCGCCCTTATGCTACGCTAACCATCGTCTCCGGCTGCCGGCTGTGGCATGCTACCCCTTATGTTTGCTGACTAAAAAGAACGAAATACGCTATGGTTCAAATCGCAGAAAACCCGTTAATCCTGGTGGATGGTTCTTCTTATCTTTACCGCGCCTATCATGCCTTTCCGCCGCTGACCAATAGCGGGGGGGAACCCACGGGGGCGATGTACGGCGTATTGAATATGCTTAAAAGCCTGCTGGTGCAATACCGACCAAGCCATGTGGCAGTGGTGTTTGATGCCAAGGGCAAGACCTTTCGCGATGAATTGTTTGAGCACTACAAATCCCACCGGCCGCCCATGCCGGACGATCTGCGCAGCCAGATAGCGCCGCTGCATGAGATGGTCAAGGCGATGGGGCTGCCGTTGCTGGCTATCAGCGGCGTCGAGGCCGATGATGTTATCGGTACGCTGGCGCTGGCGGCGGCGCGCGACGGCCACGACGTGCTGATAAGCACCGGTGATAAAGACATGGCGCAGCTGGTGTCGCCCAAAATTACCCTGATCAATACCATGTCGAACACCATCCTCGGTCCGGAAGAGGTGCAATTGAAATTCGGCGTGCCGCCCGAGCTTATCATCGACTATCTGGCGCTGATGGGCGATAGCTCGGATAATATTCCGGGCGTGCCGGGAGTAGGGGAGAAAACCGCGCAGGCGCTATTGCAGGGGTTAGGGGGGCTGGAAATCCTGTATCAACAGCTTGATAGCGTCAGCATCTTGAGCTTCCGCGGCGCCAAAACCATGGCCGCCAAACTCGAGCAGCACCGCGAGGTGGCTTTCCTCTCCTACCAGTTGGCGACGATTAAAACCGATGTGGCGCTGGATTTACCCTATGACCAGCTAACGGTTGAAGAGCCCGAGGCCGAAGCGCTGATGCTGTTATTTCAGCGTTATGAATTTAAACGCTGGTTGAGCGACCTAGAAGCGGGTAAATGGCTACAGGGCCGCAAAAGCGCCGTCGCGCCGTCTTCGCCCTTTACCGCGCCTCGCCTGGCCGCAGCGGAGGCGCCGGCTGAGGCACTGTCAAAAGACGGCTATCAGATCATTTACGACATGGCGACGCTTGAGCAGTGGATTACCGCTATTCGCAGCGCCGGCGTGTTCGCCTTCGATACCGAAACCGATGGGCTGGATACGCTGACCGCCAATTTGGTGGGGCTGTGCTTTGCCGTGAAGCCGGGTGAAGCTGCCTACCTGCCGGTGGGGCATGACTATCTGGATGCGCCGGACCAGCTTGACCGCGCGGCGGTACTGGCATTGTTGAAACCGGTGCTGGAAGATGCCGCCATCGGCAAAATCGGCCAGAACCTCAAATTCGACCGCGGGGTATTAAAACGATACGACATTGAGTTGGCCGGCATCGCATTCGATACCATGCTGGAATCCTACGTGCTGGACAGCGTCGCCGGCCGCCACGGTATGGACAGCCTGGCGGACCGTTTTTTACAACACACCACCGTGAGCTTTGAGGAGATCGCGGGTAAAGGGCGCAACCAGTTGACGTTCAACCAGATCGCTTTGGAACAGGCCGCCCCCTACGCCGCCGAAGACGCCGATGTGACGCTGCGTTTGCATCAGACGCTGTGGCCGCGCATTGAGCAAGCGCCGGAGCTGAAAAAGGTCTTTCAGGAAATTGAAATGCCGCTGGTGCCGGTCCTGTCGCGCATTGAGCGCACCGGTGTGCTCATTGACGAAAACATTCTCGCCGCGCATTCGGTGGAGCTGACCAAACGTCTGAAAGCGCTGGAACTGGAAGCGCATCAGCTGGCTGAAGAACCGTTCAATCTTTCCTCTACCAAACAGCTGCAGGCGATTTTATACGATAAACAGAAGCTGCCGGTGCTGAAAAAAACGCCCGGCGGTGCCCCTTCCACCAATGAAGAGGTGCTGGCGGAGCTGGCGCTGGATTACCCGCTGCCGAAGCTGATTTTGGAATACCGCGGCCTGGCCAAGCTTAAATCTACCTACACCGATAAACTACCGCAGATGATTAACCCGGTGTCGAAACGGGTGCATACCTCCTATCATCAGGCCGTTACCGCTACCGGACGACTATCTTCGAGCGATCCGAACCTGCAAAATATTCCGGTGCGTAATGATGAGGGACGGCGTATACGCCAGGCATTTATCGCGCCGCCGGATGCGCTTATCGTGGCGGCGGACTATTCGCAGATTGAGCTGCGCATCATGGCGCATCTCGCGCACGATCCCGGATTGCTGAACGCCTTTGCCGCCGGCAAGGATATTCACCGCGCCACCGCCGCCGAGGTCTTCGGGATGCCGCTGGAGAAGGTGACACAGGATCAGCGCCGCAGCGCCAAGGCTATCAACTTTGGCTTGATTTACGGCATGAGCGCCTTTGGTCTGGCGCGTCAGCTGTCGGTGCCGCGTTCGGAGGCGCAGAAATATATGAATCTTTATTTCGAGCGGTACCCCGGCGTTTTGGACTATATGGAACGCACCCGCAGGCAGGCGACCGATCAAGGTTATGTCGCCACCCTGGACGGGCGCCGGCTTTATTTGCCGGATATTCACTCGCGCAACGGCATGCGCAAAAAAGGCGCGGAGCGCGCGGCCATTAATGCGCCTATGCAGGGCACCGCCGCCGATATTATCAAACGAGCGATGATTGCGATCGATGGCTGGTTGCAGCAGGAGGCGCCGCCGGTTCGCATGATTATGCAGGTTCATGATGAGTTGGTGTTTGAGGTGCAAAGGGATGCGGTAGAGAGCGCCAAAGCGCGGATTAAGGCGCTGATGGAGGGATGTTTTACGCTGGATGTGCCGTTGCAGGTGGACGTAGGGGTCGGTGAAAACTGGGATCAAGCTCACTAAGTGGCGAATGACTAAGCACTTTTAGTAATTAAGCTACATTAAAGTGTGATGTATTCCCACAATAAGCATTCCTTATACGTAAAAGGTGAAAGTAAACTACAAAAAATTCTTTTTCCCCATCAAAAAATAGGGTAAAGTTATCAGCGTAGGGTACAGAGGTAAGATGTTCTATCTTTCAGACCTTTTACTTCACGTAATTGGATTTGGCTAAGTATTAGCCGCCTCAGTCATTTTATGACTGGGACGTTTTTTATTGGGTGCGGAAACCTCGCCGTGTGCTGTCCGGCGGCGTGAACATGATAACGTGAACAGCGGCGCTGCCGCCATCCCGGTCAGGGCGTGACGTCACAGGCAAGGTACGTAGCGCCGCCATGGCCCCGGCCAGGGCGTGAAACCGGACGTTATTTTTCACTCGCCGGCGCTTCTGGTGCTATCGCCGGCGGGATGGCGGTAAACCACGCGTCGAGTTTCTGCCGCAGTTTATCCACGCCCTGTTTTTTCAGCGACGAGAATGTTTCAATCTCGACATCGTCCATGAATGCCAGCGCCGCTTCGCGCACTTGATTTAACTGCGCTTTGCGCGCGCCGGAAGCCAGCTTATCGGCTTTGGTAAGCAGGACGAGAACCGGAATATTGACATCCACCGCCCATTGCACCATTTGCTGGTCGAGATCTTTCATCGGGTGGCGGATATCCATCAATACCACCAGCCCTTTAAGGTTGTCGCGCTTTTGCAGATATTCGCCCAGGGCGCGCTGCCACTTGCGTTTTAATTCTTCCGGCACTTCGGCGTAGCCATAGCCGGGAAGATCCACCAACCGGATGCCCGGCTCCACCTCAAACAGGTTGATAAGCTGGGTGCGTCCGGGGGTTTTACTGGTCCTGGCCAAGTTTTTCTGGTTGGTCAGGGTGTTAAGTGCGCTGGATTTGCCGGCGTTGGAACGCCCCGCGAAGGCGATTTCAATCCCGCTGTCGATCGGCAAATGGCGAATATCCGGCGCGCTGGTCACGAAATGAGTTATCTGATAGTTATAAGATTTGGTCAACGGTATCCTCTCTTTGGAGATGGCATATTAACGGCAATTATACCGGTTATGTCCCGGAATGCGTTTTTTATCTTCGCCCACGGGCGCAGTCATCTTTTTTCTTGCGCGGCTTTCTGATAGATACCGCTGCAACGGTAGACGTCATTACCCTTACCCAAGAGCCAATATTATGAATTCATCAGCACGGGGCGGCCGCGGCAAGCCCGGGGACGCGCGAAAAAAAAAGCAGCGTAAAAGCCGCGAAGAGTTGAATCTCGAAGGGCGTGAACGTAAGCGGCAGAAAAAACGCCGCGGGCTGGCCGCCGGTTCACGCAGTCAGGGCGGCGGCGGCGAGGCCGTACGCCAAAAAACCCGTACGCCGCAGGATGGCCGTATCGGCAGCAAAAAACCCGTGCCGCTGACGGTTGAGGGGACAACGGTCCAACCCAAATCCCTCGCGCCCGCGCCGCAGTCGCCAAAGCCGCGGGAAACGGCCGAACAGGAGTTGGCACGCTTGGAGAATGACGATCGTCTGGATGCGTTATTGCAGCGTCTTGAGCAGGATGAAACCCTTTCCACGGAGGAGCGACGCTATGTCGACCAGGCGCTGGATCGAATTGATGAGCTGATGACCGAGTTGTGCATTGAGCTTATTGACGATGACGATGAGGACGCGTAGACGAATCAGGAAGATATACTGCAGCTGCTAAAACGCGGCTACGACAAAGACAGCTTCTAATCCTTGCCGGCCTTAACGCTGCTCCTTGCGCTATTGTTAACCTGTTATCTTGTGTGGTTATCAGGTAAACTATGGCGCCTCTCGCGACGCAAGGCGCGGCTGCAAGCGGCCCGCCCCGCACGTCAGACGGCGCCGTCGACGACGTCCCCCGGGTAAGGAGTAAGCCGTGAAATCACTGCCAGCAATCGAATGGGATTCGGCCCTCATTCAGAAATACAATTACTCCGGGCCGCGCTATACGTCCTATCCCACCGCGCTTGAATTCAGCCAAGAGTATGATGACGCGGCGTTTGCCACGGCGGCGAGTCGTTATCCCGAGCGGCCGCTGTCGCTGTATGTCCATATCCCGTTCTGTCACAAGCTGTGCTACTTCTGCGGCTGCAATAAGATAGTCACGCGCCATGGCGCGAAGGTCGATGATTATCTCGATACGCTGGCGCGGGAAATTCGCGCGCGGGCGCCATTGTTCGCCGGCAGGCACGTCAGCCAAATGCATTGGGGCGGCGGGACGCCGACCTTTTTGTCGGTGGCGCAGACAGCGCAGTTAATGGCGCTGCTGCGGGAGCACTTCTCTTTTGCTGCCGACGCCGAGCTGTCCATTGAAATCGATCCGCGGGATATCCCGCTGGATCTCATTGATGATTTGCAGCGCCAAGGGTTCAATCGTATCAGCGTCGGCGTGCAGGATTTTAATGGCGAGGTGCAGCGTCTTAATCAATCGCGAGCAGGACGAAGCGCTGATTTTTGGTCTAATTGAGCGCGCCACCCGTCTGGGATTCCGCTCGACCAACATCGATTTGATTTACGGTCTGCCGCGCCAAATGCGCGATCGCTTCGCTTACACGTTGCAGCGGGTCATCGCGCTTGAGCCGCAGCGTTTAAGCGTGTTCAATTATGCCCATATGCTGTCGCTATTTGCCGCGCAGCGCAAGTTTAAAGACGCGGATTTGCCCGACGCCGGGCAAAAACTGGCCCTGTTGCAGCACAGTATCATGACCCTCACCGACGCGGGCTATCAGTTTATCGGCATGGACCATTTCGCCCGGCCGGACGATGAACTGGCGCTGGCGCAGCGGGCGGGGCGGCTGCACCGCAATTTTCAGGGGTATACCACCCAGGGCGAGTGCGATCTGCTGGGATTGGGTTTATCAGCGATAAGTATGATCGGCGACCATTATGCGCAAAATCAGAAAGTCATGCGCAGCTATCGCGATTCCGTTGAGCGGCAGGGCAACGGTTTGTGGCGTGGCGTGGCGCTCAGCCGCGACGATTGCCTGCGTCGGGATGTCATCAAAGCGCTGATTTGCCAGTTTCGCCTTGATTTCAACGTGATTGAAACGGCTTACGGTATCCAATTTACCGACTACTTTGCCGGGGATCTGGCGCAAATGGCGCCGCTGGTGGAGGACGGGCTGGTAACGATGAGCGCCGGCGCGCTGGAAATAACCGCCCGCGGCCGTCTGCTGGTGCGCAATATTTGCATGTGTTTCGATGCTTATTTACGCGCCAGCCAGCGCCAGTTTTCCCGGGTGATCTAAATCACCCCTTTCCGCCATCAGGCGAAAAGGGGCGTCATGAGGGTGTCGGACGACCGATCAATTCAGTGAATTGATGAGCGTGGCGCACATGACCGCCGCCAGCGCCGTCTGTGGGGCGTGCCCCGCATTGATAACCGCGTCCAATCCCTGCGTCACGAAAGCGATAATGGTCTGCAACATGGCTTGTCTCCCCCTTGTGCTCAGAAATAATACTGAGCCGGACCGCGATGTAAACCGTTTAAACGAAAATTTGCATCGCGGCGCACTCTCTGTGGCGCGTTAGGGGATTACTCCATCCCAAACTCTTTTAACTTGCGCATTAGCGTGTTGCGACCCCAGCCGAGCAAACGGGCAGCTTCCTGCTTGTGGCCCTGGGTATGGCGCAGCGCGGTGGTCAACAAGGTGCACTCCATCTCCGGCTGCGCTTCCGACAGCAGGTTATGGTGGCCGGAGCGCAACGCGCGATCCGCCCACTGCGCCAGCAGCGTGGCCCAGCTATCCGGCAGCGATTGCACCACGTTATTCGGCGCGGTGGTTTCAAACAGCTCCGGCGGCAAATCCTGAATCAGTACTTCTTGTCCGGCGGCCATTACCGTCAACCAGCGGCAGGTATTTTCCAACTGACGCACGTTCCCAGGCCAGGGGAGGCGGGTCAGCGCGGTTTCGGTTTCCGGGTGCAGATTTTTCGGCTCTACGCCCAGCTCCCTGGCCGCCACCTGCAGGAAATACCGCGCCAGCCGGGGAATATCTTCCCGTCGCTCGCGCAGCGGCGGCAGATGGACCCGGATCACGTTCAGGCGATGGAACAAATCCTCGCGAAAGCGGCCTTCCTGCACGCGCAGCTCCAGGTTCTGGTGGGTGGCGGCGATGATCCGCACATCCACTTTGACCGGCGCATAGCCGCCGACGCGGTAGAACTGACCGTCCGCCAATACACGCAGCAGGCGGGTTTGCACATCCAGCGGCATATCGCCGATTTCGTCCAGAAACAGCGTGCCGCCGTCGGCCTGCTCGAAACGGCCCTGACGGATTTGATTGGCGCCGGTAAACGCCCCTTTTTCATGGCCGAATAATTCCGACTCAATCAAATCCTTCGGGATCGCCGCCATATTGAGCGCGATAAACGGCGCCTTGGCGAGTGGACTATGGCGATGCAGGGCGTGGGCCACCAATTCTTTGCCGGTGCCGGACTCGCCGTTGATAAGGACGCTGATGGACGAGCGCGATAGCCGGCCAATGATGCGGAACACATCCTGCATCGCCGGCGCCTCGCCGATGATGTCGGCGGTGGGGCCGCTGGCGGGCTGACTGCGGGGCGGCTGCTGTTCCAGGTAGTGGCTGACGGCGCGTTCCACCAGCGCTACCGCTTCGTCGATATCGAACGGTTTCGGTAAATAGTCAAACGCCCCTTGCTGATAGGCGCTTACTGCGGCATCCAGATCGGAGTGGGCGGTCATGATGATGACCGGCAGCATCGGGTGACGCTGTTTGATTTGTTTTAGCAATGCCAACCCGTCCATGCCGGGCATGCGAATATCGGACAACAGCACGTCCGGCGTTTGGGTGGCGAGCGCGTCCAGCACCTGGCTGCCACCTTCAAAGGTGGTGCAGGTCAACCCGGCCCCAGTGAGTGCGCGTTCAAGCACCCAGCGGATGGAGCTATCGTCGTCGTCGATCCAGACTATCCCTCGTTGCATACAGAACCTCACTGGCGAATAGGCAGGTATACCGAAAACTCGGTATGTCCCGGCCAACTGTTAAATTCAATCTTTCCTGAATTCTGATCGATCAGACTGCGGGCGATGGAGAGGCCCAGGCCGGTGCCCCCTTCGCGGCCGCTGACCATGGGATAAAACAGCGTATCCTGCAATTGCGCCGGGATCCCCGGGCCGTCGTCCTCGATATCAATGCGCGCCACCAGCCGGTAACGAACCCCATGCAGCGTCAGTTGGAAGGCGGTACGCGTTCTGAGGGTGATGGTGCCGCCCTCCTCCCCCAGCGCCTGTAGCGAGTTGCGGGTGATATTCAGCAATACCTGCTCCATCTGATCCGGATCGTGGGTCAACTCCGGCAGGCTGGGATCATAATCCCGCACCAGGATGACATTATCCGGCATTTCAAGCGACACTAGCTTAAACACCCGTTCGCAGACTTGATGAATACTTTGCGTGACGTGCATTCCGGGCTGTTGGGGACCCAGTAAGCGGTCGACCAGGTTGCGCAGCCTATCGGCCTGCTCAATGATCACTTTGGTGTATTCCGTCAACGCCGGGTCGGGCAGCGCCTTGGCCAGCAGCTGCGCCGCGCAGCCCGCCGAGGGGATTTTTGATCTCATGGGCGAGGCCGCGCACCAGATCCCGCGCTGCGACTTGTTGGGCGTGCTGGAGCTGCTCTTGGCTAAGACGGCGTTGATTATCCATCGGCGCCAGCTCCATCAGAATAGTCTCTTCCGGCAGCCGCTGCGCGGTCAGCGACAGGATGTGCGCCCTGCCGTCTACCACCAGCGTCACTTCGTTATCGGTAAAACCCTGGCCGGCGTCCAGGCTTTCGCGCATCAGCTCGACACTGAGGGAGAAATAGCCCAGCAGTTCGGGCAGCGGAGTGCCGAACAGCTTGCGTGAGCTTTGCGCCAGCAACTGCTGCGCCGCCGGGTTGGCGTAGTGCACCACCAGATCATTATCCAGCAGCAAAATACTAGTGATGAGCGAATTAAGGATCTGCCCAGCTTCGGGCAGTGTGCCGGTTGCCATTTAGCAGTCTCCCGCACTCAGTTAGTGCAAAGCGATCGGTTATCGGTGATTGCGCATGGCTGCGCGCCAGGTTTGGTGGAGAAAAAAGCCCATCCGGAGATGGGCTGAAAGTTTCCACGGCAACAAAAAACTCGGGCGATTAAACGCTGTAGTACAGCTCGAACTCCACCGGGTGCGGCGTCATGTGTACGCGATCGTTTTCTTCCGTGCGCAGCGCGATATAGGCATCGATGGTGTCGTCGGTGAATACGCCGCCGCGGGTCAGGAACTCGCGATCCGCATCCAGGGCGTTCAATGCTTCCTCAAGGGAGCCGGCCACGGTTGGGATTTCGCTGGCTTCTTCCGCCGGCAGATCATAAAGGTTCTTATCCATGGCGTCGCCAGGATGGATTTTGTTGATGATACCGTCCAGGCCGGCCATCAGCAGCGCGGGGAACGCCAGGTACGGGTTGGCGGCCGGATCCGGGAAGCGCACTTCGATACGGCGTGCTTTCGGGCTGGCAACCACCGGAATACGGATGGAGGCGGAGCGGTTGCGGGCGGAATAAGCCAGCATGACCGGCGCTTCATAACCCGGGACCAGACGCTTGTAGGAGTTGGTGGTCGGGTTGGTCAGGGCATTGATGGCTTTAGCGTGCTTGATAACGCCGCCGATATAGAACAGGGCCGCTTCGGACAGGCCGCCGTACTTATCGCCGGAAAACAGGTTATTGCCGTCTTTGCTCAACGACATATGGCAGTGCATGCCGGAACCGTTATCGCCGAAAATCGGCTTGGGCATAAAGGTCGCGGTTTTACCGAATGCGTGGGCAACGTTATGCACGACATATTTGTAGATCTGGATTTCATCGGCTTTTTTGGTCAGGGTGTTGAAGCGGGTAGCCACTTCATTCTGGCCGGCGGTAGCCACTTCGTGATGGTGCGCTTCCACGACCAAGCCCATTTCCGCCATGGTCAAGCACATGGTGGAGCGCAGATCCTGCGAGGAATCTACCGGCGGAACCGGGAAATAACCGCCCTTCACGCCCGGACGGTGGCCTTTGTTGCCGCCTTCATAAGCTTTACCAGTGTTCCAGGCCGCTTCGATATCGTCGATTGCCACATGCGAGCCGGAAATCGAGGTACCGAAACGAATGTCGTCGAACAGAAAGAATTCCGGCTCCGGTCCAAACAGCACCTGATCGGCGATGCCGGAAGATTTCAGAAAGTCTTCTGCACGCTTGGCGATAGAGCGAGGATCGCGATCGTAGCCCTGCATGGTTGCCGGCTCAAGGATGTCACAGCGGATAATGAGCGTCGATTCTTCATAGAACGGATCCATCACGGCAGAAGATGCGTCGGGCATCAAGACCATGTCGGATTCGTTAATGCCTTTCCAGCCGCCGATAGAGGAGCCGTCGAACATCTTGCCCTCTTCAAAGAAGTCATCCACCTCTTCTTTTTTGACTGGTGCAGGAATGGTAACGTGCTGCTCTTTACCTTTGGTATCGGTGAAACGTAAGTCGATAAATTTTACTTCATGTTCTATAAGCATCGACATGACTTGTTCAACGGACATAACTCATATTCTCCCGGATGTTGCTTGTTGTCGTCGTGGAACGAACGCCTATGGATTGGATTTTCTGGCTTACATAGTCTAAAGCGCTTTGTTGAATAAATCCGAAATTTGTGACGACTTCCTCCCTATCAGGGCGATTGTTACATGATGCGGACGCTGTTTGGCATTCCTAACAACGTGATCCGGTTAAGCGCTTTGACCATTGCCATAGCCTCACCTACCTGCGCGTCATAGTCATGCAGACTCAGATGACCACCCAGAAGTATTTTAAACCGGAACATGGCCGTTTCAGCCAGTGAACGCCGGTGATAACCTACTTTCTTTTTCCAGGTATCGTTATTGCCGCTCAGATGCTGATTTGCCACCGCATGGTTACGCTCATGGTATCGAGCTGGCCAATATTGCGCACCACTTCGCGGTGGGATAAGCGGCTTTATTTTTTTCCTCAGCAGAGCATCATGACAGTAACGCGTATCGTAAGCACTGTCAGCCGACGCTTCCCTGATTTTCCGGTGGGTTTGGTTAATCAGCCCGGGCAGCGCCTGCGCATCTGTCGTACCGCTTAGCGATAAATCGGCACAGATAATTTCATGTGTCGCGCTATCTACTGCCAGATGAAGCTTGCGCCATACTCTGCGCCTCTCAGCCCCATGCTGCCTGACTTTCCATTCGCCTTCGCCGAAGATTTTCAGGCCGGTGCCATCGATGACCAGGTGTGAGATTTCGCCGCGGGTTGGCGTTTTTATGCTGATGTCGACGGTTTTTGCTCGCCGGCTGACCAGAGAGTAATCTGGGCAGCGCAGCGACAGCCCCATCAGTTTAAAAATCGAGTCAACGAAACCCTGTAACGCCCGGAGCGAAAGGTTAAACACGCGCTTTATCATCAGAACCGTGGTAATGGCCATATCGGTGTAGTGAAGCGGCCGGCCACGATGTTCAGGTGGTGTACTCTCAGTCCATGCAGCAATGGCTGACTCATCAAGCCATACTGTCAGGTCCCCCCGCTGCCTGAGCGCATTGTTATATGCGGGCCAGTTGGTGATTTTAAACTTTTGCTTTGCCATGGGGACCTGATGTTGAAACGAATGTAGTGATCAGAGCCGCCAGTCACCTAAAAGTTCGATTTATTCAACAAAGCCAGTCTAAAGCTAAAACTGTGCCAACATTGCCAAATCGGCGCGAAACGCTGCGCCGCCGTCTTTTGCTGCATGGGTGGCTGCACCAGATTGGCCGGATTGATCCATCTTAGTGCATTTGACGAAAAGGTGGGCACTATTTTGGTGTATAGGGTGGGGTGGGATGAGATTTTGCACCGGGACAGGGACGCTGCGGCGCGCAAAATGACGCAATCGCCAAGAACGACGGATCTTGTTTAGTCCCTCGCCTAATACGTGTACAATAACGCGCTATTTCTAATGTCTGAGGCAAAGTTGTGATCGAAAATCTGCGTAACATCGCCATCATCGCGCACGTAGACCATGGTAAAACTACCCTGGTTGACAAATTGTTGCAACAATCTGGCACGCTCGGTGACCGCAACGATGCAACCGAACGCGTGATGGACTCCAACGATTTGGAGAAAGAGCGTGGGATTACCATCCTCGCTAAAAATACCGCCATCAACTGGCGCGACTACCGTATCAACATCGTCGACACCCCGGGGCACGCCGATTTCGGCGGCGAAGTTGAGCGCGTGATGTCGATGGTTGACTCGGTATTGCTGCTAGTCGATGCCATGGATGGTCCGATGCCCCAGACCCGTTTCGTGACGCAGAAAGCGTTCGCCTATGGTCTGAAACCGATCGTGGTCATCAACAAAGTTGACCGCCCCGGCGCGCGACCCGACTGGGTGGTGGATCAGGTCTTCGATCTGTTCGTCAACCTGGGCGCCACCGACGAGCAGCTCGATTTTCCGATCGTCTACGCATCCGCGCTGAACGGTATCGCCGGTCTGGAACATGAAGAGATGGCCGACGACATGACCCCGCTGTTTGAATCCATCGTGAAAAACGTCGAGGCGCCGAAGGTTGACGTCGACGGGCCGTTCCAGATGCAGATCTCCCAGCTTGACTACAACAGCTACGTGGGCGTTATCGGCGTTGGCCGCATCAAGCGCGGCTCGGTGAAACCCAACCAGAACGTGACGGTGGTGGACAGCGAAGGCAAACGCCGCAACGGTAAAGTAGGCCAGGTTCTGGGCCATATGGGTCTGCAGCGTATTGAATTCAAACTGGCGGAAGCCGGCGATATCATCGCGATCACCGGGCTGGACGAGCTGAATATCTCCGATACCATTTGCGATCCGGCTCAGGTTGAAGCGCTGCCGCCGCTGACGGTTGACGAACCGACCGTCTCCATGTCGTTCGGCGTCAATACCTCGCCGTTCTGTGGTAAAGAAGGGAAATACGTTACCTCCCGCCAGATTCTGGAACGGTTGAATAAAGAACTGGTGCACAACGTGGCGCTGCGCGTGGAAGAAACCGAAGATCCGGATACCTTCCGCGTTTCCGGCCGCGGCGAGCTGCACTTGTCGGTGCTCATCGAGAACATGCGCCGCGAAGGGTTCGAGATTGCCGTTTCCCGACCGAAAGTCATTTTCCGTACCGTTGATGGCGCCAAGCAGGAGCCGTTTGAGTCGGTGACGCTGGATATTGAAGAGCAGCATCAGGGGCCGGTCATGGAGGCCATGGGCATCCGTAAAGGCGAGATGCGTGACATGCTGCCGGACGGTAAAGGCCGCATCCGTCTGGATTACGTGATTCCGAGCCGGGGGCTGATTGGTTTCCGTACCGATTTCCTGACCATGACCTCGGGCACGGGCCTGTTATATTCCACTTTCAGCCACTACGACGACGTGCGTCCCGGGGAAATCGGCCAGCGCCAGAACGGCGTGCTGATCTCCAACGGCCAGGGCAAGGCGGTGGCTTACGCTCTGTACAGCCTGCAGGATCGCGGACGTCTGTTCCTGGGCCACGGCGCGGAAGTCTATGAAGGCCAGATTATCGGTATTCACACCCGCTCCAACGATCTGACGGTGAACTGTCTGACCGGTAAGAAGCTGACCAACATGCGCGCTTCCGGCACCGACGAAGCCACCACTCTGGTACCGGCGATCAAGATGTCTCTGGAGCAGGCGCTGGAATTCATTGATGATGATGAATTGGTGGAAGTGACGCCGCAGTCGATCCGTTTGCGTAAGCGTCATTTGACCGAAAACGAGCGTAAGCGCGCTAATCGCTCATAACGGCTGTCGCCCGCCGGGCGAACCGTTACCGCTATGCCGGTTGACTTAGGTCAACCGGCTTTTTTTGCCGCCTGCCGCCGCGCCGGTGGCTACGTCAGCCCCCTGGCTGTCCGCCTACTATCACCACGGCGAGTCGTCTGCGTTATGTCCCGTCATAGCGCAGCATGATGGCCTGCTGCCGACAGTAATCAACGAATTTCTGGTCCGGCCGTCTATCGGTGATTAACGCGGAAAATGCGGTTAGCGGGCCAATACGGGCAGGGCGTACGCAATCGAATTTACCGTGATCGACCACCAGAATGGCGTGCTGCGCCATGGCGAGCGCACGCTGTTTCAGCGCCAGTTCATCGAAATGGAAGCACGTGGCGCCGCTTTGTAGGCATAGACCCGCCGCGGAGAAGAAAGACTTGGTGGGACAGATATCATCAAGCTGCGAATGGGTGGTCAGCGGCGTGAAGGTGGCATTGGCGGGGTGATAACGCCCGCCGCACAATATGGCGTTACAACGCGGTTTTTCCCGCAGCGCCAAAAAGGTATTCAGCGAATAGCAAACGGCGGTAAACGGGAGATCGTCATCAATGGCGTCAATGATAAACGACGTGGTGGTGCCGCAATCGAAAAACAGCGTTTCGTCCGGTTCGACCAGCGCCGCCGCCAGACGGCCGGTCTGCGCTTTTTCGTCGACGTGCCGCGCCTGCTGATCGGAGACGAAGTAGCGCGTCACCGCGTTGTTGTGCGGCGCGGTGACCACATAGACGCCTAGCAGAACCACCGACGTCGATTCAGCGCTTAAATCCCGGCGGACGGTCATCTCGGAAACGCCTAAGAGCGCGGCGGCGTCTTTCAGATGCAGTTTGTCCGTTCGCTTTAGCGCTTGCCGCAGTCTGTTAATCCGTTCTTCGTGCCGCATTTCCATGGGAATATCCCGCTGTTGCTGAAAGAAGGGGCCGGGGTCGCCAATGCGGCGACGCGCTTTAGGCCCTCGCGCGCCAACCCAAACCTATGTGCCGGGCAGGCCATTGCGGGGATATTACCCGCAATGGCTATACCACGCAAACCGCGCCTGTTCACTATCCATCTGATTCGCCGGCCGTTTGCCGCCCAGACGGTAAGGACGCAAACGGGGATGGCCCGGCGCTGCTTCACCGCGGGTAGAGGGCAGCGCGAATGTTTTAACTTAACATTATTGCTTGTTAATAAGTAATTAACCGGCATATCCCTCCTTATTAAGCGTTGGGTGTAAATATAATTACATTTAACAATTGTTAATGTTGGCTAAATGATACTAGGTAACTTAACTCATGAAGAGGATCGGTATATGGATATTACGGCCATCGGTGCCTTTAGTGTCAACTCGCGCCACGGTAGCGGCGGAACGTCTCAGCATCCAGCGCAGCGGCGTAACGTCGGCACCACTGCCGCCCCCTCGCCCCCGCGTCGCGGCGAGCGGGCGGAAGCTGATGATGTTGATAAGCCCCTACGCTCGCCGCACGGCGGCGCTTAACCCCGCGCTTAGCGCCGTTATCGTCGTCCCTACTGAGGAATAGCCCATGCCTCAGCCAACCGTACAATTAGCCGACGGCTATCTGAACGGGACGCCGATATTCCAATTTATCCTGCTGTCGTGCCTGTTTCCGCTCTGGGGCTGCGCCGCCAGTCTGAACGATATTTTGATTACCCAATTTAAAAGCGTTTTCGCGTTAAGCGATTTCGCCAGCGCGCTGGTACAGAGCGCCTTCTACGGCGGTTACTTTTTGATAGCCATCCCGGCGTCGCTGGTTATCCGCAGCAGCAGCTACAAGCTTGCGATTATTCTCGTCTTGACGCTGTATATCATCGGTTGCGCGCTGTTTTATCCCGCGGCGCGCATGGCGACCTATACCATGTTCCTGGCGACGATTTTCGCCATCTCCATAGGACTGAGCTTTCTCGAGACCGCCGCCAATACCTACAGCGCGATGATAGGCCATCGCGATTACGCGACCTTGCGTTTGAATATCAGTCAGACGTTTTATCCCGTCGGGGCGCTCATGGGCATCGTGCTGGGGAAATACCTGGTATTTGATGAGGGCGACAGTCTCGAAAGCCGCATGGCGTCAATGACGGCGCAGCAGATCCACGCGTTCAGGTTGACGATGCTGGAAAATACCCTTGAGCCCTATAATTATCTGATTATGCTGACCCGATTCCCCCACTGTAAGCCCCAGACCGTTCAGCGCCATGCGGCGCCGGGCATGGCCGAGACGCTGCGCTATCTGGCGGGCAACCGTCGGTTCCGTCGCGGGGTACTGGCGCAGTTTTTGTATGTGGGTTTGCAGGTGGCGGTATGGTCTTTCACCATTCGTCTGGCGCTGGCGCTGGCGCTGGGGGCCGATAATGAGCGCCAAGCGTCCAATTTCATGATCTACAGTTTTATTGGCTTTTTTATCGGCAAATTCATCGCCAATTGCCTGATGACCCGCTGCAACGTGCAGAAAGTGCTGATAGCCTATTCGGTAATCGGCGTCGCAATGCTGGCGTATGTGATGCTGGTGCCAAATTTTAGCGCCGTCTATGCCGCGGTAGGCGTCAGCGCATTGTTCGGTCCCTGTTGGGCCACGATTTACACCGGCACGCTTAAAACGGTAGAGAACCGGTATACTGAAGTGGCGGGGGCGGTGATCGTGATGTCCATCGTCGGCGCGGCGATAGTGCCGGCGCTACAGGGTTATGTGTCCGATTATCTTGGCTCCATGCAACGATCTTTCGGCGTGTCGCTGCTGTGTTTCGCGTTTGTCGGCTACTATTTCTGGGGAGAGCTACGCCATCAGGAGCGCAGGCGCACGGCGCTGCCCGCCGCCGCGCAGGGCAAATTCTAGCCGGCGTCCCCGCTTACGGCCCAGCGTCCAACCGGTTCGGTCACGGTGTGGCGTCGACCCAATTTCGTCACGGCCCAACGCCGATTGCGCGTCGCGGTGCCCACCAAATTTGGGTTTCACCGCGCCGCGACGGGGAGCTTCATCTTCTGGCGCTCCCCGCCGGCCTGTTGGAGGCGCCGGCGGGCGCCTTGTTACCCTAAGGGCATCCGCGATCGCGCTGTTCAGTTAGGCCGTTTCCCGCTACAGTGAAGATCTCATGAAGGATTCGGGAGGGACCATGCTATATATCTTTGATCTGGGGAATGTCGTTATCGATATCGATTTTAACCGCGTGCTGGGGGTCTGGAGCAATTTCAGCTGTGTCCCGCTGGCCACCCTGCAAAAAGAGTTCGTCATGGGTGAGGCTTTTGAACAGCATGAGCGTGGGGATATCACCGATGAAGCCTTTGCCGCCAAAATCTGCGGCGAATTGGGCATCGCGTTGAGCTTTGAACAATTTACCGCCGGCTGGCAGGCGGTGTTCGTCGGCCTGCGGCCCGAGATGGTGGAGATTTTGACCCAGCTGCGCGAACAGGGGCATCGCGTGGTGATCCTCTCCAATACCAACCGCCTGCATTGCGATTACTGGCCGAGCCAGTATCCCGAGGTGCAAGAATGCGTGGACAAACTCTATCTGTCGCAGGATCTGGGCATGCGCAAACCGGACCCGGCCATTTATCGCTACGTACTTGAGCAGGAAGGGGCGACGGCGGACGGTGCGGTTTTCTTTGACGATAATGCCGATAATATTGCCGTGGCACGTCAGGTGGGGATCCGCAGCGTGCATGTGACGGACCGGGAGGTCGTGCCGGCATTTTTTGCCTGACGGCAAGAAAGCGTGGATGCCCCGCGCTGATGCAATCACCGCAAAGAGGTTGGCGATGACGGGTCTGCGGCTGAAGAAGCTCATGCCGGTGCTGCATTTTATCCGGCACCTGGGTAAGCGCGTTTATCGCGATGATATCACGGTACTGGCCGGTCATCTGGCCTACGTGTCGCTCTTGTCGCTGGTGACGGTCATCTTTGCGCTCTTTGCCGCCTTTCCGATGTTTTCCGATGTCAGTATTGAGCTGCGCCATTTTATTTTCACCAATTTCATGCCGGCCACCGGCGACGTTATCCAGCGGTATCTGGAGCAATTCATTCTCAATTCGAGCCGTATGACGGCGGTGGGAACCTGTGACCTCATCGTCACCGCGCTGTTGCTGATTTACTCGGTGGATATGGTGCTCAACAGTATCTGGCGCAGTAAAAACAAACGGCCGATTATTTTTTCTTTCGCCGTCTACTGGATGGTTTTGACGCTGGGCCCGCTGTTGGCGGGCGCCAGCATGGTGCTGAGCTCTTATCTATTTTCCCTTACCTGGCTGAATGTTAGCGGCGTCAGCGGCGTGATGACGCTACTATTGCGCGTCTTTCCGCTGTTGCTTTCCTGCGCGTCGTTCTGGTTGCTCTATAGCCTGGTGCCCACGGTGAGGGTGCCGGCGCGCGATGCGCTGGTGGGCGCGCTGGTGGCGGGCGCGCTGTTTGAATTGGGGAAAAAGGCGTTCGGTCTGTATGTCACCTTGTTTCCGTCCTACCAGCTCATTTATGGCGTGCTGGCGGTGATCCCCATTCTCTTTCTCTGGGTATACTGGAGCTGGTGCATTGTATTATTGGGGGCGGAGATCACCGCGTCGCTGAGCGAGCACCGGCAGGTCGCCGCGCATCACGCCGCCCAGATTGCAAGGAATTCCGATGATAGAGTTGATACAACGGGTCACGCAGGCCAGCGTCACCATTGATAATGAGGTGGCGGGCGCGATTGGCCCGGGGCTCCTGATCCTGCTGGGCGTGGAGCGGCAGGACGATGAACAGCGCGCGGCCAAATTGTGTGAACGCGTGCTGGCATACCGTATATTTAGCGATGAGCAGGGCAAGATGAACCTTAATGTGCGCCAGTCGGGAGGGAGCGTGCTGGTAGTTTCCCAATTCACCCTGGCGGATGCCCGGCGGCTGTATGATGACTTTACCGACCGCTGCCGGCAAGCCGGCATTCGCACCGAAACCGGGCGCTTTGGCGCCGATATGCAGGTGGCACTGGTCAACGACGGGCCGGTAACCTTCTGGCTGCAGGTCTGAGCGGCCGGACGGCGTATTCAATTAAGAGAGATGGGTATGTATCACTTGCGCGTTCCGGAAACCGAACAGGAGCTCCAACAATATTATCAGTTCCGCTGGGAAATGTTGCGCAAGCTGCTGCATCAGCCGCCGGGCTCTGAAAGGGACGCTTACGACGGCATGGCGCATCACCAGATGGTGGTGGACGAGCAGGGCCAGCCGGTGGCGGTAGGGCGTCTTTATGTCAATGCTGATAATGAGGCCTCGATACGCTTTTTGGCGGTGCATCCGCAGGTGCAGGATAAAGGCTTAGGCACGCTGGTCGCGATGACGCTGGAGTCGGTGGCGCGCCAGGAAGGGGTCAAACGGGTGGTGTGCAGCGCCCGTGAAGATGCGGTGGCGTTTTTCGCTAAGCTGGGGTTCGTCAATCAAGGGGAGATCATCACCCCGTCCACCACCCCTATCCGGCATTTTTTGATGATTAAGCCCATCGTCACCCTGGACGACATCCTGCACCGGCCCGATTGGTGCGGCCAGCTGCAGCAGGCCTGGTATCAGCATATTCCGCTCAGCGAGAAAATGGGCGTGCGCATCAGCCAGTATACCGGGCAGAAGTTTATGACCACTATGCCCGAGACCGGCAACCAAAACCCGCACCATACGCTCTTCGCCGGCAGTCTGTTTTCGCTGGCGACCCTGACCGGCTGGGGGCTGATTTGGCTACTGCTGCGCGAGCGCCAGCTTGGCGGCACCATTATTTTGGACGATGCCCATATCCGTTATACCAAACCGGTGATTGGCCGGCCGGGGGCGGTGGCGGATCTGGGATCGCTATCGGGAGATTTAGACCGGCTGGCGCAGGGACGCAAAGCGCGGGTGCAGCTTGAGGTCGAACTGTACGGGAATGATATCAAGGGCGCCATCTTTGAAGGGGTCTATCTGGTGCTGCCGCCCTCGCTGGATATCCCGCTGGAGCGAGGCGGCTCCAACGCCGGTTAAGGGCCCTATGACGCTGCCGCTGAACCTGACGGGGCCGTAACCAGCGATGTTGTTAGGGCTCAGGCGTTGCCGTCACGTCGCCGTGGCGCAGGGTTTGGTTGAGGGTTTGCCCCGTCGTGTTTTGGGCCTGTAGTGTGCCGTTCAGCGAAGGCTTGAGCGGCGCGGCTGCTGTCATCTGCCCCCGCAGTTGCAGTTTGAGGTTGACGTTGCCCGTTAGCGGCAGCGTCGGCCACCCCCAGTTATGCAGCACATTGGCCGCTACCGCCCGCCCGTTCAAACTGAGGGTAAAGTCCCGCGCCGGCCGCTGGCTGACGGCGGCGGTAGCTTCCAGCAGCCCCTCGCCGGTAAAGGCGCTTAGCTCGCTGATATTCAGCGTATCGCCGGTAGCGTCCAGCGTCAGCGACGGCTGGCGCACGTCGGTTTTATTGAAAGTGGCATCGCTGCCGTTGAGGGTCATGCTGCCTGACCAGACCCCCCATTGATGGTCGCGCGCCAGCACCAGTTGCCTGCCGGTGACGTCCAGGGCGGTGATCTGGAACGGAAATGCCGGGGTGATATCGATAATCAGATTGCGGTTGGCGCTCAGCCTTTCCACCGACACGCTGGCAAGCCAAGGCGGTAGTGATTGCAGCCAGCTCGCGCGCCAATTTGCCGGCAATGTATATTCCAGGCCGGCTATCATCAGCTCATCCAGCGCCAGCCGGTGTTCTTGCCGCCGCCAGCGTCCGCTGGTGCGCAGTAAGCCTAGCTCCCAGCGGCCGCTGAATTGGCGGATCTCAACGCCCTGGGGCGAAAAAGTCATATTGGCGAGGGTATCCGTTAAATGCACTCCGCCGTTAATCAAATCGCTGGCGTTGAAGGAAAGCGAGCCGTCCTGCGCCGACCAGTCACCGTCCTGAAAGGTCATATCACGCAGGGTCAAATCCAGATCGTTAAACGCCCAGTTACGCCCCTCCATACGCGCATCGATCAAATCTGCGCGCCGCAGGGTAATTTTGGGCACGGAAAACACCTGACGCAAGAAGTCGTGCAGCGTCTTGTCCGACTGCAAACGCACGTTGCTCATCCACAGGCTGTCTACCTGCCAGCTACCGTCGGTCGCGCGCCGCGCGGTGCCGGTAAGCTCGCCCTGGTAGAGATCGGCCCCGAGATTATCCAGGGTGAGCGCCTGATTGTTTATTTCACCCTGGACCAGGACATTCTGTGCCGGCACGCCGTTGAGCGTCAGAGAACGGGCGCTAAGCTGAAAACGCGCCTGCCGGCCCAGCGGATAACCGGCCTGGGGACGCCAGGGGGAGATGCCGGCGTTGACGTTCTGGCCGTTGAGTCGCCACTCGCCGTGCGGGGCGTGAACCGCCATACCATTGAGCTGCAGTGTATCCGCCTGCAGGGGCCAGGCCGGCGCGGCCGGGTCAAGATTCAGGGTGCCGTCCTGCAATTGTAAGCGATTAACATGCCAGGGATCGGTGAGTTGTTGTGTGCCAAGTTCCGCCACTACCCGCTTGGCGACCAGCGTCGGCAGCGCGCCTTTTTTGCCGAGGTTGACGTTATCGAGCTGGATCTCGCTAAATTGCGTCCATCTGTGATTGATATTGCCGAGGGAAACCTGGTAACCGCTGTGTCGGGTCAACTGCCGGCCCAGCCAGCCGGCGCCCCAGGTGGTTTGCAGCAGCATATAGATAAGCACAATGAGCAATAATAGGATCAGAAGCAGTGAGATCAGCAATTTGCCAATAAATTTCATTGCACATTCCGCAGCGGTGAAAACAGATACACTGTTTATGCCGTAATTGACCCGCTATCTCAAGCGACAAAGCGGTGCGGAGACAAAAAAAGACCGCGACGTCACCGCCGCGGTCTGGATCGTTGTTCTCCGCCCTGAGCTAGTTTTTTTCAGGGGGAAACAGGATGTTGAGGATAATCGCGGTAATACCGCCCGCGGCGATGCCGGACGACAAGAGCGTTTTCAGCCACTGCGGCGCGAATTGCAAGATAAGCGGCTGTTGCGAGACGCCAAGACCGATCGCCAGCGACAGCGCGATAATCATTATCGCCCGGCGGTTGAGGCGTTCGCGCGACACGATACGCACGCCCGACGCGGCGATGGTACCGAACATGACAATCGTCATGCCGCCCAGCATCGGTTCGGGAATGTGTTGCACCACGCCGCTGACCGCCGGGAACAGGCCAAGTGCGATAAGCATCAGCGCCACCACGAAACCGACATAGCGGCTGGCGACGCCGGTAAGCTGGATGACGCCGTTGTTTTGGCCAAAGCAGGAGTTGGGAAAGGTGTTGAACACCGCAGACAGCATGGAGTTCAGGCCGTTGGCCAACACTCCGCCTTTCAGGCGCTGCATATAGAGGGGGCCGCGCACCGGCTGTTCCGACACGTCCGACGTGGCGGTAATATCGCCAATGGTCTCGATTGAGGTGACCATAAATACCAACATCAGCGGAACAAGCAAATTCCAGTCGAAGCCCAGCCCGTAATACAGCGGTGTCGGCACCACAATCAACGGCTGTGCCGTCGCCGACGCCGACGGCGGCAGCATTCCCGTCGCCCAGGCCAGCAGATACCCCACCACCATCGCGATTACCAGCGACGCGACGCGCAGGTAGGGGTTACGCTGGCGGTTCAGCAGGATGATCACCAGCAGCACGACTCCGGCCAGCATCAGATTTTTCGGGGCGCCGAAGGTATGGTCGTTCAGCGCGGCGAAGCCGCCGCCTATGGACGTGAGTCCCACCTGGATAAGCGAAATGCCGATGATCATCACCACGATACCCGACACCAGGGGGGTAATGATGCGCCGGGCCAGATGCAGCACCCGCGAGAGCAGAATTTCGGTGCAGGAAGCCACCATGAGGGTGCCGAACAGCTCGGCCATCATTGTCGGCACATCGGCGCCGCCGTTTTTCAGCGCCAGACCGCCCATAATCAGCGGCGTCACGAAATTGAAGCTGGTGCCCTGTATTGATAGCAGGCCCGATCCCACCGGTCCCCAGGTTTTGATTTGCAGGATGGACGCAAGCCCGGAAGCGAACAGCGACATGCTGATAATATGGCGGGTATCGTCCGCCGGCAGGCCCAGCGCCTGGCAGATCAGCAGCGCCGGGGTGATGACCGCCACAAACATCGCCAGCAGATGCTGACAGGCGGCGAATAACGTTTGCGGCAGCGGCGGCCTGTCGTCGAGGCGGTAAATCAGTTCGCTGGGGGCGCTGTCAGCGGAGGCGGGGGCGGTGTTAATCACGGGCGATGTCATGGCAAGCAACGTTCCTGGGCGGCAAAGAGGGCATTTTAATCATCTTGAAGGGAAAAGTAATCGATTGCACCGCCATCGATGGCGGGTCCTTGACGTCGATCAACGGTTCGGCGTGCGCCGCCTAGATTAGGGCGCCGCGCGGGCGTGACGGTCAGTTTTGCCGAGGGGATATCGACCTTGAGGCACCGGCGCAAACGCGGGTGCGAAAGCCCGCTTTGCTCAAAACGTCGATCCAAGGCGGGCGCGCAAACCGACTGTGCCGCGTAACCGCGTTATAGCGGCACTGCGGGACAAGGTAGCGGCGGCAGACGCCGCTCAGGCGAAGGTATAGCGGACGCGCTCGGACATCCAGCGTTCAATCAGGGCGCGGGCCGAGTCGGGGTGATGCTGATGGATATGCCGCGCCAGGCGCTGTACCTCTGGAATCATCGCCTGATCGCGCAGCAGATCCGCGACCCGGAATTCGGCATTGCCGGTTTGGCGGGTGCCCAGCAGCTCGCCGGGGCCGCGAATTTCCAGGTCTCGCCTGGGCAATGACGAAGCCATCGTTGCTGTCGCGTAGAACCTGTAGACGCGACTGTGCGGTTTTGCTGAGCGGCGACTTGTACAGCAGCACGCAGTGGGAGGCCACCGCACCGCGACCCACCCGTCCACGCAGCTGATGCAGCTGCGCCAGCCCGAGCCGCTCGGGGTTTTCGATGATCATCAGGCTGGCGTTAGGCACATCGACGCCCACCTCGATGACCGTGGTCGCCACCAGTAATTGTACCTCGTCTGCCTTGGAGGCCTGCATCAGCTGCTGCTTTCCGGCGCCTTCATGCGTCCATGCACCAGCCCGACCCGAAGCTCGGGCAGCGCGCTTTGCAATTCCTGCGAGGTGGCTTCCGCCGCCTGCGCTTCCAGCACATCCGATTCTTCTATCAGCGTGCAGACCCAGTAAGCCTGACGCTGCTCCTGCAGGCAGGCCTGACGGACGCGCTGAATAATTTCCGCGCGCCGGGTATCCGGGATTGCCACCGTGGTCACCGGCGTCCGGCCCGGCGGCAGCTCATCAATGACCGAGGTGTCCAGGTCGGCGTAGGCGGTCATCGCCAGCGTCCGGGGGATGGGGGTGGCGGTCATAATCAACTGATGCGGATGGAAGCCCTGCGCCACGCCTTTCTCCCAAAGCGCCAGCCGCTGATGAACACCGAAACGATGCTGCTCATCAATAATCACCAGCG
Source organism: Candidatus Sodalis pierantonius str. SOPE (assembly GCF_000517405.1). Taxonomy (NCBI): domain Bacteria; kingdom Pseudomonadati; phylum Pseudomonadota; class Gammaproteobacteria; order Enterobacterales; family Bruguierivoracaceae; genus Sodalis; species Candidatus Sodalis pierantonii. The sequence goes on along the minus strand of NZ_CP006568.1, from coordinate 3,609,619 downwards.
CCAGCCCGGCGAAGCGCACCTGCTCTTGGAAAATAGCGTGAGTGCCCACGACTATCGACACCCGGCCATCGCTAATGGCCTCCTGCTGCGCCTGGCGCGCTTTCCCTTTCTGCTTGCCCGCCAGCCAGCCGACCTCGATGCCCAGCGGCGCGAACCAGTCGCGGAAATTTTGCGCATGCTGTTCAGCCAGCAGCTCGGTGGGTGCCATTAGCGCCACCTGGAGGCCATCGCTAATGGCGCACAGCGCCGCCACCAGCGTTTTGCCGGATCCCACATCCCCCTGAACCAACCGCATCATCGGGACATCTCGCGTCAGATCCTGGGTGATTTCCGCCACCACGCGCCGTTGGGCGCCGGTGGGGGAGAACGGCAGCGCGGCGAGAAAGCGCTGGGATAAAAGATTATCGGCGCGCAGTGGCAACGCCCGGTCTTTCTGCACCCTGACCCTGACCGCCAGCATGCTGAGGTTGTGGGCCAACAGTTCTTCGAGAATTAGCCGGCGCTGCGCCGGGTGACGGCCCAGCGCTAAATCGTCCAGAGAGATTTCCGGCGGCGGGCGGTGCAGCATCCGTAAGGTATCGGCCAGGCTCATCAAAGCGCCGCATAGCTCCGGCGGCGGCAGCTCGGGCACCGGCGTGATGTCGAGCAGTTTCAGGGCCTGATCGATGGCGCAGCGCAGCGTAGCCTGTCGAACGCCTTCGGTGGTGGGGATATACCGGCGTTAACGCGGCGGCAAGCGTGACCTGGCTGCGCTCGCTGATGACATGATATTCGGGATGGATTATCTCGCCGCCGAGCTGGCCGCGGCGGATTTCGCCATAGACGGTCACCCATTGGCCGGGGGAGAGGCTATTTTTCATCGCCGCGTTGAAATGAAAAAAGCGTAGCGTCAGAACGCCGCTGTCGTCGCGCAGGCGGCAGGTGAGCATGCGTTTGCGGCCAAAACTGATATCGCTGTTCAGGACTTCACCCTGCACGGTCACCGTCATCCCCGGCAGCGCCTCGCCGATAGGATAAAGTTTGGTGCGGTCCTCATAGCGGGCCGGCAGATGCAGCAGCAGGTCCTGTAGGCTTTCCAACCCGAGTCGGGCAAATTTGCTGACCAGACTCGGGTCGATCCCTGATAGCGTATTCAGCGGAATGACGTTTAACAGGCGGTCTTCGGTCATATCAGCTCTCCGTGGCTTATCATCAGGCCGACCCTTCTGGGGGATAGGTCCTCTCGCCGCCGGGGCCGCTGTCCGGCCGGGCCGAGTGTTTGCGCGCGGCGACCCCGCTCTTTAAGAATACAGGTCGAACGGCGATAATCAAGGGGGCGGAAATTCGCCGCGCGGCATAGGAGAACCGGCCGGCATGTCGCCTCGCCAGGCAAAACGGTCCGGCATCATGGCTTAATTGCGGTTACGGTTAACCCGGATGACATCCGGCATGATGCGGATTTTACGCATGATATTCGCCAGATGGATGCGATCGCGGGTCGTTAGGCGTATAAACGCGCTATACACCCGGCCGTCTTTCTCTTCGGTGTTAAGGCTCTGAATATTGGAATTGGCGGCGTTAATCGACGCGGTCAAATTGGCTAGCGCGCCCTGATGGTTGAACATATCTACCTTGATTTCGGCGATAAACTCCTATTCGCTCACCATTTCCCACTCCACCGGCATGAATTTCTCAGGCTCTTTCTGGTAGCCCCGGATATTGCGGCAAGATTCATGGTGTACCACCAGCCCTTTGCCGGGGCTGACGTGGGCGATGATCGGATCGCCTGGAATAGGCCGGCAGCATTTGGCGAAGGTGATGAGCACGCCGTCGGCGCCTTTAATTGGCAGCGTACGCGGGCCGACGGGCGGCGTCAGGTTGGACTGATCTCCCTGCAGATTTTTGGCAATGACCACGCTCATGGTGTTGCCGAGACCGATTTCCGCCAGCAGATCTTCAAGCGTCGCCAGTTTCATCCTGTCCAGCTCGCGCTGGATATTTTCCGGCGGCATTTCGACCAGTTTGCGGCTGCCGCCCAACGCGTGGTTAAGCAGGCGACGGCCGAGGCTGACGGAGTCATCACGCTTGAGGTTTTTCAGCATCTGGCGAATTTTGGCCCGCGCCTTGGAGCTTACGACGAAATTCAGCCAGGCGGCGTTGGGCCGCGCGCCGGGAGCGGTAATAATTTCCACGGTCTGACCGCTGGTGAGCGACTGGGACAGCGGATAGGGCTGCCTGTCCACCCGCGCGCCCACGCAGGCGTGACCGATATCGGTATGCACGGCATAGGCGAAATCCACCGGCGTAGCGCCCGCCGGCAATTCGACGATGCGCCCTTCTGGGGTAAATACGTAGATTTCGTCGGGAAAAAGATCGGATTTAACGCTTTCAATGAATTCAAACGAGCTGCCGGCGCTTTGCTGTAGCTCGAGGAGGCTTTGCATCCAGCGCTGCGCGCGGATTTGCGCCGTAGTACCGGTTTCGCCCTGCTCTTTATACGCCCAATGCGCCGCCACCCCCATCTCCGCCATCTGGTCCATGTCCTCGGTGCGAATCTGCACCTCCACCGGCACGCCGTGGGGACCTATCATCGAGGTATGCAGCGATTGGTAGCCGTTGGCTTTGGGGATGGCGATATAATCTTTCACCCGCCCGGGGCGCGGTTTATACAGGCTATGCATCTGCCCCAGCACCCGGTAACAGGTGTCCACTTCGCTGACGATCACCCGAAAAGCGTAGATATCCATGATGGAATGAAAACGTTGCTCTTTCAGGTGCATCTTGCAATAGATCGAGTAGAGATGTTTTTCCCGTCCGCTGACGCGACAGGGAATGCCCGCTTCGGTTAAGCGACCCTCAATCTCGGCGAGGATTTTCTGGATCATCTCCTTGCGGTTACCGCGCGCCGCTTTAACCACTTCCTTGATAACCCGGTAGCGGTTGGGATACAGCGCCTCGAACCCCAGCTCTTCCAGCTCGGTTTTCAGGTGATGGATACCCAGCCGGTGGGCCAGCGGGCTATAGATTTCCAGCGTTTCGCGCGCGATGCGACGCCGTTTGTCCGGTCGCAGGGCGCCGAGGGTGCGCATATTGTGGGTGCGGTCGGCAAGCTTTATCAGCACGACGCGGATATCTTGCACCATCGCCATGATCATTTTACGAAAGTTTTCCGCCTGGGCTTCTTTCTTGTCGAGGAATTTCAGCTTGTCCAGCTTCGATACCCCCTCCACCAGCTCGGCGACGCTTTTGCCGAACAGTTGTTCCATGTCCTGGTAGGTGGCTGGGGTATCTTCGATAACGTCATGCAGCAGCGCCGCCATCAGCGTCTCATGATCGAGACGCATCTCGGCCAGGATGCAGGCGACCGCTACCGGATGGGTGATATAAGGCTCACCGCTGGAACGAGTCTGTCCCTCGTGCGCATCACGAGCGACAAGATAAGCCTGCCGGAGGAGTTTTATCTGATCCTCGGGCAGATAGCGTTGAATCAGAAGATTCAGACTTTCGAACAGATACAAGGTAGGGTAGTAACCTGCTGTTAACGGCGGCCTTCAGCGATCGCGGTGACCGCCTGAATCTCGGCGGCTTCCTGTTCTTGCTGCTCCTGGCGATCGCGTAAATCCAGGATCTGATTGGTAATCAGGCCTTTCTCGATTTCACGCAGGGCGATAACGGTGTATTTATCGTTTTCTTCCGCAACCAGTGGATCTTTACCGCCTACCTGAATCTGACGCGCGCGACGCGCGGCGATCAGCACCAGGTCAAAACGGTTACCAATTTTCTCGACGGCGTCTTGTACAGTTACGCGTGCCATATGTGAGCTACTCCACAGATGAAGAAATGACTGGGCATCATACTGAAAATTGTGTCAGTCTGCCAACAATTTGCTGATTAATGCGTCATGGCGTAATTTCTGACGCTCAAGGCGCAGCCGCTCAGCCCGGATAATGGTTTTCAGATCAAGCAATGCGGTATTGAAGTCGTCATTGACGATGAGATAATCGTACTCCGCAAGGTGGGTCATTTCAGCTACCGCCTGCGCCATGCGCCGGGCGATGACCTCTTCGCTGTCCTGACCGCGTCCGCGCAACCGGCGATCTAACTCCTCCTTGGACGGCGGCAAAATAAAGATGCTGCGAGCGTCGGACATTTTACCCCGGATCTGCTGCGCGCCCTGCCAGTCGATATCGAGGAACACATCGACGCCGGTTGCCAGCACCTGCTCGATGGTTTCACGCGAGGTGCCGTAATAATTGCCAAATACCTGGGCGTGTTCCAAAAAGGCATCTTCGGCAATCATTCGCTCAAATTCCGCCACCGGCACGAAAAAGTAATGCTGTCCGTGCGCTTCGCCGGGACGCATGGCGCGGGTGGTGTGGGAGACTGACACCTGGGTGTCATAAAGCGGCTGGGTTTTCAGCAACGCCTGGATCAGGCTGGATTTTCCCGCGCCGCTCGGGGCGGAAACGATATAGAGCGTACCTTGAATCATCATGAAATAGTCAGCAGAGGTTGAAAGAACGACATGGCGTGTTTCTATTATACACGGCATTGAGAGGCGATGCAGCTGCCAACGTAGCGGCAGAGCCGGCGGAGGGGGTGAAGTATCGGTTATGAAGGAATTAAGGAAGCACGGGCAACCGTCGAAGACGCAAACCCCCGTGACCTCCTTTTTTGAACGTTTTAGATATTTATCTGCAAAAATCCACCAGTAAAAAAAACCACCTTTGAGTATTAAAAATCGCGATAAAGTGTCTATTATCTGGTAGCCGGAATAGCCGTCCGACCCGTCAGTCCGGTCACGATAAATGACTACAACTGTCCGGCCCTTTTTTTACTGCGGATTTCAATGCTGATATAACATCATAAGCCGTGCTATTTTTGCTGAGCTTCAAGTACATTGCAGACTTCGCTGAATTTCTCTAACTGCATCTTGGATAACGGAGCAAACATGCGATCCAGAATGACTTTGTGGGTCTGTTCGGCGATACGCAATTTCTCACGACCTTTTTCCGTGATATAGACATACTTCACCCGGCGATCGGTAGGGCTTTGCTGGCGTTGCAGCATCTCCTCTTTTTCCAATGCATCAAGCACGGTGACCACGGTACGGGATGAGAAGCCCATATAGTTTTTGATATCGGTGGCGCTGGTTTTGCCGGTAGTAATCAGATGCAGAATTTTCATTTTCGACATCGAGAGGCCTTCGTTCACCAGCTGACCATTCACTTCTTTTCTCAGGCGGTGATAGATACGCGATAGGGACTCTACCATTACTGAAATATCGGTTGATTTATCCATGTTCTAATCTCTATATGTTATTTATTCGCTATCAGTTATTCCCAAAGCACATTAGATTTCCGTTTAGTATTACAGATGCTTTTAATGGCACCAAGTAAATATTACACTTAAGCAGAATCGACGACGCTGGGAAATATTCTAAACAAGCAATGTTGTCAGCTTACGCTAACAAGAAATACATTTTATTAACAAAAATATTGAAATTCTCTCAACCTCCATTAAATAGGGGCACCCTGGAGACAGAAGAGTATGGGTTACTTCCAGGTTATTATTAATGCCCAATCGGAGTATGATCGGACCCCCTGCTTCATTACTGACTGCCCGAGCAGTTTATCGAAGTTTTTTTAAATTTGAAATATGACTATAAGAAAAAGGCGCATATATTATGAAAATATAATGGCAAATATATCTTTTTATGTTTTATTAGTGATAATGTATATTAATATCCTACTAATCTTTACCGGAATTTACAGATATGAAGGCTGCAACATGTTGTAGGAAAGGGATTTTTAGAATTTTTTTTAGATGAAACATTGTGCCGGTTTCGTTGCAGTAGTTCACGCAAAAATCGAGCTAAAAAAAATAATCGCAAATTAAGAACTCACAAAAAAGATAAAAAAACCTTCAGTACGCCTTAAGTCGACTTAGCGTAATTCAGTTAACTAGTTGTAATTACTAATTATTTTGTTTTTATCTTTTTCGCTAAAAATCTAAATTTAGCAAAGAATTATGTTATTTTTATCATTAAAATCAACTAATTGTAGATTTTATAATCTATTGGCGCGACAACGGCGTCCGGCGGGTGCCATCCCTTTGCTCGCGCGGTGGCAAAAGGAGCAAAAATAGCTCGCAAAATTGCTTCTTTTCAGGCAATAATTAAAGCGGTCAGGGTCTACGCTTACTTATGGATGGATATGAATGGATATGAGATGAAAACGGCGAAATTCGGCCATGAAATATCCCCTGATATCCTGTCGTCGACCTAATTCTATCGGGTTAACGGCATCGGTTTGCTTGCCGCCGTTACCGCTGGCGTTATAAAGCGCACCGCGACCGCCGTCAGGAAGGGTAAAACGTCTATTAGGACGCCGTACTATTTGCGGTGAAAATGCCTGCATGGGGCAAAACAGGCGACGGCGACGGCGGATATTCCCCCCGTTCACGGGCGCTGCTTTGGGGCTTCCCCTGCGCTATTCAGATGGACGCGCGGCGAGGTAAGGCAAGAGGCGGGTGACACCGGCACTATTCCCGTGAAGCGTTAGCCGGCCGCCGTTGCCGCTGAGGGGTTCGGCACGCCATGACACAATGCTTCGCAGCGCCGATGTCGCCCGAAATTTAATCTGCCCGGCGGTAACAAGACTATTTCAGCGCCGAAGAGTGGCAGACGAAGAGGCGGTGGAAATAGGCAAGCCGCCAACGCGCTGTATAAATGAAGCTGTGTCTGGGAGGCTATAACTGATGTCGCTGGCGCCGCCACGAATCGCGGCGCGCTGGCTATAGTTAAGGCACGAGTCACATGAGGGGGAGACTCATGTTCAGCCATATTCAGCTTGGCGTGCGGGACCTGACGCGCATGCAGCAATTCTATGATTCGGTCTTGGCCGAACTCGGCTTGGTGCGGGTAGCGGAAGAGCGGGTCGGCGAGGCGGGGGTCATCTGGCGTCGCGCCGATCGGCGCTGGTCTCAGTTTGTGCTGCGCGCGCCGCTCAATGGCCTGCCTGCCACCTGGGTCAACGGCAGCCAGGTAAGCTTCGCCGCGCCCTCGCCCGATGCGGCGGCGGTATGGTCGGTGGCGCTTACCCTCGGCGCTATCAATGAGGGTGAACCGGGGCTACGGCCGCAGTATGCGCCGGATTTCTACGGCGCCTCCTTTTGCTGCCCTCGGTCAACGTTCCTGCCCGGCGCGCGCCTAGCGCGGCCCATTTGTCACCCGAGCCCGGACAAAAGACCTAACGGCGTGCGCCAGAGCGTACGCCGACGTGGGATTATACGGCCGGGTCCTGAGCGTCTGGCTGCGTCCGGTCATCCTTTCTCACAGCGGCGGCGCCGCGCGACATACGGCATTCTTATATGTCGCATTTCTCACCGATAAGGTCGCAAACGCGACGTTTATCGCCAACAAAGACTGGCAAGCTCATAACCGTTTCCAACCGCATTCCGGCGGTTTCGGTCCTGGCCGGCGTTCCACCGCCGATACTTTACAGGTTGCATCTATGCTCATTTATCTGCTTCGCCGGCTGCTTTTGGCGGCGTCGGTTATGTTGGTGGCCGTTTCTCTGTTGTTTTGCCTGGTGTTCCTGGTGCCCGGCGATCCCGCATCGGTAGCGTTGGGTCCGCGCGCCAGCGAGGCGCAAAAACAGGCTTTGCGCGTCACCATAGGATTGGACCAGCCGGCACAGGTGCAGATCGGCCGTTTCCTTGCCAGAGTGGTGTACGGCGATTTGGGTAAAGATGTGCTGACCCACCGGCCGGTAGCACAACTCATCACCCGCGCCCTGCCCAACACGTTGGTGCTGGCGCGCGCTGTGCGCCATCGGCTGGGCAATGGCGCTCGGCTGCTGGGCGGCGCTGGGCCAGAACAGCTGGGCCGGCCGTATTATCGGCGTGCTGTCTATCAGCGTTATCGCGCTGCCGGCCTTCGTGGTGGCTATTTATGCCTTGTTGATTTTCTCGGTGACCCTGAAGTGGTTTCCCGCTATCGGCGCCGGGCATCGCGGCGATGTGGCTTCGCAGCTCCACGCGCTGGTGCTGCCGTCGCTGACGGTAGCGTTGGGCTGGATCGGTTATCTTTCCCGCCTGGTGCGCGTCTCCATGCTGGAGGTTCTGAAGGAAAATCATATTCGCACTTTCCGCGCTTTCGGTATGCTCGATCGGCTGATCGCCCTGCGCTACGCGCTGCCGATTGCGGTGGTCCCGGTGGTATCGGTACTGGGAGTCGGCATCGGCTCGCTGCTTTCGGGGGCGACGCTGACGGAGATTGTCTTTGCCCGTCCGGGGCTCGGAAAATTGGCGTTTGATTCGGTGATTTCCCGCAATTTTCCGGTGGTGATGGGGACGGTGGTGGTAACGTCCGGCCTGTATGTTTTGGCTAACTTCATCGCCGATGTCATTAATACCTGCCTCGATCCGCGCGTGCGTCAGGAGCTGTGATGATAGAACTGTCAACGCCGGTCGCCGGCTCCCCGGCACAGAACGCTGCCACGCCGCCGCGCATGGGCCTCTATCGGGTGCTGCGGCAGGTCTGGTCGACCGGGATCGGCCGCTTCGCCTTGATTTGCGTCTTCGCGTTAATGCTGTGCGTGTTATTCGCGCCCTGGCTAGCGCCGCACAATCCCATCGCCATCAAAGCGGTCCTGCGGCTTAAAGGACCAAGCATGGAGTATTGGCTGGGGAATGATCAGCTGGGTCGCGATATTTTGTCGCGGCTGATTTACGGTACGCGTATCGCGATGATGGTCGCTTTTGCCGGCACGGGCGGGGCACTGCTGCTGGGATCGCTGCTGGGGCTGGTGGCCGGCTACGGGCCGCACCAGCTCGACACGCTGTTGATGCTGTTGTGTGATTCGCTGATGTCGATTCCCATGATTTTGTTCGCCCTGGCGGTGGTGACGCAGGCCGGCTCCAGTCTAGCCACCATTATTCTTAATTCTTATCATTATTACCTTCATGGTGCCGGGCTATTTCCGGGTGGTGCGCAGCCAAACGCGGGTACTTAAGCGCATGGAGTATATTGTCGCGGCCCGGGCCATGGGCGCGTCGCCGGTCAGCGTCGTCGTTCGGCATCTGATTCCCAATTTGACCGGCACACTACTGGTCATGGTGGCGATGGATATCCCCGCGGTTATCGCCATCGAGTCGGGTCTGAGCTTCCTCGGACAAGGGATTCAGCCGCCGGACGCCAGCTGGGGCACGGTGCTCAACGATGGCTACTCTTATATCCGCCAGGCGCCGCATATGGTTATTGCCGCCGGCATGCCGATCGTTCTCGCCACCTTGGGATTCACCTTTCTCGGCGACGCGCTGGATCCACGCACCCATAGCCACACCGGAGACGATCGCCCATGACGCTGCTCGATATCAATCAGTTAACCGTCAGCTACGCCTCTCCCCGTGGGCCGCTACAGGCGGTGCGCAATATCAGCCTGTCGCTTAATAAAGGTGAAGTGCTGGGGCTGGTGGGCGAAAGCGGTTCCGGAAAATCCACCCTGGTCAGCGCCATGTTGACCCTGCTGCCGCCCAATGCCCAGGCCAGCGGTGAATTGCGCTATCGCGGGGTCGATCTGCTGACGTTGTCCGAGGAAGATCGGCGCAAATTGCGCGGTAACGGTATCGCCACCGT